>JAIXUI010000066.1 GCA_027484125.1 Bacteroidota bacterium | reverse complement strand
GTGGGCGCAGAGGAATCGCGAAGGACGCAATGGCTTTCTTCTTAAATACTTGGTGGATGCTGATGGGGAAAAGGTTTCACGTAGTGGGCACAGAGGATTCGCGAAGGGCGCAATGGCTTTCTTAAATACTTGGTGGATGCTGCTAGGGGAAAGGTTTCACGCAGTGGGAGAAGAGGATTCGCGAAGGGCGCAATGGCCTTCTTATATACTTGGTGGATGCTGTTTGGGGAAGGTTTCACGCAGTGGGCGCAGAGGACTCGCGAAGGGCGCAATGGCTTTCTTAAATACTTTACGAGCTCTACAGAGACTCCGTGGACTTTGCCTGAAACGTTCTGATTGTTACAGCTTCGCTGGTATGTACTTACGAAACATCAGTAGCGAAAGGAAACCCAACGTGCCAAATAAGGTAATTCCGGTGATTAGCAATTCAACAGACTCCCTTGAAGTACGCGATGGAAATTCTTCATATTCAGAGATGACCGCGCCACTCATCCAAATGGCGGTTATTGCCAAAACACTGGCAATCAATAGTCCAAGTACTCTGTTCTGGCTAATCCACAGCATCAGCAGGACTGCCAGAATAGCGAGCAAGGTTAAATCAAAACGACCTTGACCAATCATTGCAAGTGATGTCGCCAAAATTAGAACCAGTTCTGCTGCGCTATGCCGCGTTTTGGAGAGGAGATCCATGTTAAGTTAACGTAAACAAACCCCTCATGTTTCAACGAACATCTTAGAAACATGTTAAAGTTCTGTTCCAAATTGCAACAAACGCCTCCCGCCAAAATGTCCTATTTTCGCGCCGTCTTATGAGTCAATATCCTGAGTACAAACAACTCGACCTGGTACGAATCAACCGGGAAGTCGCCCAATGGTGGGAAAGTAACCAAACCTTTCAACTAAGCCTGAGCACCCGCCCAGCCGACAAGGCTTTCGTTTTCTACGAAGGTCCGCCTTCAGCCAACGGCCGTCCCGGCATTCACCATGTGATGGCACGCACCATCAAGGATATATTCTGCCGCTATAAAACCCAACAAGGATTTCGGGTAGAACGTAAATCTGGTTGGGATACGCACGGTTTGCCCATTGAGTTACAGGTTGAAAAATCGCTTGGGATTACCAAAGAAGACATCGGAAAAACCATCTCGGTTGCCGAATACAACGCCGCCTGTCGCAAAGATGTGATGGCCTTCACCCACCTCTGGGAGGATCTTACCCGCAAAATGGGCTACTGGGTGGACCTCGAAAAGCCGTATGTAACCTACGAAAAGGATTACATCGAGTCGGTTTGGGCGCTGCTGAAACGTTTATACGAAAAGGATTTCCTCTACAAAGGCTACACCATCCAACCGTACTCCCCGGCTGCCGGAACCGGACTAAGCTCTCACGAGCTGAACCAACCCGGCACCTACAAACCAGTGAAGGACACTACCGTGGTGGCTTTGTTCCGCATTCTCTCCGATAACGACTCCAAAGTATTGGAGCGTTTCCAAAGCGAAACGAGCCCACTTCACGCCATGGCCTGGACCACCACGCCATGGACTTTGCCTTCTAACACTGCCTTGGCCGTTGGGAAAAACATCAACTATGTGGTGGTAGAAAGCCGCAACCCTTACACAGGTGAAGCTCAGCGTGTGATTCTGGCTGAAGCTTTACTTTCGCGCTACTTCAAGCCTGAACTTGAGCTTCAGGTGGAAGACGTGTTTCCGGACTTCGACCCGAAAAACCTGCACTGGAAAAAGATTGCGACGATTAAAGGAGAGGAACTCGCCGGATTAAGCTACGCGCAACTGCTACCATTTGCACAGCCGGAAGAAGGCGATGCTTTCCGTGTTATCGTAGGTGATTTTGTGACTACCGAAGATGGAACGGGAATCGTACACATTGCTCCGAGTTTTGGTGCCGACGACTTCCGCGTTGCTCGACAAAACGGCATCGGTGCTTTAACTCTGGTGGATAAAGCCGGAAGATTTACGGAGGAAGTGAAGGATGCCGACGATGACCTGGCTGGCGAATATGTCAAAGAAAGCTACCTTTCCGAGGAAGAGAAAAAAGCTTGGTGTGAGAAGCATCAGCGTGATAAATACTTAAGTGTTGATGAGCGAATCGCCATCAGACTAAAGAAAAAAGGGCTTGCCTTCCGGGTGGAAAAGTACGAACACAACTACCCTCACTGCTGGCGTACCGACAAACCTATTCTATACTACCCACTAGATTCCTGGTTTATACGCACTACGGCGGTAAAAGACCGCATGGTGGAATTGAATAAAACCATCCGCTGGAAGCCGGAAAGTACCGGTACCGGCCGCTTCGGCAACTGGTTGGAGAACCTCGTGGACTGGAACCTGAGCCGTTCCCGCTATTGGGGCACGCCACTACCCATTTGGCGCACCGTAGATGGAAGCGAAAGCCGCTGCATCGGCTCGGTTGAGGAGTTAGAAACCGGAATTGCGGCTGCTATCAAGCATGGCTTGATGGAAAAGTCGCCGTTTGAAGGCCGCGAAGTGGATTTACACCGCCCGTATGTGGACGAAATTGTGCTGGTTTCGGACAGCGGCAAGCCGATGTACCGCGAGCCGGACCTTATTGACGTTTGGTTTGACTCCGGCGCTATGCCTTATGCGCAAAATCACTGGCCTTTTGAAGGAAACACGGAAAACGGCCCACGCCAATTTCCTGCTGATTTTATCGCGGAGGGCGTGGACCAAACCCGCGGCTGGTTCTTCACCTTGCACGCCATTGCCGTGATGCTGTTCGACAGTGTGGCCTTTAAAAATGTAGTGTCGAATGGCTTGGTGCTGGATAAATTCGGCAACAAAATGTCAAAGCGCCTGGGCAACGGCATCGACCCGTTCGAAACGCTAGACCAATACGGAGCCGACGCTACCCGCTGGTACATGGTGGCCAACGCTGCCCCTTGGGACAACCTGAAATTCGACATGGAAGGGGTAAAAGAAGCACAGCGGAAGTTCTTCGGAACGCTGTACAACACTTACGCCTTCTATGCCTTATATGCCAACATCGACGGATTCCGTTTCGACGAACCAGCAATTGCTTTGAAAGACCGCCCGGAAATTGACCGTTGGGTAATTTCCGGGCTGAATAGCTTAATCGCCAAAGTGACAGAAGCCTTTGAAGAATACGAGCCTCAACGAGCGGCGAGGGCGATTCAGGAGTTCGTGGACGAGCATTTAAGCAACTGGTATGTGCGTTTATGTCGCCGTCGCTACTGGAAAAGCGACGATGGTCGAGATAAAGATGCTGCCTATCAAACCCTGTTTGAATGCTTGCGAACCTTGAGCAGCCTGATGGCGCCTATTGCCCCCTTCTTCGCGGAACGCTTGTACCAAGATTTGAAAGCCGGAGCACCGACGCAATTCGAAGCAGATTCGGTGCATTTGGCGACTTTCCCACAAGTAAATGAAACCGCGCTGGATCTGCCGCTGGAAGAGCGCATGGCGTTAGCACAAACTGCCACCTCCTTGGTACTTTCATTGCGCAAGCGTGAAAACATCCGGGTTCGTCAGCCATTGTCCCGCATTCTTATTCCTGTTTTGGATAGTAAAATGCAGGAACAGCTGGAAGGCGTGAAAGAGCTGATTCTAAACGAAGTAAATGTAAAAGAGCTGGCGTTCATTACTGATACCCATGGCTTGGTGAATAAAAAAATCAAGCCGCTGTTCCCTGTTTTAGGTAAGAAAGTTGGCGGGTTGATGAAAGAAGTGGCCGCGCTGATTCAGGCATTAGGCCAAGATGATATTTACCAACTAGAGCGTGAAGGCAAACTGATGCTCACGCATTCTGCCGGCACGCATGAATTGGTTCCGGAAGAAGTAGAAATCATCTCGGAAGACATACCTGGCTGGATGGTCGCCAGCGAAGGAAAACTTACAGTAGCCTTAGATGTGAGCTTGAATGAAGAATTATTGAGTGAAGGATTGGCGCGTGAGGTGGTAAACCGCATTCAGAAAATCCGGAAAGACAGTGGTTTCGAAGTCACAGACCGGATTCGGGTGCATCTCAACGGAGATGATGTTTCAACTCTGGAAGCGCTTCTTTCAAAACACGGCGCTTACATTACCTCAGAAGTGCTGGCCGAAGAGCTATTGGTACTACCACACCTCCAAGATGGCATACCGCTGGAGATTGAGGGAGTGAATCTGTTCGCCACTGTTAGCGTAGCGGGCTAGGGTTATCACGAAGTTCTCGAGGGTTTCACAGGGTACACTAAGTTTTTTATAAAGAAGTCATTCAGGAAATCTATTCTCTGAAGGCGAAACTGATGTTCGATATTCCAGGCCTTAGGCTATTCAACGCAAAAAGGATTACGCTCAATAGCAACTCAACAAACCATGATGCGATGGTTCCTAGCCACGGAAAACGACACGAGCTTTTGAAACTATCTCGTACTTATTCTTTCATTACTGAATTAAGTTCTAAATAACTATTAAGCTCCCCACCCGCCCTTTTTCTATCAGATGGGGAGCAGGTTGGTTTAGGAGTTATTGGCGAGTTTTAAGTTGAGGGATGTTTTCTTTCCTCTTTTTACTTCAACTTGGCCTCGGTACGACTCATAACCTTCTTTTCTGATTTCTAAGGTGAAGGTTCCAGAGCGAATGCCCTCAATGAGAGCCAGCCCTGTTTGATTGGTCCATTGTTCTTCGCCCTCTAATTCCAATATGTCGCATTCGGCTTGAGGAATCGGATTACCAGCTTGGTCTAGCACCACCAGCTCTACTTGGGTTGAGCGGGTGGCTGGATCATAAATGCGCATAGCAGCCAAATAAAGATTGACGAATTGCGGCTCTGAATCCATATACTTACCCACTACCAGATTTTCTATATCGCGGGCTAGTTCCATAGCTTGGCGTAAGTCTTCGGATAATTGCTCCCGCTTCACTTTATTCTTGCCCCTAATCTGAAGTGGCTTAGGATTGAGTGTTTGTAGGCTAGCAATGTCCATTTTCAACTGATCCAGTTGTTCAACGGTAATGGAGTAATCTTCAAGATCCTCCACATAGGTGCGCAACAACGACTCTAAGCGGCTAGCCTTATCGATAGCGTCTAAGATGTTGCCATTTCTAAAATCGGATACTTCAAGATCAAACTCAGGCATGAGCAGTTGATCATTGTTAAGCTTTGCCCAAATGAGCGCCAGCTTAGCCAGGGAAACGGATTGTTTAACCATTGCCTCGAAAGCCTGCTTTTTCTCATTGGTGGTACCTTCACTGTTGGTCCAAGCATCTGCCCGTTCACTGGCAATCTGTTTGGTCAAAGTATCCAGCTCCGTAAAGAGGGTTTTAAGCGGCTTGAATGCATGGACGATGGTTTGGTGCTCTTTGAGCGTGTTGACCACTCGTTGGAGGGTCTCAAGACGTGCATTGTCTTTCCTTCGCATATTTTTTTATGTAAAAGTTGTTTTATTCATCCTAACATGGAAAAAGGAACATGCCGCGATGAATTATTACTAAATAACAAAACCGGATTGAAATGTAAATAACAATATATCCACTATTATTATTAAATATTCAAAGAATTAATTAAATATATTATCTATTTAAACATATTTAAATGCAATCTTTCAGGTGTATTAATACGATATAGTTGTCTAGTCTTTTATTAACCCCGTTTTTATGCTGTGACCTCAAGCCATTACTTGTACTGCTAAGAGCACGAGATTACGATTGCCAGATAACAGTTTTAATTGCAGAGGCAACAGGTATTATTAGGCGTAAGAGAATAAAAGAATGGTTACGATTTAAAGAGGCTAAAGCTATTTGGCTGGATGTTGATAGCAGGTCAACTATTTTTCAAGATGATTAGCCGTTAAATGTTCGCTGTGCAGAATCACGCATTGCCGAGCCTTAGATTATGTGTGGACTGGCGCGAATTAGCAATGTGTGCGTCTGCTGGGTGGTTTTATAAGTTCTGATTTTTCTTAAAGTTTTCCGCTTGTTCAAAAATCTCCACATATACTTCGTCTCGTTCTACGGGTGGATAGCCATACTCGTCAAGTAAAAGAATAAGTCCAACTTTTAATGCGGATTTGATGTCGTCACGTTTGTTCCAGTCTGGGAATTTGGCTTGGCCATCTACAAGGTCTTTAACGGCTTTGGCTAATTCAATCATTTTGTCGTCTGGATATTTGAAATCGTATTTGATGCAAAGCTCTTTCAGAATGTCGTAAAAAGCTTTTTCTTGAAAATTAATGCCCAATTCGTCGCCCGCTGAAAACTCTTTGTGTGCCTCCCATATTAATTCTGTCAAGGCATTTGCCATTTCTTCATAGACTTCACTTCTCAGGATATCATTAGCATCTCGGTTGTTGTAGCGTTCCACCAAGGCTTGCATCTTCTTTGAAAAGTCTATGCCTTTGACTTTGTTTACTTTTCTGATTTCTCCAATTACTTTAGCCAATAGTTGTTGAAGCAATTTGATTTTCGTGTTCGGCAATTTAATTTTATCAATCTTAGCCAAATAATCTTCATCAAAAATGTCTTGTTCGGTTTCTGCTTCGTCTCCTAGTTTAAATATTTCTTCTACTCCGTCACTCTGTAACGCTTCTTTAATCATTTCCCGTACTTTGGCATTCATCTGTGCGGTGTCGGGTGCATTGCCTTTGGTTAGTTTGAAAACAATAGAACGAACTGCCAAATAGAAATGCGTGTAATCTCTTTCGGCTTGCGTTAACTGTTCGCTTCCTGCACAAATATCATAAGCGGCTTTTAGGCGCTTCACCAAGCCCATAAAACGGGTTTCAAGCTCTTTGGTTTGTTGCACGTATTCCGCAGCTAAATTCAAAGTGTTTAATTGCTGAATGGTTGTGCCGTTGAAATAGTTGGTACTGTCAAAAGTGTGAAACAGTTTAGCCAAAAGGTCTAAATGATTTCTTACAATAATGATGGATTCAGCAATGTCTTCAAAATTGTCTTTGTCTCCTTCGCTGTATTGTTTTAACGCTAAATTCATTTGGTTTTTGATTCCAATATAATCTACCACCAAACCTTTGTGCTTTCCTTCAAACTTTCGGTTTACTCTTGAAATGGTCTGAATTAAATTGTGTCGTTGAATAGGTTTGTCAATGTAAATGCTATCTAAGAAAGGAACATCAAAACCGGTGAGCCACATATCCACCACAATGGCAATCTTGAAATTCGATTTTTCATTTTTGAATTGTCGGTCAAGTTCTTTGCGTTGTTCTTTCGTGCCCAACAAATCATACATTTCTTTCGGGTCGTCTTGTCCTCTGGTGGCAATGAGTTTGATCTGAGTGGGGTGAAGCTTCCGGGTAGAATGCAGCTCCAGCTGCATTCCTCTATATAAATACGCAATATGATTTATAGGCAAACCAGCTTTAACAGGATTATTCAAAATATATCTAACAGTATTATTGAAATGCTCTTCATCTCTTATAAATCTATCCCAATATTCGGGCATCCAAAATTGTTTTGCATCCGATTCAATTCCTAAATTGAACTTTTTATTGTTTGCTAATGCCCATCTACCGGTATAAGATTTCCATGATTGAACAATTTTTGGTAAGTCAGATTTAGTTTTTATCAAAACATGCACATGGTTAGGCATAATACTCCAAGCCAACAAATCATATTTGTCACCATCGTGATGCAAAAAAGCCTCTTGAACTACTTGAGCCATTTCTCTATTTGCTAAAGCACAACATCCCAAGCCTTTATCAAGCCAATATTCGTATTTTTTTCTTTTGGCCAAATCTTTCTCATCCTTTGATAAATACTTGATTTCTTCTTCGATATCTTTCAAAACAGTTTGAGGTAAACTATCTGCCAAACGGAAAGTTATTGACTGAATAAGCCCCTCTTTATTCCGGTGGGGAAGATTTCCTTTGTGCCATTCTTCTGGATGACCAAACTTTTTGGTGAAATGAGCTGCGAAATTAGTAGTATCAATATGCTCGTAACTGGAGCTTCGAGCACCTAAGTAGCCGATGATGTTTTTATACAGCTCGTAGGCAATTTCGCGGGTACTGCACACAAACATAACTTTGCCTTTTACGGTGGCCCCTTCCGAAATTCTTTTCTCATAATGGGTTACAAAATCTTCTGCAACTGCTTTCAAACGGTCAGGGTCGCCAATAATGGCATACATCTGAGCCATTTCTTTTTTGCTTTGCTCAATCTGATTTTCGTTGCTTCCAATTTCCGCACACTTGGCATAGTATTCTTCAATTTCTTGGAGCTTCGAATTATTCAACAACACTTTGGCTGCCCTGCCTTCATACACAATCCGTACGGTGATTTCATCTTTTACCGATTCTGTCATGGTATAGGCATCAACCACTTTTCCGAACACATCCAGCGTTGCATCTATGGGCGTTCCTGTGAAGCCAACAAAGATGGCGTTGGGTAAGGAATCGTGTAAGTATTTGGCGAAACCATACGTTTTGGTCACGCCCTTTTCGGTTACTTTTACTTTTTGGTCAAGGTTTACCTGACTTCTGTGTGCTTCGTCCGAAATACAAATCACATTGTTTCTGTCCGTGAGTAGTTCGGTATCTTCTGTAAACTTGTGAATGGTGGTTAAAAAAACACCACCGCTTTGTCGGCCTCGAAGTAACTCTCTTAAATGTGCTCTACTTTCAACGCTTACAACTGTATTGTCGCCTATGAAAATTTTGGCATTGGTAAACTGACCCGCCAATTGATCATCTAAGTCAGTTCTATCGGTAATCAATACAATGGTCGGACTTGAGAAGTATTCACTCTTCATCAACAACCTGGTCAAGTACAGCATTGTAAAGCTTTTCCCGCAACCAGTGGCACCAAAGTAAGTTCCACCTTTTCCGTTTCCTTCAGGCTTTTGGGCTTTCTTAATGTTGTCATACAGAGCCCGAGCAGCGTAATATTGCGGATAGCGACAAACAATTTTCTCGTATTTCTTAGAGCTGTCGGGTATGTAAATGAAGTTGCGAATAATGTCACGTAAGGTGATTTTATTGAACATTCCGTGGATAAGGGTAAACATACTGCCAATGCCGTCTGCCTCCCTCTTGGATGCGATAAGCTCCTGCGAATCGTTCATAGGGTGAAGCGGGAGCTTCGCCCCTCCCAGGACCTTCCCCACTCGTCTCCAGGCATAGAAGAACTCATAAGGCGCAAAGAATGAACCTGCTTTGTTGTTTACGCCATCGCTGATGACACAAAAAGCGTTGTATTTAAACAGTTCAGGAATATCTCTGTGGTAGCGAACCGTTAACTGCTTGTAAGCATCATAAATGGTGGCTTCTTCCCGAATGGCAGATTTGAATTCAAACACTACCAAAGGCAAACCATTGATATAAACTATGCCGTCAGGTATGCGTTTTTCGGAACCAAGAATTTCTAATTGGGTTACGAACTTGTATATATTGTTGTCTTTGAGGTATTGCTTCTTGTCGTCTGCGGCTATTGAAAGGAGTTGTTCTTCATCAGGTTGACGGTGTGCATTCAAGCCTGAATAATCAATCAACTGAATGTAAATGTCTTTTTGGTTGCGGTCTTCCCGTTTGAGGATGAAGCCGTCAGAAAGCATTTTCAGAAAGGTCTTGTTGCTCTCGTATAAGTCAGAGGAAGAAAGCGATTTAAGTTGAAGAATGATCGATTTGATTTCGTTTACCGTTATGCCTTGCCCTGCGTATTGACTTAACAAAAAGGCTTGCAAATCTTCTACAATCAATACTTCTTCTGGATTTCGAGTGATATGGCTACCCAAAATATGTTTGAAGCCTTCAATGGCTAAAAGTTCTACAAAAGAGTTTTCTAAACTTGATTCTGTGTAATGTCTCATTTTTTAGGTTTGGGTAGTTTTTTTATGTCTGCCTCAAGCTCTTTTAGACTTTCCTCCTTTTCCATTACTTTTTTGGCCAGTTGATATTTTTCAAATTCTTCGCCTGATTTTTTTACCGCCATTTCGTGGCTGATTTTGCCGGCGTGGGTCAATAATTCTCTACCATTTAATTGCAGAATGGCGTCAAGTCGCTGAATCCAGTCATTCATATACATCGGTGTTCGCTGCTGTGCCATTGTTTCGGCAAAGGCAAGGTATTGTTCCACCAATAGGCCAAGCAGTTTTATTTCATCTTCGTTGAGATAGTTTTTGGCAACAGTCGCATCCGATTTTTTGATGGCAACTGTTCTTTTTTTGTCATAAGACTGCATACCCATCAGCGGAAGACTGGCATCCGCCCTGCGATACACCAACTCCGCTGCGGTTTGCTCGCTGATTGCCCACAAGAGCTTGTTTTGCACTACTTTGAAGAACTCAATTGTTTTCTCGTCTTTGGGGTCATAATCAATACTAGTGGTGTAGATGTCTTTTATTTTCTGATAGAAAAAGCGTTCCGATAGCCGTATCTCCCGAATGCGTTCCTGCAATTCGTTAAAATAGTTCATGGAACTACCCGACTTAAAACGGTCGTCATTCAAAGTAAAACCTTTGATGATGTACTCTTTCAACCTTTGAGTAGCCCAGATACGGAATTGTGTTCCTTGAGTCGATTTTACTCGATAACCCACGGAAATGATGACGTCAAGATTGTACCCAAATACTTCAACTTCCTGCGTTTTTCCGGCCATAGCACCGTGTGGAGTGGTTATTCGGAATTTCCGAACAACCACTTTTTCATCCAACTCGCCTTCTGCAAATACATTTTTTATGTGCTCGTTGATGGTAGATTTTGCTTTACCAAACAAAGTGGCCATTTGGTCTTGCGTTAGCCAAACAGTTTCCTCTTCCAGTCGAACATCTATTTTGATGTTGCCGTCTGGGCTTTGGTAGATGATGATGTCGCTGTTCATAATGGTTAATGGTTAATGGTTAGGGGTTAATGGTTAATGGTTAGGGGTTAATGGTTAATGGTTAATGGTTAGGGGTTAAGGGTTAATGGTTAATGGTTAATGGTTAAGGGTTAATGGTTAATGGTTAATGGTTAATGGTTAATGGTTAATGGTTAATGGTTAGGGGTTAAGGGTTGATGGTTAATGGTTAGGGGTTAATGGTTAGTGGTTAGGGGTTAATGGTTAGTGGTTAATGGTTAGTGGTTAATGGTTAGTGGTTAATGGTTAGTGGTTAATGGTTAATGGTTAATGGTTAGGGGTTAATGGTTAATGGTTAAGGGTTGATGGTTTTAGCGGATTTGAGTATTGCGGTAATTAATTTGATGATTTCTACCGCATCATGGTTGATGCTTTCAAATTGTTCTGTAGTGAGGTAATCAGTTTCTTTTAACAATTCCAGCCAGTAAATCGTTTCGTTTATTTCTTTCTGTGCTATTGCCATTTTATGCTTAAAATCGTTTTTGGATTCGGCGTGTTCTGCTTCTCTTACCATTGCCCCAACACTTGTCCCACTTCTCAATAATTGTTTAGATAGAACAAATTCCTTTTTATGTTCACCTAGATATTGATAGAGCTTTACCACCCTAACAGCAAAAGCAAAACTCTTTATTTTAACGATATTCCCCTTCATTTCATTAACCATTGATAATTAACCATTAACCATTGATAATTAACCATTAACCATTGCGATTATTCAGAAGTATTTTCCCTTTTGTGGTTATAAAATATTTCTGAAACTGACTTTGAGGCTTGTCTTTGATAGAAAGCTGAAGCAGATTTTGCTTTATTAAGGGCTCAATATGCGTTTTGAAGTTTTTGGTTTGGTTAGAAATTCCTAAACAATCTTCTAAGATTTCTTTTCTCTTCTTTGGTACTTGGCAAAAGTCAAGAATTCTTTGTGCCGTTTCCGTCAGATTTTCTGCTTCTTCCATGTATTTTTTCAAATGGGCTTCACTCGTCATAGCCTCATCTGGCTGCAAAACCAACGCACTTGCCAACCGTTTAATCTGTTCATGAAATTCTTTTAATCTTATGGAATCCGCCTCAAATTGCATGCTCGCTTGGTTACCCACTTGGTTACTCACTTGGTTACCCACTTGGTTACCGGAAAAAATAGTAACCTCTACACCCCCATTTTTTTCCTTAATCTCAGGTTCGGGCAGTCCGGCTTCTTTACATGCCTCTATGATTTTCAGTGTTCCACGCCCCCAAGTATCAATGTAACCCGCCATAAAACAGGCCTTGGCTATCTTTGGATTTCGAGGACGTGAATTGTGCTCTGTTTTCAGGTCTTCTAAGGTGAGGCCGTTAGGAAGTGTCCCCTCGTTCCAAATGGAAAGCCTGTCATCAAATACCCGAAGCTGCACATGCGCTCCCATGTAGGTTCTGTGAACCAAGGAATTCAACAGCATCTCCCTGAGGGCAGATACTGGATAACTCCCTTTTTCTATCCGCTGCATACCCTCAAACGATACAGGACGAATCAAAAATTTATATTTCAGTTGTACCTGTACTTCATCCAACAGCTGCACAAGATTACCCTCAACCACTTCCTGAAAGCGTAAATCAGTGGAATCTTTGCCAAAACGACCGATTCTCAATTCTATGTTAGGGAAGAATTTACCTGGATTTTTCGCAAAAAGACAAAGTGCTGCACGTTTTAGTTTTTTGCCCTCGGTGAGCTGTAACTTTTCCAATATCTGAAAAACACTAAGCCCTTTTGTGTCGGGCATACGTGCTTTCTCCTTACTATCTTCAATAAATTTTTGAACACTGGGCTCGTCTATATCTTTAACCGAAGCACCTTCCTCCACCACATCATCCCAAGTTTTACCTGCTTTTTTGAGCAAAAACTCATTGAGCTCAACTCCTGTTAATTCCATTTTGGCGCTGCCGGAGCGGTAATAATAACGGCCTCTTAAAGAAACAGGCACCGAGTAAGGGTTTACTTTTATTTCAATGAACTTCTTGCCCGATTCTTCCAGCAATTGAACATCGCAAATGATGCCCATGCTATTGCGTATTCTATTCGGCAGTTCTTCCAGAAGCTTTTCATAATCTGGCAAGCCGACCACATTGCCCTTATCGTCTTTTCCTATAATGATGGTGCCGCCTATAGCATTGGCAAAACCACAGATCCACTTGAGGTAGTCATCGTGCCAGCTTTGTTTCCATTCTATGTTTTGGCGTTCACTCATAGTGCAATTTCTAATTTTTCTTCGGTAAAGCGCATATTGGTTAATGGTTAATGGTTAATGGTTAATGGTTAATGGTTAATGGTTAATGGCTAATTGGGGTTTTTGCGGATTTGAGTATTGCGGTAATTAACTTAATGATTTCAACGGCATCGTGGTTGATGCTTTCAAATTGTTCTGCTGTGAGGTAATCAGTTTGTTTTAACAATTCCAGCCAATAAATCGTTTCGTTTATTTCTTTCTGTGCTATTCCCATTTTATGCTTAAAATCGTTTTTGGATTCGGCGTGTTCTGCTTCTCTTACTATTGCCCCAACACTTGTTCCACTTCTCAATAATTGTTTAGATAGAACAAACTCCTTTTTCTGCTCACCTAGATATTGATAGAGCTTTACCACTCTAACAGCAAAAGCAAAACTTTTTATTTTAACGATATTCCCTTTCATTTCATTAACCATTGATCATTAACCATTAACCATTACATCTGCCTTTTCTAATTTTTCTTCGGTGAATTTCATTATATCAAAGGCTTTAAAAATCTAGATACAGTTCTTGACTTGTAATCACCCCAAGGCATTAATCTATTCTTCGGATAGCTAACATACAAAAAACGCTTGGCTCTTGTGAAAGCAACATAAGTGTTGTTCTTTTCTTGTTGCAATTCATCACCTCCTTTATTGACTGCTCTATAGTCTGGAAATGTGCCGTCATCCATACCAATGAGAAAAACAATCTCACTTTCCTGCCCCTTCATTGTGTGCACAGTACTTAAGCATAAGCCTATTTCTCTACTATTTGAAGTATTTGTTAACCCAAGTGCAATAGCTGATTTAAAACCCTCTAGTTTTGGTTTTATGTTTTGTTTTCTATATAGGGTAAATTGATTGGAGAAGTCATTTAATTCGTCTATTGTCATTTTTTTCTCATCGTCTTCTAAGTCTGACTTTTCAAATAGATTTCGCAAGGCATCTATTTTTAAATGTAAATTGTCTATTGTGGCTTCAAATACAATGTCTCTAATATTTGAGGCTATTGGGAATTTAGAAGAGTTAATTTCGTTCAAATTTGATATATCGCTAACCTTTAAAATATCCTGTAAACGTTGCTGGTGTAGTTTGTCAAATGGGTTAATTTTTATCCTGAAAAACAAATCGAATATTTTCATTAATGATGAACTAAACTTGATACCAACATTGCCTGATTTATAGTAATAAGAAATTTTCTCCTTAGCTAATAATTCCTCAATATGTTTAAATACAAATTTATTTCTAGCCAGTATCGAAATTTTGTCATAAGTAATCTCACCTTCAATATCATTATGATATTTTAATTGTATTAGCTCACGTATTTTGTTAAGCACAAATTGAGCTTCATCAATTTCGGATTGCGCTGGATAAATAACAAATTCTCCTTTTATTACATAGTTCACGGCTTCAACCTCAAGAGCCATTAATGCATTTGAAGCTTCAATAACTGATTTTGAACAACGATAATTTTCGTCTAGTGTAATCAGATTGGCCTGAAAATCTGAAACAAAATCCTCTTGCATATATGTTGATGCAGAGCCATTAAAGCCATATATTGATTGATTGGGGTCGCCAACCATCATTACATTTTTAATAACGGTACCAGTTAATGCCTTTAGAAGATAATATTGCAGTTTATTTAAGTCTTGACATTCATCTATGCATACATAGGAGTATGCCTTTCGATATAAATTTGCAACGGAATCATTATTAGTAAAAAGTTCGTAGACTAATCTAATAATATCATCAAAGTCAATTGCGTTGTTTGATTTTAGAATATCCTGATAAGTTTCAAATAAGAATTGATATTCATTATTTTCAGAGTTCTCCGCTAATTCTTCTGCTGATAACAATTCTCTTTTTACAGTTGAAATAAACTGTAAAGCATTATAAGTGTATTCGTTTTTTTTCTTCGGTTCTAGGTCGTTATATATTGATTCGAAATATGGAACTGTCTTTATTGCTTGTTTAATTAATTCTAACCTATCGGAATCATCCTCAAAAATGTGAGGCATTCTATTGTATCCTAGTAGTTTAAATCGCAATTCAAGTATTGATTGACAAAAGCTATGAAATGTTCCAACAAATACATTTTTCCTTATTTTATCATTTGTTCCAAGTCTTTCCCTTATTTCACTAGCCGCTTTATTTGTAAAGGTAATTGCTAAGATTTTTCCATCTACCGAATCAGAAAGTCTTTTAATTCTTTCTGTTAAGACTCTAGTTTTCCCACTGCCAGCACTTGCTAAAACAAGGAAAGCACCCTCATTAATATCTACAATTCGTTGTTGATTATGTGATAAATTAATCTTATTCATTCGGTGCAGGATTTAAAATGTTATTCACTTTTTCAAACAATTCAACAATTTTAGGAGGTAGCGGCTTTTCTGATTTGTATAGTTCATAACCAATATTTGGTGCAAACTGTGTTTTTAAACTTGTTACCAGACCATAATAGTCGTTGTTTGGAATTTGATTTAATTGGGCTTGTTTTGCTGCTCGATGTTGGTCATTGACACATTCAGCCAACATTAAATTATGATAAGCCTTCTTTACTTCATCGATATAACCATTGTCGCATAGCTCTTTTTCAAAGTCATTTCCAGCTGATAGAAAAACAACTCGATTTATGTCATTTAATTTTGATTTTGAAATTTGGTTTACAACTGTGGCATTAGCTTCAGGTTCATTGTCGCTAAAAATTAAATAAGGTATATTGAAAGCTTCAAAGAATCTTATGAAAGGCAAATAATTACCGGAACCACCAACTCCAATAAAATCAACTCCGAGTTCTATAGGGCTTTTGTCAAAATGCCGTTTAATTGTTATCGGTAAAGCTTGTTCTTCTGTTTCTCCTTCAAATAACACCACAAGTTTTGAAAAGAATAATTCACCTCTTGTATTTATAACCTGACGGTATATTTTCCTTATGTCTTCTTTGTCAAATTCAGATTCAATAAATTTTCCAATAGAAATATTAGATGTGTCTCTACATACACTTCTAACTTCTTTAAGTTTAGCACTTCCAGCAATATAACTTGAATGAGTAGCAACTATTTTCTGTCCAACTATCGCATTAATTTGTGAATAAAGTTTCTTTTGTGCATTTGGATGTAAATGTGATTCAGGTTCTTCAATAGCAATTATTGGATAGTATGCAACTTGATTTTGAATCGCCAATTTCATATTCTGTAAAATAAATGCTTTCAGTATAAGCAAAGAAGACCAGCTTCGTGTTCCCATACCGTGATACTCCATAGAAAATTGGGAGTAATTTATTTTCACACCCTTATTTAGGTCTCTAATTTTTTTTGTAAATGGTGTAATATCTACAGTGTTATTGGGGTTATCCATTGCTGTGTCTAACTCTTCCAATGTAGTGTGCAGGTTTGTTAGGATTTCACTTCTCTCAATAGTTTCCTTGTTAAGGTCATTAATAAGGTTTTCAATGAGTTCTCTATCGCCTTGGTTATAAGTTATGGAAGAAAGAATTTTTCCTAGGAAAGAGGTTTTGTTTTTCAAATCATCAAGGATGTCTCTATTAGCATCTAAATAGAAGAATGGTATTTCATCAAAATAAAAGTTTAATTCTTGCATATATGATTTCGAATACCAATATCCATCTGCTTCATTATAAAATTCGCCCCACTCATCAATTACAAATTGTTTTTTCTTGTATGTTTTTCGAATTAAGTTTTCTTCAATTACAGTTCTGAATGCCAATAATTGATTTCCATCTGGATCAATGCTGATTCTATCAACTGTAAAGACAGTTGCCCATTTGTCCTCGAATTCTGCTATTTGAATGCCTTCATCATTGACACTGATAAACAATACATCTATTACGATTTTATCTCGAATAATTGCGTCTGTAAAGTGAAAATCGTCATCTGTGATTTGTAACGTATTTGAAAGGCACAATTGGAGTGACTTTAAAAGTGTAGTTTTACCTGCATTATTGGTGCCGACTAGCACAGTAGTAGGTTCAAAATCAATTTCAAGATTATCTAAACCTCTAAAACCGTGAACTCTCAATTGTTTTAATTGTATTGGCATATTCTAATTTTCAATTGTTTCTAATTTCATACTTTCGACCACACCCCTCATCAGCACAGGGCAAAGTGGTTTGATAGTGTTTTTCAATTGCTCATTGATACGTTTACGAGTTTCCAAAGTGTAGTAAATGGTTACAATGGCTTCCTGCAATTTGATGTCGGGAATTGGGATTTTAATTTCTTTAAATCTTTCCCATTCTAAACTTGCCCTTACACTGCTGTCGCTAATAAACCAACCGTATCTGTTAAACTCTGGACGGTAAAACCAAAGCATCAAAAATTCTGGTAGAACAACTTGCTTGTCTATTACTTCAAAAACCAAATAAGCAGGTGAAATAATCGCTGGTTCATCAAAGGAATAAAGAACAACCCTTACAGTTTCGTCTCTGCCTACTTGCATTGCACTGTAAGCAAACTGTTCCTTTTGAACAATTTTATATTTTGATAAATCTGTTTCACCAACATTTGCTTTTGATGGCATAAAAACTTTATCAACGTTTATTCCAAGCAGGTTTTTTATTGTATTGTCTTTGTTTCTGTTATCAACTAATTGAACCAATTCGCTCAAGGGTTGATGGTTGTCAATATGTTTTAGTTTATCCATTGACGAATTACAAATCAATTGCAAATCATCCAAACTTTTTTCGTAGGTTTTTTGATTGATGAGTAAGCTGTTGTAAAGAGCAACAAATTTTCGTTGTTCGTCAATCTTAGGAATGGGCATTTGTATTTCGCAAAAGCGTTCCCATTCTAAACTTGCTCTTACGCTGTTATCGCTAATAAACCAACCGTATCTGTCTGATTCAGGTCTTTGAAACCACATCATCATATATTCGGGCAACAACTCATTTTCGTCATTCACTTTAATCACTAAATAAGCTGGCGAAATAATGGCAGGAGTATCTTCTGTATATAAAGCCAAACGAATAGTTTCATCTCTGCCTACTTGCATAGCACTATATGCAAATTGCCCTTTCTGAATGATTTTGTATTTCGATAAATCAGTTTCAGAAGTATTTGCAACTGAAGGCATAAAATTCTTGGTAATGTTTATACCCAATAGGTTTGTTACTGCCAAATCTTTGTTGCGGTTGTCCACTAAATGAATATAATCACCAATACGCTTATAACTCATAGCCCAAAGTTTTAAAAGCGTTGATTAGTTGTTCCTGCGATTTTTTTTCCTCTTGCAAAAGTGTTATAAAATCCTTTTGTATGCGTTTCATTTCAGTGTCAAAATCTATTTCGCTATCACGGTCAATAAATTCAATGTATTTGCTTGGCACTAGAGAAAAATCGTTTGCCTGTATTTCTTCAAAACTGGCAGAATAGCAATACTCAGGTACATTTTTGTAAGTTTTCTTATAGTCGGTTTGTTGCCAATTGTGATAATTTTCAGCTACCTGTCCAATTTCTTCGTCTGTAAGCTCAATAAATTGTTTTTCAAATTCCTGCCCCCAACGCCTTAAATCCATAAACAATATTTCCTTTTCGCGGTCACGGTAGTTTTTCTGTTTGCCGTTTATTTCAACAGTCTTTGCTTTCTTGTTTTTGTTCAGAATCCAAAGCGTAACGCTTATGTCGGTGGTATAGAAAGTATCTCTCGGTATAATTAAAATGGCTTCTACCAAATTATTTTCAATGAGTTTTTTGCGGATTTTATATTCTTCGCCTCCGCCACTTAATGCTCCGTTTGCCAAGATGAAACCAGCTACACCGTTTTCAGAGAGTTTGCTCACCATATTCAAAATCCATCCGTAGTTGGCGTTGCTTTTGGGTGGCACGTCGTAGCCTCGCCAGCGTGGGTCGTCGGTCAATTCATTTTCTGCCCGCCAGTCTTTTTGGTTAAAGGGCGGATTGGCCATGATGAAGTCGGCTTTCAGGTCTTTGTGTTGGTCGTCCAGGAAGGTGTCGGCCGCTTTTTCGCCTAAGTTTCCGCTGATGCCGCGTACTGCAAGGTTCATCTTGGCGAGTTTGTAGGTGGTATTGGTGTATTCCTGTCCGTAAATGGATATTTCTTTTTTGTTGCCGTGGTGGGCTTCTATAAACTTGATAGACTGAACAAACATTCCCCCCGAACCACAAGCCGGGTCATAAATGATACCTCGGTAAGGTTCTATCATTTCGGCAATGAGGTTGACAATGCTTTTCGGGGTGTAAAATTCGCCTTTGCCTTTTCCTTCGGCCAATGCAAATTTTGAAAGGAAGTATTCATATACTTTGCCAACTACATCTTGCTTCGGGTCTTTGGTGGTGTCAATATCGTTGATGGTATCGAGCAAAGAAGCCAGTTTGGTTACATCCAATCCCAAACGAGAAAAGTAATTGTCGGGCAAAGCACCTTTCAGGGCTTTGTTGTTTTTCTCAATGGTGTGCAGGGCAGTGTCAATCAGCAAGGCAATGTCATTTTGCTTCGCCCTTCTGATTAAATAGCTCCAGCGGCTGGTCTCCTCCAGGAAGAATACATTGTTCATGTTGTAGAACTCTGGCATTTCAATGTATTTCTCTTTGCCTTCGGCAATCAGTTTGGCCCGGTGTTCTTCAAACTTGTCGCTGGCAAACTTTAAGAATATCAAACTCAACACCACATGTTTATACTCAGCAGGCTCAACACTGCCTCTCAGTTTATTGGCTGCCTCCCAAAGGGTTACTTCAATGGGTTTTTCTTTGATCTTGCCCTGAGCTTGTCGAGCGGGTTCTTTCTTCAGTTTAGCCATTTTCCAATATCAATATTTAGGATATTTAGTGACTGCTAAGTTAAGTTTTATAGCGGTGTTGTAGTCACCTGCATAAGTGCAAAAAATGACGCTGAGGGCTTTGCATAGCGTTGTCTTCCTAGGTCATGCTCTGGATAACGGTGAGCAGAGTGAGTCAACTTTAGCGCTTCCGGATGTATCCTGTCCTAACAGCGAAACACGGTCAACTTGCAAGCAGGTCTGTTTAGAAGTTAGCACGTCAGGTTGCGACCATGGTCAAGGAAGCGCTGGGCGGTTAGGGGTGTATGTTCAGTAGCGGAATAGAAGCACTTTTTTGTCAACCAAGCACAAACTTTGATAGAAGCACCAAGGTTGATTTAACCACTGAACCGCTAGTTTTGGGTAGGTGCTGTTGGTGGTTCGGGCTTTTTCATCTTGGTGTTTTATGTCTATTTTGTCAATGCAGTTTGTCGTCACTTTTTACCGTTTTTTTTGTCATATTTTGCCAACTCTAAATTGCTCAGTTTGCACCGAAACTACCGCATAAAGTTTTTTGGATGGAAGCATTTTAATGTATAATTCTTCATCTAACAAATACTCTGTTATCATCGAATTTTTTGTGTCGCCTTTGGAAATTTTTTCCATTAATATCAATTTATTGTCAATATTGTCGTAAACCACTTTTCCACTTTTATCAAAAAACGGGATTTGGTCATTTTCATAGTAAAAAGCAAAGTCCTTATCCTTTTGCATTTCCATAAATTCCTTGACAGATTCTTCATTTGGAAACCAATGCTTAAATCTGTATGTCAAAGGAGTATATGTGCTTTGAAGCAACTCTGTGATATTGTAAACTATGAATGTTTTTTCTGTTAAGTCGTTTTTGCCAACAAGTAAGTTGTCTTGGATATAGCTTGTCTTTTCACTCAATTTTATACCAATTGAAAACGTGTTAAACAAGTTTACGAAACAAAGAAGTCCGAATTTTGAACAAAACAAGATTAGGTAATGATTATTGTTTTCAAATTCTATTAAATGTTCAAATGGTTTTAAAACTTCTTTATCAAAACCACTTCCCAAGAAAGTTACCTTGGTGTCTAAATTTTCAAAGTCAGCCTTCTCTAAAATTTCAGAAATAATAATTGCTTGTTCATCTTCGAAATACTCTTGGATTTTATCCACAGCAAATTCATAAGCTATTTTTAGTATTCCTGCTTTGAAGTTATGAGTGTCTATTTGTAACGTTGTCTGAACCCAAGGGTGTTCAGCTTCAGAATAAGTTTTTGTTTGAACTATTTTACTTTTATCAATGCCGTTTCGCTCAAGAATTTTGTCAACTATTTTGTCTAAATTCTTTTCGTCTTTTTTATCAATTCGAATCGTAAAGGAGTCTGTTATTGCTTCTTTCTTAAAGTCTGGAATGTTTGGCAAAAGTCTTGGAGCAAATTTACCTTCGGCATCTACATCTAAAATAACTTTTTGGTCAGGTTCATCTTTTAAAATATGTGTTCCTGCTAATGGGTTAGGAACGTTTCCTTTTTTACCTTTAATATTTAATAAGTGCCTTTGAAATTCAATAAACTTGTGATTTGTCAATGTGTTGTCAATGTTGGAGCCAAGTTTAGAATTACAATTTACGCAGACTTTGTAAATATGATAATATCCCTGAATAGAATCTGGAATTACGTGTTCGTCATTAAAGTCGTGTTTTTCTTTTCTACAGATTATACAAATAGCCATAATTTTGTTTTTAGTCAAATAGCAACTCTAACTTCATTGCTGAATATGCTTTATTAGTGTCAAGTTTATACCACTCTAAAATTCCGTCTTTAGGTGGTGTAAAACCAATGCTTTTTAAAAATTTCACTTCTTTACTTCCCAATTTTGCAGTTGAACCATCGTATGGTGTTCCGTCAATGTTAATTGCATAAAGCTGATTGTTTTTTGCAAAAACGTGAATATGATCTTTAGTTTTTGTATTCGTATTTCCCGTGTCGTAACGATATGTAAGATTTGTTTTTGGAATTTGTTTGTATTGTTCCCATTCAAGGATTAATTGTTGTTCAAGAAAAGGCTTTTGTTCTTCATCTTCAAAAACTATTGTCTCAACAATATATTCTTTGTAGTCGCCTTTGAGTAATTTGTCCATTACTTCATTTACTTTTTTTTCATAAATGAACTCTTTAAAAGATTTTATTCGTCCTTTATTACTATTAAAATCGTTCGGGTCAATGTCGTGTTGAGTTAAATACTGAACTATTTCGGTTATTGCCTTTTCAATTTCCACTTTTTTTACTGTCGCCATAGTTTAATTTTTTCTTGGTTTTGTGGGCTGTTTTAGCCTGACCGCTAATCGGGTCAGGCGAGGGAGTTTCACCCTCACCTTCCCACGGAACCGTGCTTGAGACTCTCACCTCACACGGCTCTTCTAGTCGCATCACTAATGTACTATTCCATCATGGATTTGCC
>JAIXUI010000044.1 GCA_027484125.1 Bacteroidota bacterium | reverse complement strand
ACGCGGTTTTTATACTTCAAAATACAAAAACTGCGTATTCTACACAATTAAAAATGAATTATTTCAGCATTTAAATAGTGTAGAAATAGTTTTTAAGGGCCGACTAGGTAGATGTTGAAACAGGGTTCGGAGCCGCGATTTATCGCGGCTCTACGTGCACCGGTTTTGATTTACGCTACCTCACCCAAACCTGCTTCACCACTTCCATCGGTTTTCCGTCATTGCCTGTGGCGGTGAGGCGGACGAGGTAGAGGCCGGTGGGGACGGGTTGTTGGTTGTGTTGGCCGTTCCAGGCGGCTTGTGGGCCTTGTCCTTCGTAAAGGAGTTGTCCCCAGCGGTTCCAGACGCGGAGGGTGAGGTCTTGAAGGGCTATTCCTACGGGTCTGAGGGCGTCGTTGAGCTGGTCGTTGTTGGGGGAAAAGGCGTCTGGGAGGAATAAAAGGCTGTTGAGGGTATCTATGCGGGTGTTGGATCGCCTCCAATGGCCGCTTTCTTCTTGGGTGAGGTGGTGGAGTAGGAACCTAAAGCCGAGGGTTTGCTCGTGGTTGAGGCCATCGGTGAGGTTGGAGAAGGATTGGTTGAAGGGCGCGACTACGATGCTGGAGTCCTGCCGGAGGAGTGCATCACCGAGCCAGCGGCGGTGCAGACGCAGGTCGGCGGTGGATTCGGAGCCGGGGCTGCTCAGCAAGAGGCTTTCTTGTCGGGAAGAAGACCAGCGACTGGCAATCACGAGGTGACGAATGGGTCGGAAGGCGAAGGCGGCATTGCCGCAACTGTCGAAGGCAGTGACGCGGTAGTAGTAGGGAAGTTGAACTTCTGCGAGCGGGTCGGTCCAGTTGTCGCTGCCGACATCGGCGAGGTAACGCCAGTTGAGGCTGTCGAGGCTTCGCTCAATGCGGTAGAACTTGGCTTCACTCAAAGGATTCCAGAAGATTCGGATACGCTCTGTTTCACCGAGAGAATCGGCTCGGCTGGCGGTGATGCGCAGCCCGGGCAGGTTGGAGAAGCCGCGGATGAGGATGGGCAGGACGGTGTCTGCTTCACACAATCCGTTGGTGACGGAAATCCGCAGGGAGTCGTTTGCCCAAAAGCGTAGGGGAAGTCGGAGGTTGGCAGGAGGGGAGACACGCACACCGCTGAGGCTGTCGGAGCGCCAAATCAGGGTGTCGGCATGGGCGATTTGCAGATTCAAGAGGGCATCTAAAGGCCGACAACCGCTGTTCGGACTGAGGGAAGCAAACAAAACCGGCGGATTTTTCACTTGAAGTTCACCCAGAAGGGTATCGCCGGAACATCCTTCCACGGTAGCCCAGCGCAAGCGCAATTCACCGGAATAGGGAGCGGAGAAGGGCAAGGTCCAGTTAAAGGGGCGTTGGCTGCTGTCAGGAAGTGGACTGATGGCGTTCCAGCCGCCTGTTGTTTGCCAGAATAGCGTATCGGTGTTGGAGGCGCTCAGGTAAAGTCTGACGGTGAAGGGCAGACAGGCTTTCAGGCTGTCGGATCGGAAGATGAGCTGAGGGATGGGCCTAACCTGATAGGGAATAGCGAGGTTGACGAGGCTGTCGCATCTCAAATTGGCGATTCGAACACGTAGCCTAAGACTGTCGGTGCCGGTGAGGACAAACCGCCAACGTCCGGGGGCAAGCGGCGCGAGCGAACTTCCACCCTGACTAACCTGTACCGAATCGCCGGACTGAATCCGCAGGGTTCGGAAGACTTTCCCGCAAGCGAGGCTATCGGAATAGGTATAGGAGAAGGAGAGAGGCGGAAGTGCCCGAATTGCCGCAAAAGCCGTGTCCCGACACCCTTCCAGGCTATGCGCGACGAGGGCGAAGCGCCAGTTTCCGGGAGTGGAAAGAGTGGGTTGAAGGGCAGAAAATGAGAGCGGTTGGAAAGAAAAGCCTGTTCCTCCCGGCGATTGGGTGCCAAGCCAGAGGCTGTCGGCGAATTGGGTTTGGTTGACTAAAATGGCAATTTTCCCCACACAAACCAAGGAATCAGTTGGAAGAAGAGCCGCTTGAGTCACAGGACGCACATTCACCGGAAAACCGCTGCTTACTGTGTCCTCACAACCGCTGCCCTTCATCCGGATCGTCCAGGTGGCGGTGCCGGATTGGGTGAAGGAAGGCGAGAGGTTGGTGAAAGCAGCACTTCCAACCGAACTTGAGGCAGCATTAGCTCCGGGAACTGCCCAGTTGAGAAACAGCGAATCGGTGTGGAGGGGCGTTGCACGCAGCCTCAACTGCTGCCGACCGCAGGATTGGAGCGTGTCCAAGAGGAGGGAAGTGAGTTGCGGACGGGCCGTTACCACCACTCGAAGCGTGTCGGTGGTGATGCAGCCGGTAGAACCGAAGACCCGCTGGGTAATCAGGGCATTGCCGGGAGTGTTGAAACTCAGGTTGAGGTTAGTGATGGGTTGTCCGTTGAGGAAAAAGCGAACGGAATCGCGGGCACCGGAGCTTAAGTCGGTGAGCTGGAGGGTGAAGGGAACGCAGCCTTTCACGCTCCGCTCCAATAGGCCATTGTTCCTTGTGGAATCTACCCTTTGGTTCAACACGCCAATACCAGGCTT
>JAIXUI010000021.1 GCA_027484125.1 Bacteroidota bacterium | reverse complement strand
TCCATTCCATTCCATTCCATGAGCTTCGCTCATGGCTATTGATGTTCAACCCCTTCGGGGTTGGATGCGGGTTGGTGTTTTTCCAAAATAATATCACCTCTATTAAATTTCAAACCCGAAGGGGTTGGATGCGGGTTGGATGGACTTGGATGGTGTTTTTCTATAATAATATCACCTCTATTAAATTTCAACCCCTTCGGGGTTGGATGCGGGTATGTCATCCATTCCATGAGCTTCGCTCATGGCTATTGATGTTCAACCCTTTCGGGGTTTTTGGAGATGGTTCGCTTTTCGTGAAT
Organism: Bacteroidota bacterium; assembly: GCA_027484125.1. GTDB lineage: Bacteria > Bacteroidota > Bacteroidia > UBA7662 > JAIXUI01 > JAIXUI01. The sequence continues at coordinate 19,848 of JAIXUI010000021.1, read as the reverse complement.
TATGAATGGAACACCTACCACCATTCTAACATTCGGTGGACATGCTGCATGGATGATTCAAATTGTGATTGGTTTGTGGTAGAGCCAACGCATGTGTTGGCTCTACTATTTTTTGGTTAACCGCATTTCTATCTGCCTGGCTGCCTTACGGGCTTGGGATAAAGATTTGAATTATAGTCTGCAATCATCCTTCTAAATGCTTTAGCGCTTCTTTTTTACTGAGGTTGGAGAGCTGATGTTCATGTTTTTTTACGTAGGCTATTACGCTTTGGGGTGCTGTTCGGGCGTATTGCCGCAGCGCCCAACCAATGGCTTTTCGAATGAAGAAGTCGGGATGTGAAAGCAAGGGATTCATCATATCCTGCATCAACTTCCAGTCGGTTTTCTCGCGGTAGGTGAGTTGGAAGATGATGCTGACTCGCTGAAACCAAAGTTGATTGGAATCTCTCCAGCGTTCTGCATAAGGTCGAGGGTCTGTTTGGGTTTGCAGGAACCAAGGTCCGATGAGTCCGGAGGCGATTAAATCTACACTGTCCCACCAACTGTGGGTTCCGTTGATTTGCTCAAATACTTGTATGGATGCGGCGTTCCACTGTTTTTTGGCGGCTTTCAGAAAATCCATGGCCGCGTAGTGCATCTCTCTTTCAGGACGTTCCCATAGAAGCTGTGCTAAATGGTGCAAGTCATCGGAAGAGTAAGATTTCACTAGGGGTAACCAAGACTTCTGGATGATAGCGCGTTCCGGTTTGGGCACGCCGATAAACACGAAGTGATGCTTCATGTAGGCGGCCATGCCGGCAGCTTTGTCAGGATGCGCTACTGAGATGAATCCTTCCAGCAACGCTTCAACCAGCTCCTCCGGTTTTAGCTTTTCTTCCATTTGATGGTGCATCCAATGGCTTTGGTGGTGGTGGTACTGATGGTTTGATTTTGTAGCAAGGCATTTACTGCTGCTTCAACGTAGCGTTGAGTAGCTGCATTGGCGTCTTCGGAGTTATCGTCGATGGCGCCTATGTAGCGTACAGTCCAATTTTTTCCATCACGTTGCAATATAAAAACATGGGGAGTGCGGGTGGCACCATAAGCCCTTGCAGTGGCTTGTGTTTCATCAAACAGGTAGGAAAAGGGGAATTTCTTGTCTTTAGCCCGCTTAATCATGTTGTCGTATGAATCTTCGGGCTCACGAGCGGGGTCGTTGGGATTGATGGCGAGAACCGGATAGCCTTGTTTCACGAAGGTGTTGTGCAAAGCGATGATGCGGTCTTCGTAAGCAACAGAATAAGGGCAGTGGTTGCAGGTGAAAATCAGGATGAGCCCTTTGCTTTTTTCATAAGTGGCCAAAGATTGGAGGTCACCTTTGGTTGACTTAAGAGAAAAAGCAGGAGCAGAATCCCCTACTTGAACGCCTTGAGCATAAAGGCAAGTGGTGAAAAGGAGGAAGAGGAGGCCGAGGGCGTATTGTTTCATGGGAATTGGTCGCTAATATCAATGTCAATTTGGTAAGCGCTTTCATTACAATGTTAACATTTGTTTTTTTACTCTCATTGTATTGTGTGATGAAAATTTTTTTTGTTAAAATTGTTTATGAAAAAAGCAGTCATTACATCATTATTTCTATTAGTCCAAATTTTAACATTTGGTCAAACTTATGTCAACAAAGAATGGCAGGTCGTAAGTGGGAGTTCAATGGGTCTAAATTGGAGTCAAAACATTACAAGTTCATCAGGAGAGCTTATTACAGTTGGTAATACACTTTTGTTGGGACAAGGTGTAAACATTTTAACCACAAAAGTAGATAAAAATGGCAATATTCTTTGGCAATCCAATTTTAATTTGAACGGAAGTAACAGTGATTATGGTGTTTCATTACATGAGGATATTTCTGGAAATGTCATTGTAGTAGGTACTGTTGAAGATAGGATAAGTAGGAGGCAAAATATAGTTCTGCTTAAGTATGATTTATTAGGAAATTTAATTTAGCAAAAAATTACTAATACTTTGAATAGTAATGAAACTGCAACATCTATTAATATGGATACAAATGGTAATGTTTATGTAAGTGGTACATCTTACAACCCTAATTCCCGGCATGACTATTTGTTGTATAAATTTGATACAAATGGTAATATTATTTGGCATTCTAAATATGACTATACTCAACTGGATGACATTTCAATTGGTGTAAATTTTGATATTAGCGGAAATATTTTAGTTACTGGCGCTAGTGCTAGTAGTTTAAATACATGGGATTATACAGTTGTTCAATTTGATACAGCCGGAATAAAAATCAATGAAATCCGGAATAATACTTCATTTGTTAGTTATGATAATCCCTTAGCATGTAAAAAAGATCATTTGGGCAATATTTACATAACTGGCACAACATCATCCAATAATACTACCAATGATATTCTAACAGTTAAAATTAATTCTAGTAATATATTTGAATGGAGTCGAGTGTTCGACTATAATGGTTTAGATGATTTAGCTAATTCCATTGATGTAGATCAAATTGGTAATATATACATTTCAGGATATGTTACCAATTTAAATGGAATAAAGGAAATGTTTGCTCTTAAATATGATTCAAATGGTAATAAAATATGGCAATATATTCAAGCCGGTAGTGATGCTAATTCAGACGCTAATATCAATTTTTTAGATGCAAGAAGCAATAGAGAAGTATATTTTGTAGCAGAAGAGAAGGGTACAAATGGAACAAAAGACGGTATAGTTTGTAAGCTAGACTCAAGTGGAAGAATATTTTGGACTAAAAAAATTAGTAGAAATTTTGATGAAACGCCTACTTCTATTACTGTCTTAGATGAGAATAATATATTTGTAACTACTATTATAGATAGTTCTCAGTATTCTTATGAAATTTTCAAGTACAGTGAAAAAACAAGAAACATAGCACCTGTTATTGTAAATAATAAATACACTCATGTTGAAGACGAAGTAATAATTCGTTTTCAAAAAGAAGCATTGAACTTAAGCTTCATAGATAATAGAGATGTAGAATTTGGAACATTAGATCAATTTTTAAAAAATAATGTAATAAACGACATAAATAATTTACTAGAGGTTGATATTTCTAAACTTTTAACTTTTAAGCATTTTACAAAATTAACTTCAAATGACACCATTTCAATAAGTAGGTTAGGAGAGTTAGTAGCAATGGATAATTTCTGGGCAACCTTAATAGTTTCTTTTCCCGAAACAAGTGATGAAAGAAATTTAGCTACCGAACTTAGTGGTTTAACCCAACACATTTGCTTCGCAGAGCCTAATTACTTGGGTGAATTATTAAATATACCTAACGATCCTTTTTATTCACTTCCCTATCCTAATGGTCAAACAAACTTAAAAAATCAAAATAATGGTATTTATGCAGAGGATACATGGAATAAACAAGTTGGAAGTAACTTGGTTAAAGTTGGCGTTTTCGACAGTGGCATTAATTGGAGGCATGAGGATTTCGGTGATGGCACTTGGAATGGAAGCAAAATAGCAGGTGGATGGAATTATGTTAATAATGTACACCCTTCAAATCAATCTAATCCTGACTATAACGGACACGGTACGGCTGTTGCTGGAATTATTGGTGCGATTCGCAATAATGGAAAAGGTATAGCAGGGGTTGCAGGTGGAGATTTGAGTAATGGTAATAAAGGTTGTCAATTATACTCGTTTGGACTTTCAACTAGTATAGGTGGGCAAGAGCTAGCTTCGTATTCCCAAGCTGTAACAGCAATTGTTGAAGGGGCATCATACCTTCCTTCCTCAGGTTTTGGTTACGGATTAAATGTTCAAAATCATAGCTGGGGTGGTGAGAGTTTTTCAATTAGTTTAGAACGAGCTGTAAAGCAATGTTATCAACTAGGTTGTACTTTTGTAGCTGCGAGTGGAAATAGACTTACTCCAAGCTTCAGAACAATAAAACTTTACCCAGCTTCATTTAATGATAATTGGGTATTAAAAGTTGGTGCGACAGATCATACTGGATTGGTAGCTGGATTTTCTGTTTACAGCAATAATTTAGACATTGTAGCACCTGGAAGTAAGGATATGTATGTTTCTCTTGATCATAATAATAACTCGGGTTATACTTACGACCAAGATGGAACTTCATTTGCCGCTCCTTTAGTAGCTGGAACAGCTGCTTTATTACATAGCCAACATAATGTAAGTAATGGATATCCTAATAATCTAGTTCATGAAGATATAGAAAATATTCTTCAATTAAGTGCTGTCGATATCCAGACACCCAATTATGACCAATTATCCGGCTACGGTATGCTTAATGCTAAATCAGCTGTTGATAATGTTAGCTTACCTGATTTTTACGTTAAACACTCAGGAGGAAGAACTTTAAACCCCGTTACAACAGTTACTATCAATTCAAGTTTACAATTAGTTACTCCAGTTAATAACATTGCAGCAGGTTTATATTTTGCAGATAAATATCAGGTAACAAGTACATTTGTTGATATTCTTCCAGCAAATCATACTGTAATTAATCTTTGGCCTAGATTAAATTCAAGTATAGGGTATGATAATACGATTGCATTAATAGATAATTCCAATTTTACATATACATACACTATAAATCAAAATGTTGCAGCAGTTACTACTATTACGAATTGTTGGTTTATAAGAAATTCACGATCAAGTGGAGCTCTCATAAATCAATGGATACCAGCTCCTCCACATCAATTAAAAACTGATTTTTCACTTCATGTTAAAAATAGTAATCCAACAAATGTGGATGATAAATCAATCTTAGAGCCAATTATTTATCCAAATCCCACGAACGGAATTGTTACGATAGAATTTAATTTAAAGGAGCCTGTTAATGTTTCTATTGAGCTTACAGATTTGTCGGGAAAAAGTATCAATAAAATTGAACGTGGGATTCAGGATTTTGGCCTTCAATCTTTCAAAATTAATTTGGATAATTTAAGCAATGGAATGTATCTATGTAATGTTAGAATCGGAGATTCTAGAATAGTTAGAAAAATAACTAAATTTAATTAATTATGTTTCAAAAAATATTGTTTGTTTTTTTCTATATAATTCTTTTCGCATCCTGTAATAGAGAAGTCTTACCGACTGCTAGTTCAAAATGTGAACTTCCTTTTGGCCAAGGAAATTTGGTTAATACTTTATCAGATGAAGATTCAATGTACCGACAGCCTTGTTTTAATCCTAGAGATCGAAATGAATTTGTTTATCATTTTGAGGATAACAAAGAGCGAAATTTTCAGCTAGTTAAGTATAACCTTAAAACGCAGCAAAAAAGTGTTTTATATCAAAGTAAAGTACATAAGATTGCTGGTCGCCCTAGTTGGAGTAAAAATGGTTGGATTGCTTTTACTCGTACAACTGGTATGGCTGATCATATTTTTATTATTAAAGATAATGGAGATAGTTTAAGGCAATTCACCGATTATCCTTTGAATATATATTTAACATGGAATTCAAATGGAAGTGCTTTATTTTGGAGACATTCCCCCGATCTTAGCAGAAATTATTTCTTTAAAAAAGATCTATATGCCCCCCAAACAGATACTATTCTAAGACATGATGATATAAATCGTGGTTTTTCTTTCCATAATGATATTTCATCAAAAGATGAACTATTTTGTTTTACATACATTGATAATGACTATGATTTTTATATTTCTAAAGTTGAAGAATTTCCTAGAAATGCTAGGAAATTAAAATCATTAGAAGATTATACTCGAAATAATCCATTTTACTTTTTGGCTTCTGCTTCGTCTGCTTATCTCTCTAAACGTGTTTTTATCTCGTATTTAGGTGATGGTATTTTTGAGTTAGATACCGAAAAGGATAAATTAATCAGGATATACAAAACTCCCGAATGCGTAAAATATTTACATATTTCTTGCTCTCCTGATGATCGCTTTTTATTGGCTGAAAGAGAAGACGCACGATTAGAATATGATGCTAACAATGTTCCTACCGGCAATTGGATTAGAAAGTCTTCTATCTGCTTGATCGATACCTATACCCTTAAAGAAACTATAATCAATCTTAAATGATGAAAAAGCTATTTTTAATACTTTTTTTGCTGTTTAATTTTACCGTATTTTCTCAGGTTCGAGAAAGTAGGTTATCTTTCGAATTTAATTATAGTATCCAGAATTTAGCCATGAAAGCATTAAATGAGGATTATGTTAGTAATGTTTTCTTTCAGGAATGGGCCAAGTTTGAACAGTTAAATTCGGCGAATTTGTTTGGTTTAAGACTTTCTTACAAGCCAAATCGATTTTTTGATTTAGGTTTTTATGGAAATTACCAAAACAACAAGGATTTTACTACTACAAGATACTTAGAAACCGATGCAAATGGTCAAGGATTTCGATTTGTTGATGTTTTTAATACGCTGAAAATTCAAGGTATTGGGGTTGGTTTTACTTCAACATTTTATTTTAATAATTTTATTCCTTTTCTTAGAAAATATCAATTTTGGCGACCTTTTAATTTTGGAGTTCAATTAAATGGAGGCCTCGGCTTCTCTCAACTTAATTATGAATATCATGTTCCCACTTTGAATTTTCCTGCATACCACATATTTTCTTCGAATTATGATTTTCAAGGTCAATCCGGGTTAATTTTAGAATATGATATAATCAATTCAAATTTAATTACGACTTTTGGATTAAAACTTGGATATCAGTATTTTGTTACTAAAACCTTGGTCGATGTTTTGAATAGACCTTTTATACAAATAGACAATAAACCAATAAACTTAGATTTTTCTGGATTTAACTTAGGGTTTTATATAAAATTGAGTCATTAGTGGGTTGAAAGTAGCATTGAAGCAATTATAACTTCCTTTTTTGAGAAAATCTGTTTAGCATAATAGTTTCATTTGAAGGCTAGATTTTAAAAATTCTATTTAAAGTGTAGCCTTCAAGATATTCTTTCTAATACCCCAAAATCTTCAGCACTTGCTTGCTGCTTTGTTCTTCGGAGAAGAGTTGGAAATCGAAGTTGCCGTCTTTATTCTTCCGAATTAACACATGCCTAGGAGTTGGAATCAAGCAGTGGTGAATGCCGCCGGTTCCGCTCAACGACTCTTGGTAAGCGCCGGTATGGAAGAAAGCGAGGTATTGGGCTTTGCGGGTTTTAGGGAAGTAAATAGAAGCGATGTTGGGGTCGGTTTTGTAGTAATCTAAACTGTCGCAGGTGATGCCACCAATGTTGACTCGCTCGTATTCGGCTTCGTAATTGTTCAGTGGGAGGATGATAAACTTCTGATTCATGGCCCAGATGTCGGGCACCATGGTAATCAAACTTCCGTCCACCATCAACCATTTCTCCCGGTCGTTCTGCTGCTTTCTCCCCATAACCTTGAAGATGGTTCCTGAAGCTTCTGATACCGTGTAGCTGCCGAACTCTGTGATGAGGTCGGGTTCTACAACGCCCTCTTCTCTGCAAATGCTGGAGATTCGTCCTACTATTTCATCGATCATGTATTCGTAATCGAAGTCGAAGGTGAGGGAGTTTTTGAAAGGCAGTCCGCCACCAATATCCAGAATATGTAATTCAGGGTTTACACGCTTGAATTTGCAGTAGAGGTGAACCACTTTCTCCAACTCATTCCAGAAATAAGGGGAGTCGTTGATCCCGCTATTGACAAAGAAGTGCAAGAGCACAACCTTGAAGTCGGGGTTGTCTGCGATTTTGGATTGGTAGAAATCGATGATTTCATCGGAGCGTATTCCCAAACGGCTGGTGTAGAACGGGAAGTCGGGTTTCTCTTCTGTAGAAACACGAATCCCTAACCTGGCATCTACTTCCAGTTCGTTCATGTAGTAGTTGAGTTCCTCCTTATTATCGAGAACGGGAATGATGTTGCGGAAGCCATCGTGGATCATGTCCACGATGTATTCTTTGTATTGTTCGCGTTTGTAGCCGTTGCACACCACCATGATGTCTTTGGTGATGAGTTTTTTTCGCTCGAGCGCTTCAATAATAGGCATATCGAAGGCGGAGGAAGTTTCCAGTTGAATGTCATTTTTCAGCGCTTCCTCGAGGGTATGCTTGAAATGATTGGATTTGGTACAGTAACAATAGGTGTAGTTACCCTTGTACTGGTGTTTCTCGAAAGCCTTTTGAAAAAGCCCTTTCGCCTCCTGAATTTTATTAGAAATCAGGGGTAAGTAGGTGAACCTGAGGGGAGTACCAAAGGTTTCTGCGAGTTCCATGAGATGAATACCGTGGAAGTAGAGTTCATCATCGTGGATTTCGAAGCCCTCCTGTGGAAAGCCCACGCTGAGGTCGAGAAATTCTGCGTAAGTTTGCATCGCCGAGAAAAAGCCTGTTAAGGCGTCGCAAATATACCTTTCCGGCAATAAATCAGACCCTTTATGGTGGACCTAAAAATTATCGAAGTTAAATCGGAGATTGGAGCAGGAACACGTGGCGCCAGTTTGGGCGTTGACGCTATCAAAATTGCCGCCCATGATTTCGCTTCGAAGTTCTTCTTCAAGTGCGATAGTGTTGAAGTAGAAACCGAAAATCACTTGTTATACGAGCCAATTCGGAATCCTTTTGCGCGACACATTGAGGGAGTCCATCGGGTACTCTCGAGGGTTGCGGACACCGTAACTGCTACCATAAAAGACAATAAATTCCCCATTGTGCTTGCCGGTGACCATAGCACCGCCGCTGGTACCATTGCCGGACTCAAGCAAGCTTACCCAGACAAACGCCTCGGCATTATTTGGGTGGACGCTCATGCGGATTTACACTCTCCTTTTACTACGCCTTCCGGCAATATGCATGGTATGCCGTTGGCCATGGTGTTAGGAGAAGATAACCAAGAGATGCGCTGCAATATCCCGGATGATAACACCGTGAATCTTTGGGAAAAGTGTAAAGCATTAACCGGCAAACATGGGTTTGTAAGCCACGAAGACATCGTGTTCATCGCAGTTCGCGATGTGGAGCAACAGGAAATTACGTTGATGCGCAAGTACAAAATGCGCAACTTTTCTGTTGCTGACGTTAGAAAGCGAGGCGTAGAAAAAGTGGCATCAGAAGCCCTAACGCACCTAGATAAGTGCGATATCATTTATGTTTCGTTTGATGTGGATTCGATGGATCCTAAAATTTCTTCCGGAACCGGAACGCCAGTTCCCAATGGCATCAACGAACGTGAGGCAGGTAAACTGCTTCAAAACCTGGTTTCAAGTCCAAAAGTGGTTTGTTTTGAAATGGTAGAAGTGAATCCTACCCTCGATAAAGAAAACCTGATGGCCGAAAACGCCTTTGAAATCTTGGTGAAAGTGTATAACCAAATCGAAAACGACTAACCTGCTTTGACCGCACTTCAATCTATCTTGGCGGAAGGAATCCGTCAATGGCTTCATCAGCAATTCCAACATACCCTTGCCGATAGCGCCCTCAATTTTCAGGAAACAAGGCCTGAATTTGAAGGCGATATCACCGTAGTGGTTTTTCCTTTTACCAAACTTGCCGGCTTAGGCCCGGAACCCACCGGCCAACAATTAGGTGCATTTCTTCAGGAAAACGTGGATTTGGTTACCGGTTTCAATGTGGTGAAAGGGTTTCTCAACCTGAGTATTCAGCCTGAGTTTTACCTGAAAGAAGTGGCACAACTGCATCCGGAACAAGCATTGCCAACCTCAGGCAAGCCGTTTATGGTGGAGTTTGCTTCGCCCAATACGAACAAACCGCTTCATTTAGGCCATATCCGTAATATCCTGCTCGGCGATAGTCTTTGCCGAATCCTGGCACACAACGGTACGGATGTGCTTCGTTTGTGTTTGTACAACGACCGGGGTATTCACATTTGCAAATCGATGTTGGCATGGAAGAAGTTTGGGAATGGCGAAACGCCTGAATCCAGTGGATTGAAGGGCGATCATTTAATCGGCAAATACTACGTAGTTTTTGATCAGAAAAACCGGGAACAAGCCGAACCCTTCATCGCAGCCGGAATCGAGAAAGACGCAGCAGTCCTTCAAACCGAATTAACCCGTGAAGCGCAAGAAATGCTTCGTTTATGGGAAGAAGGCGATGAAGCAACTGTGGCATTGTGGAAGAAAATGAACGATTGGGTTTATGGAGGATTCAATGAAACCTTCCGAAGACTGGGCGTTCACTTCAATCATTTGTATTTTGAATCAGAAACCTATCTGTTAGGAAAATCCATCGTTCAAGAAGGCTTGGATAAGGGCGTTTTCTATCAGAAAGAAGACGGTTCCGTTTGGATAGATTTAACCGCTGATGGATTAGACCATAAGCTGGTGCTTAGGGCAGATGGCACTTCGGTTTATATCACCCAAGACATTGGCACGGCCACCGAAAGATTCAACACCTTCGATGCACAAGCCTGTGTGTATGTGGTAGGCAATGAGCAAGACTATCATTTTAAAGTGTTGAAGCTCATCATGAAGCATTTGGGACGTCCTTGGGCAGAGCAGCTGCATCACTTTAGCTATGGTATGATAGAGCTACCATCCGGCAAAATGAAATCGAGAGAAGGTACCGTAGTAGATGCCGATGATTTGATTGATGAGATGGAATTTACGGCTGCCGAGCGTACCAGAGCGTTGGGCAAAATAGAAGGGCTTTCCGAAGCAGAAGCACAGGAATTGTTTCATGTACTCGGTATGGGTGCTTTGAAGTACTTTTTGTTGAAAGTAGATCCGAAGAAAAAGATGCTGTTTAATCCTGAAGAGTCGATAGATTTTCAGGGAAATACAGGTCCTTTCCTTCAATACACCCATGCCCGTATTGCCGCGTTGAGACGAAGAGCCCTTTCAGAATCCATTGATTTTAGTGGAGATTGGAATACAGCGCTTCCTTTGCATGCGGCAGAGCTAAAACTTGTAAAAGTGTTGCTAAAATTCCGGCCATTGGTAGCGGAAGCAGCACAAGCACTATCTCCGGCATTGCTAGCCAATTACGCCTACGATTTGGCCACATCCTACAACAAATTCTACCACGACCTCAGCGTGTTTAATGAAGCCGATGAGGCTGTACGTCGCCGCAGATTACAACTCAGCGACCTTACCGGAAGAACCTTGGCGCAAACGCTTGAGCTACTCGGCATTCGCGCTCCACAACAAATGTAAATTCAGAAAATAGCAATATGGGCCTCAAATGTGGCATTGTCGGACTTCCAAACGTTGGAAAGTCCACCCTTTTTAACTGTTTGTCGAATGCCAAAGCGCAAGCGGCAAACTTTCCTTTTTGTACCATCGAGCCTAATGTGGGCATGATTTCCGTGCCGGACGAGCGCTTGCAAAAGCTGGCTGAATTGGTAAAACCACAAAACCTGGTACCCAACACCATTGAGATTGTGGACATTGCCGGATTGGTGGCCGGAGCCTCTAAGGGCGAAGGCTTAGGCAATAAGTTCTTAGGCAACATCCGTGAAACCGACGCGATTTTGCATGTGCTTCGCTGCTTCGACGATGGCAACATTGTTCACGTACACGGTAACGTGGACCCCATTCGCGATAAAGAAATCATCGACACCGAGTTGCAGTTGAAGGATTTGGAGAGCTTGGATAAAAAGCTGCAAAAAGTTCAGAAGGCTGCGAAAGTGGGAGATAAAGAAGCCATTGCTGCGCTTGCGGTGTTGGAAGTTTACAAAACCCATCTGGAAAGCGGACAAAACGCACGCACTGCGCCAGTTTTACCGGAAGACCAAGAGCATATTGCCGACTTGTTTCTGCTTACAGCGAAACCCGTACTATACGTGTGTAATGTGGACGAAGCTTCCTTGAAAACCGGCAATGCCTTGGTGGACAAAGTGAAAGCCATGGCAGCAGCCGAAGGAGCCGAAACCTTGGTAATCTGTGCGGCTGTTGAAGCGGACATTGCAGAGTTAGAGAGTTTTGAGGACCGTCAAGTGTTCCTCGAAGATTTGGGTCTTACGGAAAGTGGGGTAGAGAAGTTGATTAAAGCGGCCTATAAGCTGTTGAACCTCTTCACCTATTTCACAGCGGGTGAAAAAGAAGTGAGAGCCTGGACCATCCACAAAGGATATACAGCCCCACAAGCAGCCGGAGTGATTCACACCGATTTCGAGCGAGGGTTCATCCGTGCTGAAGTGATCAAGTATGCCGACTTTGTGCATTATGGCTCTTGGGCTGCGTGCAAAGAGGCAGGAAAGATGAGTGTTGAAGGAAAAGCCTACGTAGTGGAAGATGGTGATATCATGCTGTTCCGCTTCAACGTCTGAGAAAACGATTTAACCGGAAATTTAACAGCGGCCGTCGGCGAAAGCCCGGCCGCTGTTGTATTTTAGGGCATGGATTTCAATCCCTCAGCCGTTGGCCAAAAAAACGGACAACTTTTCGGAATGCCTTTCTCCATTGAGGAGGCTCAACTTGTGGTGATTCCTGTACCCTGGGACGTAACCGTTTCTTACGGAGATGGAACAGCCGATGCACCGGAAGCCATCTTGGAAGAATCTCCTCAGCTTGATTTCTTCGATGAAGATTTTCCGGATGTATGGAGAAAAGGTATTGCCATGGATGCCATTCCTAAAAAGCTGAGAAAGGATGGTCATAACCTGAGAAAATTGGCTAAGAAGTTCATCCGCTGGCAAGAAAACGGAATGCCGGAGGAGGATGAAGACGAGATGGAGCATTTCCGTGATTTGTTGAATCAGGCTTGTGAACAAGTGCTCTATCACGTGAAACGAAAGGCCACTACTTACCTCGAACATGGGAAAACAGTGGCGGTTTTAGGGGGCGATCATTCTTCGCCTTTGGGTCTGATTCAAGCGCTTGGCGATCTCCATGATGATTTCGGCATCCTTCAGATTGATGCACACATGGACTTGCGGAAAGCCTATGAAGATTTATACTATTCACATGCTTCCATCATGTATAATGCACTCAAGGTGAATGCGGTTTCTAAGCTGGTTCAAGTGGGCATCCGCGATTGCTGCGACGAAGAGATGGAGCTGGTGCGCGAAAGCAAAGGGAGAGTGGAAGTTTTTTCCAGCAGACAGATGGCTCGAGATGCAGCCGCGGGTAAAACGTGGCAGGCACAGTGCGATGAAATCGTGCAAGCACTTCCCCAAAAAGTGTATTTCAGTTTTGATATTGACGGTTTGGAACCCCAGTATTGCCCCGGTACCGGCACTCCGGTTCCGGGAGGTTTGGGTTATGAGCAAACCCTCTATTTACTCCGTGCCGTGAAGCGTTCGGGCAGGAAAATCATCGGTTTTGATTTGTGCGAGGTTGGCACTTCCGCTTGGGATGCCAACGTTGGTGCACGGGTGTTGTGGCAAATGTGTCTGTTGGTGTTGGCCGAATAGATACCTAAGATTCGCCATCGTTGTTTCATGTTGCTAAAGCTGTTGTCTGAAAAGTTGCTTCTAACTTATCTTGAATCATGTCCTAAAGATTTGAGTGATAGGTTGGAAGCCATTCAAGACGCTGAACTCTCTACCGATAATTTCAGCTTTTACACCTCAGTTGCCGCGGTATATAGCAGCAAAATTGAAGGAGAGTCGGTTGAACTGGATAGTTACATCAAGCATAAGCGAGAAGGAATTGCTTTTCATCCTGACTATACCAGGAAAATAGATGATTTATACGAGGCTTATTCCTTCGCAAAGGGAAACCAACTTACTGAAAGTCATCTGAGGCAAGCGCATCAAATTTTTGCTAAACATCTTTTGGCCAGCGCGTCACTGGGTGTTTATCGTCGCCAGAACATGTTTGTGGCAAGTCCGGAAGGAAAAATAGAGTATGTAGCTGCGCCGCCACATCTGGTGGAGCAGGAAATGAACTCACTTTTCGAAGATATTTCGCAATTGCTAGAGACTTCTTTAGCCATAGAGGAAGTCTTTTTTTATGCAACCTTGATCCACTTGGTTTTTGTAAAAATACACCCTTGGTACGATGGAAACGGAAGGTCGGCTCGACTGTTAGAAAAGTGGTTTTTGGCAGAAAAACTCGGAGATCGAGCTTGGTTTATTTTGAGTGAGAAGATGTACTATCAAAAACATCAACAGTATTATAACCATCTACGTGCTTTAGGCCTTGAATATGAGGAACTGGACTATAGCAAGGCATTGCCGTTTTTATGGATGTTGCCTCAAGCATTGACTTGATCAGGGGGCTTATTTCTACCGATGTTATTCAGCTGATGTCAATTTAATCTGTTCGAAGCAATCGGGGTTTTTGTTTGATTATCGCGTATCCAAAAGGAGACTTTTACTCAAGATTGAGCAAATAGAGGAGCCGTTATTTCGGTAAAGCTTAAAGAGATTCTGCTTCTAATCGTTCTCCATGTTGGCTAAAATCCAGTCCTTGGATTTCCTCTTCTTCACTCACTCTTAGGGGTACAATCATGCCCGTGATTTTGAATAAAGCCCAGGAGCCGCCTAAGGTGAAAACTCCAACTAAAACCAAAGTGAGCAAATGGAACAGCATGGTTTCATGCTTTCCAAACAACAGTCCTACGTCTTTGGCAAAAACAGCAGTTAGAAGCATCCCCACAATACCACCCAATCCATGACAAGGAAACACATCGAGGGTATCGTCGAGGGTGGTTTTGTTGTTCTTGAAATGGACAGCCAGGTTAGAGCAAATAGAGGCGATAAATCCAATGGTTACACTTTGACCGATGCTCACAAAACCGGCAGCAGGTGTGATAGCGACTAAACCAACCACTGCTCCAATGCAGGCGCCCATGGCAGAAACCGGCCGCCCCCTAAGCGCATCAAAGAAAATCCAGGCCAACATAGCCGTTGCTGAGGCCGTATTGGTGGTGGCAAAGGCTTGAACGGCTAGGGCATTGGCGCCTAAGGAGGATCCAGCATTAAAGCCAAACCAACCGAACCAAAGCATCCCCGTGCCCAACAACACGAAGGGAATGTTGGCGGGCTGATGCACTTCAGGAAGTACTTTTCTAGGCCCTAATACCCAGGCCCCGGCGATAGCTGCAAATCCTGCCGACATGTGTACCACCGTTCCGCCCGCAAAATCAAGAACGCCCCAGTTGCGCAATAGTCCGTCGGGATGCCAAGTCATGTGGGCCAGTGGACAATAAATCAAGAGAGAAAATAAGCAGATAAAGAGCAGGTAAGCGGAGAATTTAACGCGTTCAGCAAAGCTTCCGGTGATTAATGCCGGGGTGATGATGGCAAATTTGAGCTGAAACAGCGCATAAAGTAAAAGCGGAATGGTAGGAGAGAGGGCTGGGTGTGTTTGAAGGTTTACTCCTCGGAAAAAGGCAAAAGTGGTAGGATTACCGATGATTCCACCTAGACTCTCACCAAAGGCTAAGCTGAACCCAACGGCATACCACAAAAGGCTGATTACCCCTAAGGAGATGAAACTTTGTAGCATGGTAGAAACCACATTTTTCTTCCCTACCATGCCGCCATAAAAGAAAGACAGCCCCGGCGTCATCAACAGTACAAGTCCGGAGGCTGTGAGCATCCAAGCTACGTCAGCCGGATTGAGGGAGGAATCGGAATTGGAAAGGTCAAAACCGAAATCTGTAATCCCGATGAGGCTTAAAAGCGCAAGAATGCTGAAACAGATTAACCAACGTTTCTTCATTAATTATGGAAATTGTTCAATAAAAGTACTAAAAAGTATAGAAATGTGTAATGTTTAATCATGTTTGCTTCGACTAATCAAATGTTTATAAATTATATGAGACTTTTTTGTCTAATTATAGCTTATCGGTTATCTTATACGCATGAAAAAGTCACGCCTAATTATTTCACTTACCCTGCTAACTGTGCTAGTGGGTTTGTGGATATTTGGAAGAAGCGGAAGCAGTAAATCGGTGTTAGAAGCGCCAGATCCCGGATTTGCCCAGTTTGTTACGGCTTATAGTGGAGGTAATCAAGGTGCTTACGACCCTATTCGATGTGTTTTCACCCTCGACATTCCGGATAAAGTGAGGACTCAGTTGCCCTCCGACGAAATTCTTGAGATTTCGCCTTCCACAGCAGGCAAACTCACCTGGGTTGACGCGCATACCCTTTCTTTTCAACCCGAAAAACCGCTTAAACGCGGGCAAGTTTACAAGGTAAAAGTGGCCTTGAATAAGCTCATGGGCATTCAAGAATCTAAATTCAACACTTTTCAATATCAGTTTAAGGTGATGCCACAAGAAGCGGAGCTTGTTTCCAATGGTTTGAAGCCTGATGACCAACAGCCTAACGCTTGGAAATGGGAAGGAGAGGTGCTTTTAGCTGACAAAGCCGAACAAACAGAATTGGAGCAGGCATTCCGGATTGAAGGTGCCGAAAGTGCCCAAATAACCTGGGAACATGATCCTAGCGGACTCAAGCACTCCTTTCGGATTTCCGGATTGAAAAAGCATACTGCAAACCAAAACCTGGAAATCACGCTGAATGCCGAATCCTTAGGGGCCACCGGAACAGAGAAATTGGAAACGGTGCTGCACCGGGAGGGTGATTTTCTTTTAAGGGAAGTGAGAACCATCCATTTTCCTGAGCCCTACTTGGTGGCTTCATTTACCGAAGTTTTAGACCAAGGACAAATGATTGAGTCTGTTTGCAGACTTGCACAAGAGTCGATGGCTAAAATGTGGATTCAAGAGAATGAAATCGTGATTTATCCGGGCAACAATCAGCAATCGGGAAGGATTATCCTGGATGCGCAATTGAAAAGCGCCTCCGGACAAGCGCTCAACCTTCCTTCCAATTTCGACTTCAACTTTCAAAACCGACAGCCTTCCCTCACCTTATTGGGCGATGGCGTAATTCTTCCTTCCTCAGAAGGTTTATTGCTTCCCTTCAAAGCCATCAACCTCCAATCGGTGGAGGCTCGTATTTATCGCATTTCCGATAACCACATGGGGCAGTTTTTACAATCCAATCAACTAAATGGTTATCAAGAGCTGAATCGAATTGGTAAACCTTTGCTGGTAAGAAGGCTTAGTTTGCAAAATGCCGGCAAAGCCAACCTCAACCGTTGGCAAACTTATTCCATTGATTTGTCGCCTTGGTTCAAAGCAGAACCTGGTGCTTTGTATCGGGTGGTGCTTAATTTTTCTAAACAAGATGTAAGCTGCGATTGCCCAAGCACTTCTGATGAACATGCTTGGATGACGAAATTGATCAAACTGGTCAATCCTGAAACTGAATCGCCCTCGTTTGTTGATGGTGGTTATTACGAAGAGTATTATTCCGATTACAGCGACGGTTATGATTGGAGTAAACGTGACGATCCTTGCAACCCGGCTTTTTACGATGGCAACAGGAATCATCAAGCGCGCAATCTTTTGGTTTCCGACATTGGCTTAATGGCCAAGCGTGATGCTTCCGGTCAATGGCTTCTCCTCGCCACCCAGCTTCGTGACGCGACGCCTATGAGCGGCGTTAAGTTGAGCTTGCGGAGTTACCAGGATGAAGTCATCGCAGATGGCGTTACCGATGCTGAAGGAAAATGCTGGATAAAAGCAAGCCGACAGCCTTATTATTTGCGTGCTGAGCACCGTCAACAGCGGGCTTTCCTTCGAGTAGATCCTTCCAGTGTTCAAAGTTTAGGAGCTTTTGATGTTTCCGGAGAAGGCATTCAAAACGGACACAAGGGATTTCTTTACACGGAGCGAGGCGTTTGGCGTCCGGGAGACAGCTTGTTTGTGGGTTTTATCCTGGATGATAGCTGGAATCCACTTCCAGCCGGATTTCCAGTGGTGTTTGAGTTGCTCAATCCACAAGATCAAGTGATGAAACGAGCGGTTTTAGGTTGGGAGAAAAAACCAATTCTCACATTTCGTACTGCAACCGACCCGGATGCTACCACAGGCAACTGGCGGGTAAAAGCGAAAGTTGGAAGTAATGAATTTTACAAACGACTACGTATAGAAGCCATCAAACCCAATAGATTAAGAATAGACTGGCCGGGAGCTCCGACCATGTTGTCGGCTCAGTCGGGACAAGCTTCCCTTCAACTACAATCTTTCTGGTTGCACGGTGCTCCGGCTTCCGGACTGAAAGCGGTTGTAGAAGGCACTTTTGTACCGCAGGCAGTCAACTTCAGGCAGTATCCCGGTTTTGAATTTAATCAGCAGGGCAAAACCGGAAGTAGTGCGTCTTCTGTGTTGTATGCCAGTGAGCTGAACGCAGCAGGAGCTGCTGTGGTGACGGTTCCTCCCGTCAACAAAAACCAAGCGCCAGGCATGATGCGGCTCGATCTCAAAACCCGCGTTTTTGAACCGGGTGGAGATGCCAGCATCGATGCTTTTTCTTTGGATTATAGTCCTTATCCGGCTTATGCAGGGTTAAGAATTCCTGCTCAGGAGAAGTCTTTTTGGTTGGATGTGAAACAGCCCCAGAAGTTGGAACTTTTATTATTGACTCCACAAGGTCAACCATTAAAAGCGAAAAGAACACTTCGCCTGACGTTGAAAAAATTGGAATGGCGCTGGTGGTGGCAGGATGAAGAAGAAGAGATGCCTTCTTTTGAAAATGGACAAGCATCAGGTGCAGAGAAAATATGGGACGTTTCTGTGGAACAAGGAAAACTTACCACCCAGTTTAGCTTTCCTGAGAAGAAATGGGGGCGTTACTTGCTGGAAGTTCAAGACTTAGCCGGTGGTCATAGCGCCTCTACTACGCTTTATGCCGATGATGGTTCCGGAGGTCCTGCGGGAGAGGATAATGAATGGGCCAGTATGTTGGCTTTCAACATCGAACAACCACAATACCAAACTGGGGACGAGGTAAAAATCAGCATTCCGGCGCATCAAGGGCGGGTATTTGTGAGTTTGGAGAATGGCAGCAAGGTTGTTAGCAGTTTTTGGCAGGAGGTTGATCCGAAAAACAGAACCATCACTTTCAAGGCTACCCCGGAGATGTCGCCGATGGTTTATGCTCATTTAACCCTGCTGCAACCTCATGAAAAGCGAGAAGCTGGGCTTCCTATCCGCCTTTTTGGGATTAAACCCATCACCATCAAAGACCCCAATTCTGTTCTATCTCCTAAGTTAAAGATGCCAGAAGTACTGAAACCTGGTGCTTCTTACTCCTTGCAAGTGAGCGAAGCTACCGGCAAAGCGATGTCCTACACCATTGCGGTGGTGGATGAAGGATTGCTCGGGCTCACTCGTTTTAAAACACCTGATCCATGGTCAGCGCTCCATGAGAAAGAAGCCTTAGGCGTTCAAACTTGGGATTTATACGATTGGGTTTCCGGTGGTTTTGCCGGGCAGTCGGGTGTGTTGGTGGGTACTGGTGGCGATGGTTCAGCACTTTCACCCGAAAGTCAAAAAACCAACCGGTTCGCTCCGGTAGTTCAATTTTTAGGACCGTTTGAGTTGAAATCCGGCTCAACTGCATCGCATCAATTATCGATGCCGAATTATGTTGGCGCGGTAAGGGTAATGGTAGTTGCTTCCTCAGCTACGGCTCAGGGAGCGGCTGAAAAAACCGTTCCAGTGCGTCAGGATTTAATGCTCATGGCTACCATGCCGAGATTTATTCGTCCTGGTGACCAAACACCATTAGGGGTCACCATTTTCGTGGACAAGAAAATAAAAGGACCGGTTCGCGTAAAAGCCTTGGCACAAGGCGCTGCCATGGTTCAAGGCGCTTCAGAGCAAACTTTTACGCCCGATGGACGCTCGGAATATCAACTCTATTTCCCACTCAAAGCCGGTAGTAAAATGGGAAATGCAAGTCTTCGTTTTGAAGCTGTTTCAGGTTCGGCCAATGCTAGATTTTCAGACGATTTAAAGGTGATGCAGGAAGGCAGTCCGGTGCGTATCATGGTTGCTAAATCATTGGCTCCTGGTCAATCGATGTCGGCTACACCCCCCTGGAAAGATGCTGCCAGT
>JAIXUI010000005.1 GCA_027484125.1 Bacteroidota bacterium | reverse complement strand
TGCGAAGAAATAAATCTTCATTGCGAAAGTTTCAATCGTGAAATCACCTTAACATATTAGCTAAGCATAAATATATAAGGCTTGTGCGAAGAAATAAATCTTCATTGCGAAAGTTTCAATCGTGAAATCATCTTAACATATTAGTTAAGCGTAAATATATAAGGCTTGTGCGAAGAAATAAATCTTCATTGCGAAAGTTTTAATCGTGAAATCACCTTAACATATTAGCTAAGCATAAATGTAAAAGGCTTGTGCGAAGAAATAAATCTTCATTGCGAAAGTTTTAATCGTCAAAGTATAAAAACATATTAGCTAAGAATAAATATGTAAAGCTTGTGCGAAGAAATAAATCGTCAGTGCGAAGAAATATATCATCAAAGCGAAATAATCTATTAGCTAAGCGTAAGTATGTATCGCTCGTGCGTAGGAATAAATGGTCCTTGCGTATGTTTCAATTCATAAAGCGTAAGTAAGTATCGTTGGTGCGTAAGCATAAATGGTCTTTGCGTATGTTTCAATTCATAAAGCGTAAGTAAGTATCGCTCGTGCGTAAGCATAAATGGTCATTGCGTAAGTTTCAATTCATAAAGCGTAAGTAGGTATCGCTCGTGCGTAGGAATAAATGGTCCTTGCGTAGGTTTATATTCATAAAGCGTAAGTAAGTATCGTTGGTGCGTAAGCATAAATGGTCCTTGCGTATGTTTCAATTTATAAGGCGTAAGTAAGTATCGCTCGTGCGTAAGCATAAATGGTCCTTGCGTAGGTTTCAATTCATAAAGCGTTAGTAAGTATCGTTGGTGCGTAAGCATAAATGGTCCTTGCGTAGGTTTCAATCGTCAGTGTGACTTTATACTTGAGCCAAGCGCAATTGGTTATCGATTAGGCGGGTTTGTTTAACGTTGATGCTTGCCATTGAATCGGGAAAAGGTTCTATGGCATCACAAAAACCGAATGATTAGCGCCGATATTCGCTCATCCTCATCCTCCTGTTCCGATAATTGTTGGGATCATTGATTGGCGTAACGGCAAAGCGTTATTGAAACTGGGTCAAAAATGCCTTTTTTG
This sequence comes from Bacteroidota bacterium, assembly GCA_027484125.1. Classification (GTDB taxonomy): domain Bacteria; phylum Bacteroidota; class Bacteroidia; order UBA7662; family JAIXUI01; genus JAIXUI01. The sequence continues at coordinate 45,242 of JAIXUI010000005.1, read as the reverse complement.
GGGTCAATAGGGTTTACCAGATTTTCGGGATGATTTTCCACGGGGTTTGTTTTTCGTATTCGAGGTAGGTTTCTCCGTAAATTTTCCGAAGGTCTTTTTCTTCAAATTCCAACCCGATCAGGGTATAAGCCAACAGCACGAGGAGGCTGACGAGGTGGGTTGGAGCTGGCCAAATAATCCCCCAAGCGAGGAGGATTAGCAGGGTTCCGCTATAAAGAGGATGTCGGACGACGGTGTGTATGCCTCTGGTGGCCAAGGGTTCTATGGGTTGTGGATTTCGTAATCCTAAAAAGCTGCTAAGCCGGTATCCTTGGAAACCTTGCTGTATCAGGTAAATTCCGGCCAATGCGAAGAGTAAAGCCATCAGGCTTGGCATAAGCAGCAGTGTTGGGGGTGAACCTGCTTCATGCCAACCTGTATGAAGTGCTTTCAGTGAAAGTGCTAACGCCAATAGGTTATAGCTTAATCGCCAAAGGCGATGGTAGCCTGGCTTATTTCCTAGGGTTAGGCCAATGCGTTGGCCGTTTTGTGCCAATAAGCTATGGGTGAGTCCGAAGAGCAACCACCAGCAGGGGGCTTCCATCATTTCATTTTCACTAAGGTGACGCCATCGCCGCCTCTATCAGCATGTTCGCTCTCAAAATGACTGACCCATTGGTTGCCTTTGAGGTTTTCGCGTACAAATCGCATGAGGATGCCGTCGCCTTTTCCATGTAGGATGCGCAATTCGCCATATCCGGCCACAACGGCTTTGTCTAAGAATTTCTCTAAGGTGGCGATGGCGTCTTGGGTGCGGTAGCCTCTTAAATCGAGTTGGTGTACAAATTCCATTTGCTGCTGAATGGCAGCTTGGGTGGCAGAACTTACCTCGGGTGTGGCGGCGAGCACAGTTTGCCTGCGTTGTTTGCGTGCTTCTGCATTGGATACGGGTTCCAGATCTTCCAGCGCAACGGTCATCCGTAAGCTGTTTGATTCCAACACGGCTTTGTTTTTCTTGATTTCAAGCAGCAAGGCGGTGGCTTGGGTTTGCCGTATTCTTACATAACCTCCTACTTGCAACGGACCACCAATGACGGGATTGGGTGTGGCGGATCCGTCGCTTTTGGCTTCCTTTTCTCGGGGTTTCAGGTCTTCTTGGATGGCTTTCAAGGTTTCTCGTGCCATCATCACCACTTCTTTATCGGCTTTAGATTCCCGAATGCTTCGGATGACGTTTTCTACTTCCCGATTGGTTCGCGCCAGCATTTCTTTCATCTCTTCCCGCGTTTTGCGAATGATTTCCTGCTTGCGAATTTTGATTTCGTGGTCGTTGATTTGGTGTTTTTTGATGAGATCGTCGAGCAGCTCATCCTTCTGACGGACAAGATGCTTGAGTTTGTTCATTTCTTGCTTTTCATTTTCTAGTTCGAGCAAGAGGTCTTCCACGTTTTGGGTTCGCTGACCTATTTTCTCTCCGGCGGCTTGCAGGATAGCGGAACTTAAGCCAATCTTCCGGGCTATTTCGAGTGCGAAGGAGCTGCCGGGTTGTCCGGTTACGAGTTCATAACGTGGTTGAAGACTTTTGGTATCGAAGGTCATAGCGGCATTCACCACAGCTTCGGTTCTACTGGCGAAGGCTTTTAGGTTGGAGAAGTGGGTGTTTACAATGCCTTTGGCGCGTGTTTGCACCAATTGTTCTAGGATGGCTTCGGCAATGGGGCCGCCAATTTGTGGGTCGGTACCGGTACCGAATTCATCGATAAGAAAGAGGCTGTCAGCGTCGGCGTTTTCCGTAAACGCCTTCATGTGGGTGAGGTGAGAGCTGTAAGTAGAGAGGTCGTTTTCAATAGACTGATCATCGCCAATGTTGACGAAGATTTTCTTGAACACTTGGATGCCGCTTTCCGGGGCTGAAGGGATGGGGAGGCCGGACTGTGCCATAAGATGCAGCAGACCAACGGCTTTTAAGGTGATGGATTTTCCACCTGCATTGGGCCCGGAGATGAGCAGGATGCGTTTTTCGGCATCGAGTTTTAGGCTGAAGGGGACCACCGGCTTGGCTTGTTTGCGGTGGTGAATGAGCAAGAGCGGATGCCGGGCGTTGAAGAATTGCAAGGCTGGCTGAGGCAAACTGCCCACGGCGATGCCTTCATACTCCAGGGAGAAGAGGTGGCAGGCGCGAATGTAGTCGAGGTGGGTGAGGAATTCGAGGTATTCAAGAAGGAGGGACAATTCCGGGCGAATGGAGTCGGCCAGTTCTAAGAGAATGCGGCGGACTTCTCTTTTCCAGGCAAGTTCCATGTCGCGCACCTCGTTGTTGAGTTCGAGTACTTCAGCCGGTTCAAGGTACACGGTTTGGCCGGTGGCGGATTCGTCGATGATGAATCCGCGAATCTTGCGTTTGTGTTCAGCGAGGAGAGGGATGACCAACCGCCCATCGCGCAAGCCTACGAGGCCATCGCCGGTCCAGCCTTCTTCTCTGGCTTTGCGGTAGATGCTATCAATTTTCTTTCTTAGTTCAGTTCGAGCGCGATTTACGCGATCGTGCAGCGTTTGCAGGGTTTTGCTGGCATCGGGTTTCATTTCACCTTCTTCATCCACCACCTTATCGATGCGGGTAAAGAGGGTTCGGTTGATGGTGAGCTGATGGGCGAGCTGGGCAAGACGGGGGAGGGCTTGTTTTTTTCTTGCTAAAAAATCATAGACTTGAAAGCAGGAGCGAAGCATGAATTTAACGTCGCGCCAGCTTTCGGCTTCGATGAGATTGCCTTCAATTTCTAAAGCAGCAAGGATGGGGCGCAGTTCGGGAAGGGTAAGTTCCGGCCAGCGGTCGGCGGTTTGGGTGGAAAGCTCGTATTCTTTAACGAGGTTGAGCGCGTCTGCAATGAGATCGTGGCGGGTTTCAGGAACAAGGCTGAGGGCGCGTTCTGCTGCCTGGCGGCTCTGGCAGCGTGCAGCCAAGAGGGTTCTGATTTGCTGAAACTCCAGCAGATTCAGGGCATTGTGGGGATATAGTTGGAGGGCAGTAGGCGACTGCTCAGTAAAGGCGTGCATTCAGGCGGGCGGTAACGGTATCGTAAATGGATTTGAGCACAGCAGGTTGCTGTTCTTGATAAAACTTCAAGCTCTGTCTAAAGGTTTTCTCGTCGGTCTTATGATGGCGAAAAACATCGCGGTACCAGGATCGGATGACGGTATCGGAGGTCATCTGATACTGGGTTCCGGTTTGGATGTTTTTTTGGGCTTCGAGTAAGTGAACGTCGGTGAGGACTTCAGCGAGCTGGTTTTTGGCCATAATTCCGGGAGGAAGGTTGCCTGAATCGGAATTGGAATTGCAAGCGAGCAACAAGACAGCCAGGAGGGCTGCCAAAGGACGTTTGAACATGTTGCAAAGGTGGCAACTTTCCCCACAAACAAGGGTTAAATTTGCATCATGCAGGAAGTTGAAACCCGGTACAGGGAGATAAAATCGGCGTTGCCGGAGTCGGTATGTTTGATAGCAGTAAGTAAAACCTATCCAACGGAGCACGTCAGGCCGGCATACGAGGCGGGATGCCGGGATTTTGGAGAAAATAGGGTTCAGGAGATGATGTTGAAAGCGCCTGAAATGCCAGAAGATGTTCGATGGCATTTGATAGGCCCTTTGCAGCGCAATAAAGTGAAATACATCGCTTCGTTTGTGCACCTGATTCATTCGGTAGATTCGAATGAGTTGCTGGCGGAAATCAGCAAGCAGGCCTTGAAACACGGTAGAGTAATTCCGGTATTGATACAACTGCACGTAGCGCAGGAGGCTACCAAGTCGGGGATGAGTCCGTCTGATTTCCGGCAATGGTTGGCGGAGTTTCAGCCGGCTGCTTTTCCAGGGGTGAAAGTGGTAGGATTGATGACGTTGGCGAGTTTTACAGAAGACGAAACTTTGATACGGTCGGAGTTTTCTCTGATGCAGTCGCTGTTGAAGGAGATGCAAGCAAGCTCGGTTTTCCCGGAGGGGCAGATAGAGGTGTTGTCGATGGGCATGAGCGGGGATTATCGACTTGCAATTAAGTACGGTGCTACCCATGTTCGGGTAGGCAGCAGCATCTTCGGAAGCAGGAAGTAGTCCATTTATTGTTAAACTTTACTAGAAACGTTAACACCTGCCTGAGCAGGCATTTTTTTTGCACATTTGAATTTGATTAGAAAATCGCTCTTATGAGACCAATTTTTACTAGCGTTAGACGTTGGATTTTACTGTCTTTATTGCTTTTAGGAGGCATTTATAGCCAAGCACAAACAATAACAGTTACCAGCCCAAACGGAGGCGAAGTACTGCCTGGATGTACGCAATACACGGTTACATGGACCACTTCCGGATCTGTTTCCAATTTTTTCAATGTTGATTTTTCCATCAACGGAGGGGTTACTTGGAGTGCGGTAGCCACCAATTTTCAGGCCTTGGGTAGGACCTTTTCATGGACAGTTCCGAATGTAAACACCACCAATGCACTCGTGAGGGTGATGGATGCCCAGAATACCGTAGTGAGGGATCAGAGCAACAGTCCGTTTTCGATTACAGCACCTATGGTGTTGAATAGTCCCAATGGTGGACAAGTGTGGCAAGGGCAGAGTACCCAAACCATCAGCTGGGCGGCCACTTCGGGAGGCTCCGGGACCTACAATTTGGAGTATAGTACCGATGCAGGGTCGAGCTGGACGCCCATCATCAACAATTTCACTACAGCCAGCAATACTTACACTTGGACCGTCCCGAATATTCCAACCACAACAGCCTTGGTTCGGGTAACCGATGCAGGTTTTCCTTGCAGAACCGATTTTTCTGACAATGTTTTTACCATCACTGCGGCACCTTCAAGCCTTAACATCACCAATCCAACCAATGGAATGACTTGGTTTGCCGGCCAAGTGATCAATGTAAGTTGGACTAATGCCAATCTCCCTTCGAATTTTATACGGATCGATTACTCCTTTGACAATGGGCTAACCTGGAACTTAGTTGCGGCCTCAACACCTACCAACGCAACTGCCGGAAGTTTCAATTGGACACTTCCTAATACTCCCACCACACAAGCCAGGGTTCGTTTGCGTCACATTACGGATACCACCATTTCAACTATTTCACAACCATTTACCATTCGCCCTTTTGTGGTAATTACCAGCCCGGCTCCTGGAGCACAGTTGGCTGCTTGTAACAATACATCGATCATTTGGGGGCGTGGGGGTACCTCGAATTCATGGAACATAGATTATTCCACCAATGGAGGACAGACCTGGATTCCCATAGCCAACAACCACATTTCCAACTCCGCAACGAGCGTAAGCTTTAGTTGGAGCGTTCCCAATACCCCAGGAACCTCGGTCATGCTCAGGGTTACCGACGCCTCAGACCTGACCAAAAGAGATACCTCTGATTCCTTTACAATTATTGGAGATCAGAGCATTATAGTGAATTCACCCAATGGGGGAGAGGTTTGGCAAGGAGGAACCAACAGGGTAATTAGTTGGGCAAGTCAAACCACCAGCAGTACGTTAGAATTATTGTACTCCATCAACAATGGTCAGAGCTGGAGCTCCATTACTACCATTAGTTCAGCCTTTAATCAATACAATTGGTTAGTTCCCAATACGCCGGGAACACAAGCTTTGGTGAGAGTTCGTGATTGGAGCAACACCTGTAAAGTAGATCAAAGTGATTCTCTATTTGTCATTACCGCAGCTACCCCTACCATCAGTTTAACCAATCCCACATCGTCAGTCAACTGGTATGCCGGTCAGCTTCAGACCATTTCATGGAGCCATCAGTTTTTCCCTGCCAATTCTTTTGTGCGGTTGGAATACTCTACCGATGGTGGAGCAAACTGGCAAACCATTGTAAATTCTGCTCCTGCCGGAACATCCAGTGGTTCATTCAATTGGACCGTCCCGAATGAACCAACTAACCAAGCCAGGGTGCGGGTAAGTTTGGTGGGAAATCCATCCATTTCTTCAACCAGTCCGGTTAACTTCACCCTGCTTCCCTTCGTGGTTTTGGCCTCACCCACCACCTCCGTAAACTGGGCGGCCTGTACCAACCAAACCATCAGCTGGAACCGAGGAGGTACCAGCAACCTATGGAGAATTGAGTATTCCTTAGATGGAGGTGCAAACTGGATTTTAATAACCAGCAACTTCAGTACTAGCAGCAGTACCTTCCTCAGTTATACATGGTCAGTGCCCAATAGACCAACCAACGCATTAAGGATAAGAGTAAGAGATGCAGCAGATGCCCAAAAATCTGATTCATCGAGGGTTAATGGTACGATAGTTCGTGACCAAAGTGTGATTATTAATACCCCGAACGGCGGACAAGTTTGGCAAGCTTCCACAACCCAGCAGGCTTCCTGGGCCACCAATAATGTGAGTTCAACCTTGGAGCTATCCTATTCTACCGATGCAGGACAAAGCTGGAATTCCATCACCACCGTTAGTTCTTTCAACAACACCTACAACTGGACGATTCCGAATACGCCTACCACCAACGCTTTGTTTAGGGTAAGAGATTGGAACAACACCTGTAAAGCGGACACTTCCGATAACGTATTTACCATTTCTGCGCCTAACGCCAGTATCAGCTTGTCGAGTCCAACCTCGGCAGTTACTTGGTATGCAGGGCAAACCCAAACCATTTCCTGGAATTGCAATTTCCTGCCCAGCAGTTTTGTAAGATTGGAATATTCTACCGATGGGGGGAATACTTGGCAGGTCATTGTTAACTCAACTCCAACCAACTCAACCTTTGGTTCTTACTCCTGGATTGTACCCAATACCCCTACCAATCAAGCACGTGTTCGGGTGAGTCCGGTAGGGAGTCCTTCTATTCAAAGTACCAGTCCTGTTAACTTCACCATACTTCCTTTTGTTGTGTTAAACAGCCCAAATGGAGGCCAAACCTTAACAGGATGCAATACCCAAACCATCAGTTGGAGCAGAGGAGGAACCAGCAATAGTTGGAGGTTAGAATATTCAACCGATAACGGCCAAACCTGGCAACTGATCGTTAATAATTTATCCTCGAGCAGTAGCACCAATTTATCGTACACTTGGGCGGTTCCGAATGTGCCTTCTACCTCGGTGTTGGTGCGCATTTCAGATGCATTGGATAATAGTAAGAACGACGTTTCTGATGCAGTATTCACTATTCTACGGGATCAAAGCATCATATTGAATTCTCCTAACGGCGGTGAAGTATGGCAGGGAGGAACCAACCGTCAAGTGAGTTGGGCCACCCAAAATGTTTCATCTACCTTAGAGATGTCGTATTCTACCGATTTAGGACAGAATTGGAACACCATAACCACCATCAGTTCTAGTGCCAATCAATATACTTGGGGAGTACCCAATGCACCTGGAAGTAACAATCTATTCCGCGTAAGGGATTGGAACAACACCTGCAAGCAGGACATCAGCGATGCGCCATTTACGATAACCGCGGCCAATCAATCCTTTACCATCACAAACCCGACGACGAACGTGAGTTGGTATGCCGGGCAGTTGCAGACCATCAGTTGGAGCAATCAGTTTATTCCGACTAACTCATTTGTAAAGCTGGAATACTCCATCGACGGAGGGGCAAACTGGATCACGATTGTGAATGCAGCACCCGCGGGAACCTCTTCCGGAAGTTTTAACTGGACAGTACCCAATGCCCCAACCAATCAAGCCAGGGTGAAAATTAGCTTGGTTGGCAATAGTGCCATACAGGCGGTGAACCCGGTGAATTTCACCCTTCTGCCGTTTGTAGTGCTCACCTCCCCAACCGGTAATCAAACCTGGCCAGCCTGTGAAACCAGAACCATAACCTTCTCAAGAGGCGGAACCTCCAACCAATTCAACTTTGCTTACTCAACCGACAGCGGAGCTACCTGGATTCCGATAGCCAACAACGTTAGTTTCGGTTCTACCACTAGTCTCAGTTATTCATGGGTAGTGAATAACACCCCAAGTACAGGAGTTCGCTATCGTGTAACCGACTCTTTCGATCCATTGAAAGCAGACTCCAGCAGGTCCAATAACACCATCACCCTTAATCAGAGTATAGTTATCAATACCCCCAATGGAGGAGAAAGTTGGAAAGGAAATACCGTTCAACAAGTATCATGGGCAGCCAACAATGTGAGTTCCACCCTTGAGCTATCCTATTCAACCAATGGAGGGCAAAGTTGGAGTACCATTACCAACCTAAGTTCCTTCAACAATACCTACAATTGGACCATCCCGAATACCCCAACAACGACCGCATTATTTAGAATCAGGGATTTCAATAACACCTGTAAACGAGATTTCTCGGATTCACTTTTTGAGATTACCCCGCCTGATCCGATTCTGACATTGACCAGTTTCAACAACGGAGCCACCGTTTTTGCAGGTCAAACCCAATCTATCAATTGGTCTAACCAATTCTTACCGAACAACAACATCCGCATCGAGTATTCGATCGATAATGGTTCGAGTTGGATTACCGTAACCAATTCTACCCCAACCAACAACACCTCCGGCAATTTCACCTGGACCATCCCCAATACCCCCACACGATTTGGTTTAGTAAGAATTAGCGTAGTAGGCAACTCTGGTATTCAGAGTACCAGCACCCAGACCTTCATCATTCAACCCTTTGTGGTGCTAAATGCGCCTGTTGGAGGAGAGAATTGGTCGGCTTGTACCAACCGAACTATTTCTTGGAATAGGGGAGGAACCTCCTCCCAATGGAGAATCGAATATTCCTTGAATGGTGGTCAGAGTTGGAATTTAATTACCAACAACCATTTCGGAACCACCTCCGTAACCCAGAACTATACGTGGGCAGTGCCCAATCTTCCAAGCAATACAGTAAGAATTCGCGTTAGTGATGCGTTAGATTTAAGTAAGAGCGATTCCAGCAGGTCAGATTTCACCCTATTACAAGACCAAAGCATCATTGTGAACAGTCCTAATGGAGGAGAAATTTGGACTGGAGGCACCAGCAGGGTAGTGAGTTGGGCCTCAACGGGCACCTCTTCTACACTTTCGCTCCAGTATTCCATCGATAATGGGCAGAATTGGAGTTCTATCACCAATGTTAGCGCATTCACCAATCAGTTTACTTGGAACATTCCTAATACACCTTCTACTACCGCAGTTTTTCGGGTTTCAGATGTGAATAACACCTGTAAAAACGATGTCAGCGACGCTACATTTACCATTTTACCAGCGGTTCCAACCTTCAACTTAAGTACGCCAAACGGTGGTGAAATACTGTATGTAGGAGCAGTTCAGACCATAAGTTGGACTTCCCAGTTTACCCCTTCAAGCTTTGTGAGGTTAGAATATTCCGTGGATAATGGAAATAGCTGGCAAACCATCGTCAATGCAACTTCCAACAGTGGAAGTTTCAATTGGACTGTACCCAATACCGTCACCAATCAGGCCTTGGTTAGAATCTCAGATTTTACAAACTCCGGTATTTTGGACGTCAGCAACAACGTATTCAGCATCCAACCCCCTATTCGGATACTTACGCCCAATGGAGGAGAAAAATTGTTCGGCTGTGCACAAACCACCATTTCCTTCAACCGTGGTGGAGCCTCCAACTTCTTTAGAATAGAATATAGCATCGACAATGGTCAGAATTGGACCTTCGTAGCCAACCTAACTTCCTCTGCCAATCCAGCTTCTTATACCTGGACATTGCCAGCTATTGGATCGGCCTCCTACCTGGTGAGGGTGATGGATCAGAACAACAATGCCCGTGTAGATGTGAGCGATTCAGCGTTTACCGTTTATGCGCCCATCACCATTACCGACCCCAACACCGGCGGACAATGGCAAGCCAATACCACACGCTTGATAACCTGGACCGATACCTTAACCAGTAAGAACTACAACATCGATTATTCCCTCAATGGCGGAACAACCTGGACCAATATTGTAGTGAATCAATTTATTCCGAACGGTCAATATTTATGGACAGTGCCCAACGTTACAACGTCCAATGGTTTGATTCGAATCACTGAGTTTGGTTCAAGCTGTAAACAGGATGTTTCCAATTTCCCCTTCACGATTACCCAAACCACCAACAGTTTAACCGTCACCTCTCCGAATGGCGGAGCACAGTACTTGGCTTGTCAGGTATTGCCCATCACATGGACCTCTCAAGGACTTACGGGAACCATTCGAATTGAAGTGTCTTACAACAATGGTTTAACATGGACCATGATCGATGGAGCAGTACCGGTAGCGAATGGCAGCTACAACTGGACCGTTCCAAACACCGCTTCCGGTTTGTTTTTGGTTCGACTAACCAGCAACATCATCGCCGTGATTAATGACGTTAGCAATGGTCCTTCCACCTTGTTGACGCCAGTCGCGCAAGCGGGTGCCAATTTATTTGTTTGTCAGGGCGATAGTGTAACCTTGATGGGATCAGGTACCGGCACCTACAGCTGGAGTCCAGCTACCGGATTATCTTCCACCACCGTTGCCAACCCCAAGGCTTCTCCTTCAACCACCACAACCTATACCTTAACCCTCACCAATTCATTTGGGTGTACCTCTACTGATCAAGTTTTGGTTACTGTAGCCCCCAAGCCTAATTTAGTGCTAACTGGTGACACCGTAATATGTGCAGGAAATAGCACTCAATTACAAGCCACCGGTGCTTCTTCTTACAACTGGACACCAGTTACCGGCATCAACAATGCCAATTCATCTTCCCCCATATTCAGTCCGGCAAGCTCCACCAATTACCGACTTATCGGAACCAATAATGGATGTAGAGACACCGCTTTTGTTCGGATAGTGGTAAATCCAAGTCCGGCAACCCCTTCAATTACCGCATTGGGAGCAACCACCTTCTGCCAGGGCGATTCCGTGTTTCTCAGTTCCAGTGCCACCAGTGGCAATCAATGGTTCCGTAACGGACAGCCAATAGTAGGAGAAACCGGTGGAATTCTGACCGTGAAAAGCTCGGGTAGTTATGCTGTTAGAGTGAGCAACGGCAATTGTACCACCAGCTCAAATGTCATCGCAGTGGTGGTGAATGCAGTGCCTTCAATACCACAAATAAGCAGTTCAGGAAATTTGCAATTCTGTTCAGGTGGTTCAGTAACCTTAACCAGCTCCAGCCTAACCGGCAATACCTGGTTGAGAAACAACGTCGTGATTGCTGGTGCAACAGCCCAAACTTTAGTCGCGACAGCAGCAGGAACCTATACCGTAAGAGTTTCAAACGGTCAGTGTTCAGCACTTTCTGCCGGCGTTTCCGTAGTAGTAACCCCGGCACTTCCCACACCAACCATCAGCGCATCGGGTGCCACCACCTTCTGTTCCGTTGATAGTGTGGTGCTTACCGCAAGTGATAACCTTGGTTCTTGGAGATGGTTACGCAATGGTAATGTGCTAACCGACGACACCAGCCGAACCTTAACCGTAAGAACAAGCGGAAGCTATGCGATCCGTATTGAGCGAGGAGGCTGTTCCGCTACATCCGTAGCGATAAACATTGTAGTAAACCCATCTCCCACAATCCCCACCATCGCAGCATCCGGTTCCCTGGCATTCTGCCAGGGCGATTCCGTAACCCTTTCCTCTTCGTTGAGTGCCGGGCTAAAATGGTTCAACAACGGCAACCCTATCAACGGCGCCAATGGGTCATCCTTGGTAGTTAAATCCTCCGGAAACTACACCCTTCGTCAAACCCTGGCCGGTTGTTCCGCCACTTCAGTCCCAACGGCTGTAACCGTCAACGCCATTCCAACAGTTCCGGTATTAACCCCCGGATTCGATCAAACCCTCTGCAACGGACAATCAGTCACCTTGCGGACCATAGGCAGCTTCCAGCAATATCAGTGGCAGAATAACCAAACAGATATTTCCGGAGCTCAAGCCGACAGCCTGCTTGTCACCACCAGCGGAAACTACCGTTTGGTAGTGACCAACACAGCCGGATGCAGCAACACTTCCGAGGACGTAGCGATAACCTTTCAATCATTGCCGACCACTCCCGCTATTTCATCACAAGGACCTTTGTCATTCTGTGCAGGAAATGCAACAACCCTAAGCAGTGCAGGCGTAAACGTACATTGGTATAGAAACGGACTAGCCTTGAATGTGATAGCGGACACCTTGTTAGTCACCACCTCTGGTGATTACACCGCAAGAAATGTAGGAGCTAATGGTTGCTTCAGCGAAAGCAACCTCCTGACCGTTCAAGTAAACCCATTGCCTGCGGTTCCCTTGATCAATGCTAGCGGTGCGCTCACCCAATGTGAAGGAAACACCCTTAGACTCAGTACTTCTACAGCCGTAGAAGGTGCTCAATGGTTAGTGAATGGGCAACCGCTGCTAGGGGCTAATGATACCGTGCTAGTCGTGAATTCTTCCGGAAGCTATCAGCTAAGCAGCACCAATTCATTCGGGTGTGAGAGCCTTTCACAACCCATTGCGGTAACCTTCCATCCAGTTCCAACACCTTTGACCATCACCGCAAACGGAGCACTGAGTTTTTGTCAAGGAGGTCAAGCCATCTTGAGAACGACCGGAGCAAGTGGAAACAGACAATGGTTGTTAGACGGACAACCACTGCCATCCGCACAAAGCGATACCATCATCGCCAATCAGACAGGAACCTATCAACTACAACTCACCAATGCCTTCGGCTGTAGCAGCTTGAGTAATAGCCTGTCTGTAGTGGTAAATCCGGTGCCAGCCGCACCCGTTAACCTCACTGGCAATGTCGCCATTTGCGACGGAGAGAGCACTCTATTGCGAGTAAATGCCGGAAATGGAACCCTCCAATGGCTAAGAAACGGCAACATCATTCCAGGAGCCAACAGCGACAGCCTTTTGGTGAATCTTGCAGGAAGCTACAGAGTAAGACTTACCAATAGCTCTGGTTGTACCGCATTGTCGAGCTTCCAAACCGTTACTGTGAATGCCAATCCTGCATCTGCTACATTAACCGCCATGAGCAATGCCAGCGTTTGTCAGGGCGAATTGGTAGTGATCAAAGCTACAGGCGCAACAGGTACTAAAACCTGGCTGAAAGACGGACAACCATTCGGCACCTCCAACGCCGACAGTTTAGTAGCAGGGATTAGCGGTAATTATCAGTTAAAAGTGACCAACGCCAGCGGTTGCAGCAGTTTATCCAATGCAATTGCAGTCGTGATTCACCCACTACCCACCTTGCCGGCAGTGATCCCATCAGGAGCCACAACCCTTTGTCAAGGTGATAGCATAAGGCTTAATAGTTCGTACAACAACGGCAACCAGTGGTTGCTAAACGGTCAAGCATTAACCAATCAACAAACCGACAGCCTTTGGGTAACCGCAACCGGCAACTACAGCGTTCGCTATACCGACTTAAACGGATGCAGCGCCACCTCAGCAGCCATTTCGGTACAAGTAAACACCTACCCCTCAGCAGCCACCCTCACCGCCCTTGGCAATACCACCTTTTGCGTAGGAAGCGGAGTGGCCTTGAAAGCTACTTATACCGATGGAGATGCCCAATGGACCTTCAACGGAAGTCCCATCAGCGGAGCAACCGGAGATTCCTTGTTCGCAACCCAAGCAGGAACCTACAGCCTGATTTTAAGCCGAAATGGATTGTGTGCCGTAAACTCCCTGAACGATGTCCTCACCCAAACACTTCCAACCCCCAACCAGCCACAGATTACCGCAAGCCATGCCTTGAGTTTCTGCCAAGGCGATTCGGTAGTACTCAGCAGCACAGGATTAGCCAACTACCAGTGGTTGAAAAATGGACAAACCATTGTCGGAGCTAACGATAGCCTCTTGGTAGTAAGAGACAGCGGCAACTACAGCGTATCAACACAAAATGGCATCTGTGACCGTGTGTCCAACGACGTAAGTGTGAACGTATTTGCAATCCCAGCAACACCTGCCATAACCCCACAAGGCAGCACAACCCTCTGTCTGGGAGATTCCGTCTTGCTGAGGGTCAGCTATCAGGCACAAACCATCAAATGGTACCGCGACGGACAGCAAATTGCCAACAACAGCGACAGCTTATGGGTCAATGCCGCCGGCACCTATGAAGCAGAAGCCATCAATGGAGGGCTTTGCGCCAGCCAATCGAACCCAATTGCGATAACCGTAAATCCAGTACCGGCCATTCCTGCCATAAGCAGTGGCAATACCACCATCTGCCAAGGCGACAGCGTTACCCTAACTACCACCGCCCAGGGAAATCTGCAATGGTTCCGCGATGGACTTCCGATTTCAGGAGCACAAGCCTCCAGCTATCAAGCCACTCAAAGCGGGGATTACCGCCTGCAAATCAGCAACCTTAGCGGGTGTAGCAATACCTCTAACACCATCAGCGTGACGGTAAATGTGAAACCTGCAATTCCAACCCTTAACCTAAGCGGCATCATTTCCTCCTGTCAAAACGACGGTTTGGTGCTAAGAGCCACCACCACCGATTCAATACAGTGGTTCCGCGACGGTCAGTTGATAGCCGCAGGAGCCGACAGCGTAGAAATAATCCTTTCAGGACTCTACCAAGCCATAGCCGTAACCCCACAAGGTTGCGGTACTGCCTCCGATAGTGTCAGAATCTTCGTCAATCCACTGCCAACAGTGCCAAACATCAGCAGAACAGGCAACCTGAGATTCTGCCAAGGAGGACGAGTTGTATTTAGGGTCAATAACCTCGCTGGCTTCGGACTACAATGGTTGAAAGACGGACAACCCATAGTCGGACAAACCGCAGATAGCCTCGTCGCCAGCAGCGCAGGCTTTTATCAACTACGGGTAGAAAATGCAGGAGGATGTATAAGCTTAAGTACCGGAGACACCGTTCAAGTAGATGCCTTGCCAGCGCAACCAAGTCTAACCCCTTCAGGGCCCGTAAGCCTGTGTCAAGGACAAAGCATCCTACTCTTAACCAATGCAGCAACCAATCGTCAGTGGTTCAGAGACGGACAACCCATAGCCGGACAAACCGCAGACAGTTTGAGAGTTTCCACCACCGGACAATACACCGTAAGAAGCACCAATGCATCAGGCTGCTTGAGCAACTCAAATCCGGTTGCAGTTACCATTCATCCATTGCCAGCGGTTCCAACCATAACCGCAGCAGGAAGCACCACCTTCTGTTCCGGGTCGCAAGTAGTGCTACGCTCGAGTGCAATTGCAGGCAACCAATGGCTGCTCAATGGCAATCCCATAGCCGGACAAACCGCTGACAGCCTAGTGGCCACACAGGCAGGCACCTACACCGTTCAAGTTACCAATGCCAACAATTGCAGCAGTACCTCTGCCGGAATAACCACGACTGTAAATCCAACGCCACCAGTAGCGTTAATCGGTGCCAGCGGCCCCACCACCTTCTGCCAAGGAGGACAAGTATCGCTCAGCAGTTCTATCACACAAAACGCAACGTGGGTGCTAAATGGGCAACCATTTGCCGCTGTTGGCGCTCCGCTTCCAGTGGTAAGCAGCGGAAGTTGGGTAGTGAGAGTAAGCGGTGGAAACGGCTGTTTCTCCTTCTCTGCACCAACAGTCATAACCGTTAACCCAATCCCCTTGAAGCCGGTGATTTCACGAGTGGCCGACACCTTAATCTCCAATGCAATAAGCGGCAACCAGTGGATATTGGTAGGCAGCGGACCAGTAGCAGGCGCTAACCAATCGAGATTCCAGCCCACCCAAAACGGCAACTACACTGTTCAAGTGACAGCCAATGGTTGTTCTTCTCCTAATGCAGACACCATCAGTTTCTTCTTCACTTCGGTGGTAGAAGCCAGCCACAGTTGGACAACCCAGCTATATCCGAATCCAGCATCAGACCAATTGACCTTAGCACTTGAAACCTCAGAACCCCTCGAACTAGACGCTAGTATTTTGGATTCCCGCGGTCGTTTGTTCCGCCGTTGGGAAATTCAAGGACTAGGTCAGGGGCGTCAGCAAGTGAAAGTGCAGATAGAAGGATTGGCCGATGGAATCTACTTCCTAAGACTCACGAACCCTGCAAATGGACAAACCCATAGCCAGCGGTTCGTCATACGGAAGTAAGCGACTTACCACCATAAACTAAAAAAGCTCCCCGAAGGGAGCTTTTTTGGTGAAATGGAAAACCAATGAAGGACATCATCTGGAAAAACAAACAGCAAACGCCGAAGACTAACGACCATAGCCAATCGACAGAGTAAGAAAAAGGCGCGAAAGCCTTGATGGATTCAACTATTCCTAGCAACACGCCTCTGAGCATATTGTGATAAATCGGATAAACTCCCAACCTGTGACCTATAAAAGGATAAGACGCAACCCTGTTGGGAAAATAAATTTCCAGAAAATTGAACCGACGAGCCAGGAAAAAGAAATCACTTGTTAGCCAATTTCCAGTAAAGCCACTCAGTTACCTGATGGGAGGAGATATCAAAATCCCCATTAACCATTTAAGAAATCAACCAATAAAAACCGTGTAGAACAACTAGAGCCCTAAGATTTTCTAACTTGGTACAAAAGAGCAATCGAAACCATGAGCCACTACAAGTTCATCCAATTAATCGAAACAACCACCCGGCAAACATGCATGTTTCCTTGCTCTAGTATGGCATAACCAACCACCCCATGCTGCGTAAACAGGGATGTAGGCAACAAGGGTATTAGAAGAAAGCAACGTGACAAACAAACAAGGGACAAACAGAAATATCAAACCATTTTGACAGGTAACCAAAGAAGTAAAAAACGAGACGATTAATCGACAATCAGTAGAGATACTCTTATTGGTAATGGTCAATAAGAAAACAACAAGATGCCATAGAATAATTAACTTAAAAGTGAAATTGAAATTTGCATAATTCAGTTATAAATGAATACAATCGCACTCGAAATATGGTATGATGAAGGAAGCATTTGTACATTCTACACTACCAGATGGGTTACAAATGATGACGCTGCCGCATCCGAAACGGACAGGTTTTTTGAGACCTATGCCGTGTCTGAGCATCCGCTTGAATAAGAAGCCTTGCAGTTGTTTCGATTAATAACTGAAAGCATCGGTAACAGATACGGAGCAACCAATGATTTTTTTGACAGAATAGTAAATAGAGCACAAGAATTGCCCCCAAAACCAAAGCAATGGGTAGAAGAAATAAAAGACTTAGGCATCAATTTCCCACTGAGGTTATTTTGTTATCGGGTAACCGAAAACATTGTTATTCTTTTCAATGGTGGAATTAAGGAATCGCAAGCAACGCAAGACAGCAAAAATTTACGTGTGAAGTTTTTCGAAGCACAAGTCTTTGTCAAAAAAATTGAAGAGGCATTACAATCAGAAACGATTGAAATCTCGGTTGACGGAAGGTATTTGCAAAACTTTGACGTAACAACAGACACCATACTATAAGACAATGAGAAGCAAAACCGTAGATAGATTGCTAAAATCCACACCTAAAGATGTAGAAATCTTTGTAGATTGGTATGCCGACCTAGTGGTTCGCATCAATCAGCTATTGAATGAAAACGACATCAGCAAAAAGGAACTCGCAGAGAAGATGGACAAGAAACCATCTGAAATTTCCAAATGGCTGAACGGTGAGCATAATTTCACACTTCGTTCACTGGCAAAATTATCGGCTGAATTGGGTGAGCCTTTAATGGAAGTGCCTAAGAAAAAAGCACGGATAGAATTTGTAGAGGATGGCTTTATGTGCAGAGTTCACACTTTTGTGAGTTATACAAAGCTCGATGCAAAAACCAGTGGAATGATTTGGCAGCTTGCAGAAGAAACAGAACCCTATAATGAATTATGCAATGCAGGATAAAAGTATTTTCGACCCAGAAAAGATTACTTTGATTGATTTCAAAATGATTAAAGGACAGGTGGACACTCCTGAAAATTTTGACATTAGCAAAGTTGTCGGACACCAATTGGATAACTCATTACAATTGGTTTTTAATCTTGACGATAAATTGGCTAAGGCTGATTTCACTGTTAGCCTGAAAACCGACAGCAAAGGCGAAAACGAAAGTGAAGCCACGGGCAATTTTCATTTGATATTTATTTACCGAATTGAAAATTTAGAACAACTTACAACGCCCGAAAAAAATAAACGATTGAACTTAAATCCAGGATTGGCCAATACACTTTCATCTGTAACCTATTCCACATCAAGAGGCATTCTTTTAACTCGTTTACACGGCACGGCATTGCAAAATTTTGTATTACCTATTATCGACCCAAACAAGCTGCTAAAAAGTAATAAAAGATGACTTATAAATTTCGAAAAAACACTAGCTGCCAACAATTTTGTTTGCCAAAGGCGGGGATTTACTTTCAGTTTAAACATCCCCGCCCGCAATTCCCTTTTTCTGCGAGGATAAAGTGTATTGCTACAAACCCCACCCATTCGCAAACATCGTTACGTCAGGCTGTGAAAAAACTCACTCCTTTTTCGTTGAATGTGTTGGTATAAAAGAGAAGTCGTTGTATTTTGTACATAGATATAGCAGCAGAATTATTGCTAATATGGTAGTAAAGGATAGATTTCAGACTCGGATTACTTCATTTGAGGAAGCGTTAAATAAAGATAGTCCTGTCCGTTTTGTTGATGCGTTTGTTGTTGTTTTGTCATTCGTCAACAACTTCCACACAACCAACCCTTTTAAGCCTCTACAACCCTGTCAATTTTTTCGCCCCAAAAATAACTGCCTAAAAATTGAATACCGCCAATCAGTGCAAAACTCGAAATATAACCCTCTGGAGAGTCGGAATATGAGTTATTTTACAGACTGCCGATAGCGCTCTGTGTAAAAAGACACTGACAGTGAACAAAATGAACGACAGACATCAAATGCTAACCGCACATTCAGGCACATTTGCTTGCCCCAATGCACAAACGACCGCTTCGCAAGCAAAAGAGCCTGAATTTTTACCAAAGCACAGAAAGTAATTATCTATGGCAGACATTTCTCAAATACTAAATACTCTCGGCACTTCACCAAGTGTTAGTTTGTTACGTTTACGGAACAGAGAAATGATTATTGAATTTTTAGTAAGGACTTTCGTAAACAAACAAAGCTCCATTTCGTCCGAAAATATCCATTCTCAATTAGCGGACTTTTTAGAAGGACAGAGAATTGAAATAGATGAAGAAAGTGAAATCAATTTTTTCGATACCTATGAAGAAAAAGCCAAAAAGTGTATTCAAAATTGGACTAATAATGGGTATTTGACAAATTATCCTGATGAACAAGGTGAAGTTTTTTATGAACTCTCTTCACATTCAAGCAAAACCATAGATTGGTTGGCAAGTTTGAAAAAGGAAGAGTTTGTTGGTACTGAATCAAAATTCAACAATATACTGAATCAATTGAAAGAGTTGGTTGAGTTTACAAATGAAGATGCCGAAAAGCGTATTCAGTTGTTGGAAGAGAAAAAATTAGAAATTGAACAGCAAATTCAACGAATAAAAGTTGGAGAAGACGTTAAGGTGTTTGAAGAATATGAAATTGTACCCCGCTTTAATCAACTCAATCAATCCGCTAAAGAATTATTATCTGATTTTAAAGAAGTTGAAGACAACTTTAAAGAAATCACAAAAGGGATTTATCAAAAACACGCTGAAGGAAGCCTATCCAAAAGTGATATACTGGAATTCACTTTCGATGCACTTGAATCATTAAAAGAAAGCCAACAGGGAAAAAGTTTTTACGCCTTCTGGTCATTCATATTAAATCCAGATTTACAGCACAAATGGGAAAGTCTGACCAAAGATTTATACACAACGCTGGAACAAAAATCAATTCCTATAAGTGACACTTTCCTAATAGGTATGAAAAGACATCTCCATAGTTCAGGACAAAAAGTTTACAAAGCCAATGATAAAATGGCTGAAAAACTAAGCCGGATAATTCGTGAGAATGAAAGTTCTAAATCAGAAGCTACGAAAAAAGTAATTCAAGGCATCAAGAAACAACTTGTTGATATTAGCAAATTGAAGAACAAACCTGAAATTTCATTTGAATTAGAAACAGATACAGAAATAAATATTCCTTTTGAGCGAAAACTAACAAAAGAGCAATCAGAAGAAGTTAAATACACTCATCGACCTAAAATTGCCAACGAAGACATTACATTATCTAACCAATTAGGCAGGTTGTTTTCACAATCAAACATTGATAAAGAAATGTTGAGAAAAAGGATAAAAGATCTGCTTAAAGAAAAATCGCAAACCACACTATTGGATATTGTAGAAAACTATGGAGGTCTTGAAAAAGGATTGCCTGAGTTGTTCGGTTATATAGGCATTGTGAAAGAATTCAAACACGTTATCAACCCTGATAGAACGCAAAGCATCATTTTTGATCCGGACAACCGCAAGCAAATTAAAATCCCTGAAATTATTTTATCCAAATGAGTAGTTTAGAAAAACATATTACACCTTACAGCAAAGCCATTGTAAAGCTGTTGAAGTCAACCGTTGAACGAAACTCAAATTTCTGGGATGATGTAATAAATTATCAGTATGAAATTCAGGATTACCTTGGCAAAATTGGTTTAGAACTAATCGTTAAAAGAGATGAAGGATTTGCCTTTGTAAAGCAACTTGAAGATAATGAGGGCAATACGCTCGGATTAGTTCAAAGGCGACAAATCGGTTTTGAAACTTCCATTGTACTTGTCGTGCTAAGGCAAAGCCTCGAAGATTTTGACTGTAATCCAACACAGTTAGCAACTGAGAAATTTATCACAAACTCAGAAATCAAGGACGAGTTAGAACTATTTCTCCCTGAGAAATACGATAGAGTTAGGTTTATTAAAGAGCTTGATAAGTACATCAATGCAGCTGTTGATTTGGGCTACTTAAAAGAAATAAGCAAGAAAGACAATGAAACGAAATACCAAATACACAGAATAATTAAAGAAAAAGTCACTCTTGATATTTTACACGATTTTGAAAATAAGTTAGAAGAGTATGTTAAGTCTGTTTAGTACAAGTTCCAACAAAGCGGGGTTCAGACTTCAGTATATGGAAGTTTACAACTGGGGAACATTTAACGAGAGGGTTTTTAGAATAAATCCGAAAGGAAATAATTCACTTTTGACCGGTGCAAACGCATCTGGAAAGAGTACATACATTGACGCTTTGCTTACGCTAATTGTCCCTGCTAAGAAAGACCGTTTTTACAATCAATCTTCGGGCGTTGAGAAAAAAGGCGACCGCACCGAAGAAACCTATGTGTTGGGACATTACGGAAACATTCAAGAAGAAGGAAAAACATCTACATCAACGCAAAAATTACGTGACACAAATACTTATTCAGTAATTCTTGCCTCGTTTTCCAATACAGACCTAAAACAAATTACACTCTTTCAAGTGCGCTGGTTTTCGAATAATGAGTTAAGACGTCAATTTGGAATAGCGCACGTTCCTCTTGAAGTAGAATCTGATTTTGCTCAATTCGATTCTAAAGGAAATTGGAAAAAAATTTTAGATAAGAAGTATAACTTTAATGTTACAAAAAAGAAAATTGAGTTCATTGATGGCCCTACTGCTTATGCAGAAAGAATGGCAGACTTATTTGGAATGCGTTCAACAAAGGCGTTGACTTTATTCAATCAAGTTGTTGGGGTAAAAGTACTGGAAGACTTGGATGATTTCATTAGAACTAATATGTTGGAAGAACAAGATGCCGAAGCAGAGTTCATTCAACTGAAAGAAAGTTTCTTGACTTTAATGGATGCTAAAACCAACATTGAAAAGGCTAAAGTACAAATTGAACAACTAAAGCCTATTAATGAAATTGCCATAGAACTGACCAATATCAAAGCGGATTTGTTCCGATTGGAAAAGTCAAAAGAAACGGCAGTTTATTGGTTTGCCAAAAAAGGTGTAGAATTAGGCGAAATTGAATTAGAGAAATGTAAAGAAAAATTACAACGATTATATGATGAATTGACCGATCTACGAAATAAGGAAGAGGAACTAAAACAAGAGGAACGAACTATCTCGATTTCTATTGAAAAAGATGAAGTCGGAAGTAAAATCAAAGATTTAGAGAAAGAAATTAAAAATCTTCAAACCTTAAAAGACAACAGAATTCGAAAACTTGAAGAATACAATAAAATTGCTCAGAGTATAAATTTCAGTACCAATCCAAGTGAGGAGAAATTTAGCACAAACAGGGAAAGTGCGAAGCAATTAAAGCAAAGTACGCAACATAATATTGATACAGAAAATGAAAATCTACGTTCCTTAAAAAACAAAGAAGATGACTTAACTAAATCCACGGAAGAGTTGGTTACAATAATTCAAACACTTCAAAAGAATAAAAACAATATTCCTATTAATGAAGCCCGTATTCGTGATGAACTAATTGAACACATTGGTGCAAGCAGAGAAGAAATTCCCTTCATTGGCGAACTCATCAAAGTGAAAGATGATGAAATGAAGTGGGAATCTTCTATTGAAAAAGTACTACACAATTTTGCACTGCGATTGATTGTTCCTCCAAAGTATTATTCATCAGTTAATCAATATGTGAACAGCAATAATTTGAAAGGCAGAATTCGTTATGACAAGTTTGAAGACCAAGATTATCTCAAAAACTTTAAGAACAAAGGTTTTAATGAAAAGTCATTAATCAAAAGGATTGAAATTAAGCCAAGAATACAGTATTATGATTGGATTGAGAACTATTTAGAATCTCAATTTGATTTCACATGCGTAGATAATCTTTCGGAATTTGAGCAATTCCACGAAATGGCAATCACTCAAAACGGATTGATAAAACTCAAAAGGGGAAAACACGAAAAAGACGACCGACCTCATATTAATCGAAAAGAAAATTTTATCCTAGGATGGGATAACAAAGAAAAACTCTCCTCCTTAAAGAAAGAATTAATCAAACTTCAAAATCAGCAAACGGATAATAAGAAAGCGATTGTAAGTAAAAACACCGAAATTAAAAACTTGGGAACATTCAAAGATGAATGCCATAACCTTTTTTCAAAGTTTGAAAAGTATGATGATATACACTGGCAATTGTACGCCAATGAAATTCAAGAAAAAACAGAGCAGAAAGATAAATTAGAAAAAACAAACAATCGAGTAAAGCAGCTTCAAGAAGATTTAAAAAAGGTTCAAGACGCTTTGAAACAGCTTTCAGATGAAATTTTTAATAAAGGACAAGAAATATTTACCAAGAAAAATGAAGTTGGCACTATTGAACAATCAATAAGGAGTAACAAATCTATTTACGAGCCATTGGGAATTGTTGATGTTTCAATGCTTGAAAAACAACATCCTGATTTGCTGAATATAGAATATGTAACCTTTGAATCAAGTCGCGAGAAATTCCAAAAAGAAAACTCAAGACAGACTCGAGAACTTCATGAACAAAAAGAGAGGAAGGAAAGAGAAGTAATCATCAAGATAAATGATTTTAAGCAGCCTTCTGAAATTATATTAAGCAGATTCAAGGATTGGCGTTCTGATGTTAATTCCCTACCCGATTCAACACATTTAGAGTTAATCAGTGAATATCAAAATTTCTTGACCAGATTGGAGAATGATAACCTTCCAAAGTTTGAAAAGAAATTCAACGACTATTTGCAAGAAACGATTACCAATAAAGTTGGTGATTTTAGAATGTTCTTTGAAAATTGGTCAGATTCAATCAAAGAAAACATTAAACAGTTGAATGAATCTTTAAAAGAGATTGACTTTAAAAACAAACCACAAACCTACATTCAACTTGTTGCACCAAACAAGATTAATGATGAATTGAAGGAGTTTAGAAAGCTTTTAGAAGAAGCAGTTCCCAATGTTTACCAAATGGAAAAGAATGTAGAAGGAAGAAAGCATCATTTCAATAGTCACATTCAACCATTTATAGAACGCTTAGACAAAGAAGAATGGCGAAAAAAAGTAATGGACGTTCGTTTTTGGTTTAGTTACAAAGCCGAAGAGTTTTACAAAGAAACAAATCAAAAGTTCAAGACCTATGAAGCAATGGGTCAGCTTTCCGGAGGAGAGAAAGCCCAACTAACTTACACTATTTTGGGTTCGGCCATTGCGTATCAGTTTGGCTTAACAAGATTTAATCAAGGATTAGAATCTAAATCTTTTCGCTTCATTGCTATTGACGAAGCATTTAAGGCTCAAGATGAAGACAAAGCACGGTACTTAATTACACTCTGTAAACAACTTCATTTGCAACTACTGGTCGTTACCCCAAGCGACAATATTCACATTGTAGAGAACGATATTTCATTCGTTCACTTTGTTGAACGTAAAGAAGAAAGGCATTCCTGGCTTTATGATATGCCAATTGAACAGTTCAAAGAAGAAAAAGTTAATTATTTGACAAAGTGATTACACCAGAGGAAATAAGGGATAAGTCCGATAGAAAGTATATTTCCTTTCTTCAATCTTTGGTTGAACAGCGACCTTTTGAGAAATTGGTAATTAGTGGCGATAAGTCATACACCAAATCATCACTAGTTGAATTTGAAAGAGAAATTCAATTGATCCTAAGCCATTCAAAGGAAAAGAAAGGTTTTGGCTATTCCTTAGACTTTCAAAAAGTAAAGACAAAGTATTTAGGAGTTCAAGATTTGCCAATTTCAATTTACTTTGATAATGAAAAAGAATTTTTGAAATTCTTAGACAAAGAGAATGAAGTTAATTCTTTTAAATCGAATGTTGAAACAATCCTTCGGGAATTCCCTGAACTCAAAGATTGGATAATTAGAAATCTGAGAAAGGTTATTGACTATGCAAACGAATGGAAAAATATTTTGCAAGTTTGTCATTACTTCAAACAAAATCCGAAACCAAATTTATATGTTAGAGAGTTGCCGGTAAAGGTTCATACGAAATTTATAGAAAGGAATAAAAGCATAATTAGAGAACTGCTGGATGTCCTTATTCACGAACACGTAAACACCGAAGAAAGAGAATTTGAAAAAAGATTCTATTTGAAATATGCTGAACCTCAAATTAGATTTAAAGTTCTTGATAAAACAATATCAGACAGATTTTTAACGGGTATAGATGATATTGCAATTCCAGTTAGCCAATTTGAAAAATTAGAATTACCAATCAGAAAGGTATTGGTAGTAGAAAACAAAACAACACTTTATACCACTTTGACACTTCCAAAAATGGATGACACTATTGCGATATTTGGAAGTGGGTTTAGCGTTTTCAATCTTAAAAATGTCCGCTGGTTTAACAATCTTGATTTGCTTTATTGGGGTGACATAGATGTTCAAGGTTTTGAAATTCTATCTCAATTCCGAACTTACTTTTCGAAGACAAGAAGTATATTGATGGACAAGCAAACCTTTGACAGGTTTTTTGAAGGCGATAATGGAACACCATCAAAGATTTCAACGAAACTAAACTTGACAGACGAAGAACAACAGCTTTACGACATTTTGAAAACGAAGAACTGGAGACTTGAACAAGAGAAAATCCCATTTAACTATGTAAATAAATACTTTGACAGTGAATAATCCACCCCTTCACAGTCACACACATTTTAGCAGCACAAGCCAATGATGAAAAAAAGCTTGGCAAAAAGAGTGTCTGCCCATACGGCTAAAAAAACGACAGTCATACCATCGGACAAAGAATAACACCGAACCAACAACATCCCTTTAAATAGCCTCAAGTCCACTAACCAACTCCCTAGAACAAGCATGCTTGACTGGGGCTTTTGCATGACATGGTGTCGAGTAATGCCTGCTGTTGGGTTGTGAGAGTGAGGCGCGGATGTGTGTTCTTGTGGGGAGTTGCAGTGTCTTTGGGGAAGTAATAAAGTTTCTTTTAATCAGCATGTTGTCACTTCTTCCGGTTTCAATGAGATGCAAGTTTACATCTGATAAAGGTTTCTCTTAACCGTTTAGGGTGGGGATGATTCCTAATAGCAATAAGATGGGACACAGATGGGTAATATGTCAGGCTGTGAAAAAATATCACCTAGTTTTCGGTGAATTAATTGGTACAAAGGCTATGGGTCTGTAAATTGAATTCCGATATAACGGCCGAATTATGATTGGTTGGGGAGAAATGAATCGCTTTCAGAGTTGGATAACGTTTCTGGCAGGATCGATAAATAAAGACAGTTGTGTCCGATATATTGCTAAGGTCTTTGATACTCTTAAACAAACACTTTTCATACCTGATAAAGTGATTAACGAATGAACATTGCATAACCGTTTAAGCGTAGTATTAATGCCCTCCATAGAGGCGGAAACGAAGATGAATCACAGACTTCCATTAGTGTGTAGTTCGTCCGAGCTCACCTTTAACTTCACCGGAAAAAAATTTTGTAACACTTGTCCAATTTTGAAAAAGCCAATCGTCATTGGGTGGTAACAGATGTTTGTTACAACTTAAAAAAACATAGAATGGAAAAATTTGTGTTAATTTTCAGAGGTGGCGATACTCATATTTCCACTGCTCATTCACAAGCAGCCATGGATGTCATTCAAACCTGGAATGATTGGATGGGTGGACTGGCAGAAAAAGGCATTCTTGCTGGTGGCGATGCACTTCAAGTATCGGGCAAACATGTGAATGGTTCAAAAAAAGTAGTTTCTGATGGTCTATACGCCAAAGGAAGTGACTTGGTGGGTGGCTACTTAATCGTAAATGCAAAAGACATTAACGAAGCCGTCGAAATTTCTAAAGGGTGTCCGATTTTGACTGAAGAAGGCAGCGTGGAAGTTCGACAAGTCCAGCATCGAAATTAGTTTCAACAATCTAAAAAGAAAAAAATGAAAGAATTTATGATGATTTTCAAAAGTGAAATCAATGAATCGTTTGGGCCTTCACCTGAACAAATGCAATCCAATATTCAACAATGGATGGATTGGTTTGGAGGAATTGCTGCACAAGGTAAAATTGTTCATGCAAATCGCTTGAGTTTTGAAGGTAAGACCTTGAAAACTAACCATGTAATTACCGATGGCCCTTATGCAGAAGTAAAAGAAATCATTGGTGGCTATGTAGTGGTTAAGGCTGCTAACCTGGATGAAGCAATGAAGTTGGCAGAAGGTTGTCCTATTCTTAGCCATGGCGGACATGTAGAAGTGAGAAGTATAGTGCCAATGAATGGATAATCAGAACGAACAAGCTTTAATTACGCAACTTTTTAAAACAGAGTACAGAAAAATCATAGCTGTACTCTGTAAGTTGTTTGGTATTGTTCATATTGAAATTGCAGAGGACATTACAAATGATACTTTCTTATTAGCTACTGAAACTTGGGGTTTAAAGGGCATTCCTGAAAATCCAACTGCTTGGCTCTATGCAGTTGCTAAAAATAAAACCAAGGACTACTTTAAACGAGATAGAACATTTTCAGAAAAAATAGTTGTTGATTTTAAAGAGAATCAAAACCTGAGTGAAGAAATACAAGTTGATTTATCTATTAAAAATATTAATGACAGCCAATTACAAATGATTTTTGCCATTTGTAATCCCATAATTCCAGCTGAAGCTCAAATAGGTTTAGCCTTAAGAATACTCTGTGGTTTTGGAATCGAAGAGATTGCTGAGGCTTTTTTAACCAATAAAGAAACCATCAACAAACGTTTATTCAGAGCTAAAGAAAAATTGCGAACTGAAAATATAACAATTGAATTACCCACCGAAAGAGATTTAAATATTAGACTAGAAACGGTTCTGGCAACATTGTACTTGCTTTTTAATGAAGGTTATCATTCAAGAACTCAAAAAAACCATCTACGAAAAGAGTTATGTTTGGAAGCCATGCGTTTGAATTATTTTTTACTTGATAATGAAACTACAAATAAACCCATTGTAAACGCTTTAATGGCTTTAATGTGCTATCATGCTTCACGTTTTGATGCAAGAATCAATGAAATAGGGGAGCCAATCTTGTACGACCAACAAGATAAAAGTTTATGGAATGAGGAACTCATAACAAAGGGAAATTATTATTTATTACAAAGTGCTAAAGGCAATGAAGTAAGTAAGTTTCATTTAGAGGCTAATATTGCTTTTTGGCATAGTACTAAAATTGATAATCCAAGAAAATGGGATAATATTTTACAAGCTTACAATCAACTTTTGTTAATAGAATATTCGCCAATAGCGGCTCTTAATAGAACTTATGCACTGGCACAAGTAAAGGGTAAACAAATTGCAATTGTTGAGGCGGAAAAATTAAATCTAAGTAAGAATCATTTTTATTATTCATTATTAGGTAATTTATATACAAATATTGACAATGCAAAAGCAATCGAAAATTATGAAATTGCTCTGAATCTGGCAAGAACCAATGCAGACCTTTTGTCAATTTCAAATTATTTGTATTACCTGAAAGAGAGAAAACACAACAACTAACTACCTCATCTCATTAATTCAAAGCCCAAGAACAAGCAACTTGTCTTGGGCTTTTGCGTGTATGTTGGTAGGGTAGAAGCGTGTAGCTTTCAAAGTCTTTCAGCTCAATCACTCCTTTCTGCGTTAAAGAGTGAAGATTTTGTTGTAGCGAAGTATGGAGTGCTACCTCAAAATCAACACATTTCCTTTCTGTCTAAGTCGTTCTCCCTGGATGGTCTCCGCTTCGATGAGATAGATAAAGCTTCCTTGCTGTTCTTTTTCTCCCTTCCAGGTAAAATCAGGGTCGTTGCTTTGATAAACTTCCTGACCCCAACGATTGTACAAGTGGATGCGGAAGTTGCGGAAAGAACAGTTTTCTTTAAGCAATCGGAAGGCATCATTCAATCCATCTTCATTGGGAGTGAAAACATCAGGTACAAGGATTTGACATTTCGTGGTGTCGGGTGCACAGTTTATGAGGTCGAGGGTGGTTTCCAGGGTGTCTTTTCCGCATGTGAAATCCACTATAGCGGTGATGGTAAATCTGCCAGTCCGACTGAAAAAGTGTGTTGGATTGGCCAGCGTACTCGTATCTCTGATGCCACTCCCCGGGTCCCCAAATGTCCATTGTACTCCCACTATGGTGCTGTCAGAAATAATGCTAAACCTGGTGCCATTTTCCACGCAGGTATCCCTTGCACTGATACTGCCTGTGCAAGGTCCGGGAGCTACCGAATTGCAGTTAATGATGGTGACTGTATCAACCAACGTGTCGGTTTTGCATTCATTGTTGAAGATTACCTGCACCCTGTACTTGCCCGGAAGAGCGTAAACATGGCTCACATTGGCAGGTTGTGGACTTACAAGGCTGTTGTTGGAGCCAGACGCAGGATCTCCAAAATGCCAGCGTAAATTGGAGTAAACTCCGTTGCCTGTGAAGCGGAATTGGGTAGTATTGCCTGCACAACTGTCGCGAAAAGCAATTTTTGGAGGAGCAACTTGGTCGAGAAAGAAAACCTGCATGGGCAGGCCATAGCTACTGCCGGTACCATTCGCTAAGTTTAAAGCCGTAGATTGAAAGTTGCAATTGGCTGCGGAAGAGTCAGGTTGATTGATCACTCCCAGTCCACCATTGGCGACGTAAATTTTGCAATCCGGCCCGAGTTGTAATCCAACAGCACCAGTTAAAGCAACCGTTTGCCTGGGCGCAGAGGGGTTTGCAAGGTCTAATTGATAAATGGCTTCAATGATGTTACTCACATAGAGATAGCGACCCGAAGGCGAAAATTCGACTCCATAAACGGAGCTTCCGATAGGCACTGGAAAGGTTTGTCCGTTACTCACAACTCCCGTTTGGTTGTTGAAGTCGAGGACATCGACCGAGCCAATCACAAATACATTAGCGATTTTCTTAAAGTTGGGGCTGAATTTCAAACAACCTGCGCCATTACTCAAGGAAACTCCTGCATTCGAGGTTACCGGGGTAGGATTCACTCCACTGGCATCAACGCGGTAGGCAAGCCAGCCATCGCCAAATATTTCATGGGCAAGAAGCCAAAAAGAGACTCCGTCGGCATGGGGAGCATAGGCTAACTTTTCCGAGGAGGAAGAGTTCAGCAAGATGTTTTTCTGTCCGCTTACTACATCGCCCAGGCCTCCATTTAAAGTCATATCCACAAGGTTATAATGCAGGGTGTTGCTGTTGCCTTGCTCATCGGCGGTAAAAACATAGTACTGGGTGGGATTACCAGGTCTTGGAACTATTAAAGCTGCATTGGTGGACGAGGTTTGAAGTTGGGTGCCCCCTCTTAATCCGTTACCATTCGGCATTACTTGATTGTTTTTATTCCAAATACTGATGCCGTTGGTGTAGAACAGCAAATCTCCGGTAAGCCGATCTGCTACAGAAGCACTGCCTTCGGTGGTGGTCATGGCACTGCCGGCTACCGATACAGGAGAGCCGGAATTGAAGTCCACCGCTGCATTGTTAAAGTACCACCAGTTGTTCTGGCGTTGTGCATGGCTGCTGGGGAGTGCAATTAAGGTTGTGATAATGAAAAATAGGAATGCCCGCAAAGTCATAATCAACTAATGAAACTAAGTGGTCAATAGTTTTGCTTATCAGGTATTTAACATTAATAGTTCTACGTTTATTCGTCGTATTAAAATAAGTTTGAGAGTAGGCAACGTCATGGTTAACAAAATAGTTAGGCAGTTTAAATACTCAGATTGGTTTTCATGGATTAAAATGTGATTCAAATCTGGACTTGAGCGTTGATATTTGACCGGTTTTTCAACCAAATGAAGCGGATTAAGTTGTTGGTAAATAGATGATTAATTATTGTGATGATTAATTAAATGAGTTAAACAAGCCTTCATCGTTCTAAACTTTGTCAATAGTTTAAGGCATCCTGATTCATGCAGGAAGTCTTCCTAATAGGTGAATGGCAGATGCAATTACGTTAAAGACTAAAAGAGATGAATAGCCAATTAATCTATGCTATTATTTGCGTGGTGTTCTATTATTATGATTTAATTCGAATAAAAGACTTTAGTTGCCGCGATTTGGTCCTTTTGGAATTATTCATTGAAAGATCAATTTGCGAAATGAATTGCTTGATTCCTTGAAAAGTTAACAGTAGGCACGAATTGCGCTTTATGAAACTATGACCCGTTCTGATACCTTTTAGAGAGTTTATTAAGATTTCTACGAATTTGGTTTGCTGTTTTACTTACTATAAGGACCTATTAGAGGCAAAAAAAATCCCTGCATCTTGGGAGGTGCAGGGATTTAAGTTGAAAAACTATCTTCCGGTTATTTCAAAATCTCTATCGGCACAATAACCGCGGTTTTGTCCCAAACCAAGGTCATATTGGCCATGTTGCCGTTGTTCTCAAATTTGATTGTGAAGGCTTCCCATGGGGTATCAACAGCGTTTGCAGGAACTTCAACTTTCAGCACATCACACTCGGGTTTATACTCGTAATCTCCCCAAAGTCCAACTACCGAATTGAAAATCACGCTCCATTTTTCTTTACCCGGAATGCTGAAAATGGTGTAAGTGCCAGGCTGTAACACTTTTCCGGCTACTTTGATTTTCTGAGTTACAGTGATTTCTGTGGCCTCATTGGCGCCGGTACGCCATACTTTGTTGTACGGTACTAATCCGCCGAAAATTTCGCGGTCATTCTTAAATGGTTGGCTGTAAACCACTTTGATGTAAGTTTTCTGGGCTTTGAAGGCTGCAATGGCCAGTGGACTCTTACGAGGCTTTGGCGGGGCTTGTGCCGAAAGATCTTGCTGAAAACCGAGCATGAGCCCTGTGAGAATTAAAACAAACGAAAGCGCTTTTTTCATCATACTTTATTGTGTTGCAAATTAACGCAACTTTGGGGAGTGAAGTACCCCGAAGTGGATGCAGATTTCTGGTTAGCTATGGCCGACAGGGTAGAGCGTCAGCAGTTCCGCGATGACGATCCTATCTCTATCCCTCATCGATTTTCTAAACCGGAAGACCAAGCCATGGCGGGATTCTTCGCTGCCTTATTGGCCTGGGGGCAGCGGCCGGTGATTATTCGCAATGCCTGGTCGTTGATGGAAGCCATGGATTTTGCGCCGGATCAGTTTATTCGCTTGCATCAAGAATCAGACTTGAGGGTATTCATTCACTTCGTTCACCGCACTTTCAACAGCACCGATTTGCTGTTCTTACTTAATAGGCTTCAATCTTTGGTAAACTCATCTGGAAGCTTGGAAAAAGCGATGTTTCCCATCACGAATACTTCCAATTTTGAGCTGGTGCCTGATTCGCTGGCTCGTTTTCACGATAAAATTTTCGAGCCGGAATGGTCACCAACTAGAACCAAGAAACATATAGCGACACCTGCACGTGGTTCTGCATGTAAACGGCTGAATATGTTCCTCCGCTGGATGGTGCGTTCCGCCCATCGAGGAGTTGACTTCGGTATTTGGAAAACTGTTTCGCCCGCTCAACTTTATCTGCCACTCGATTTGCATGTTGGTCGCACGGCAAGGAGTTATGGCTTAATTACTCGCCCACAAGACGATTGGAAGTCGGTAGTTCAGCTTACCGAATGGGCGCGTACCATTTGCCCGGAAGATCCCGCTCGATTGGATTTTGCACTCTATGGGATGTCGTTATTGAAATTGCAACAAGTCTTATGAGTGTTAATGTTGGAAATTATGGCTCATTGCTATGGAAATTGCTTCTTAGAACTATTTGGGGAATCGCTTGGTTTTTTCCAGCTCATTTGCCAGCACAATCGCTATTAAAATGCGATAAAGTAGATTTTCCAGATGTTTGTTGTGAGTATTTTCTTGGGATTGACTCCTTATTCGCTGTGAATCACCGAATTAGTGCTTGCATAGTAGAGGAAGAATATGAGGACTTAGGCCGAATTTCCAATCCAAGAACAGTGATGCATTATCAATTTGCACCTAATGGAAAAAGAACCTATACTGAGATCATCCATTGGGTTGACTCAATCCGACGCCATG
The DNA here is from genome assembly GCA_027484125.1 of Bacteroidota bacterium. GTDB lineage: Bacteria > Bacteroidota > Bacteroidia > UBA7662 > JAIXUI01 > JAIXUI01. The sequence goes on along the minus strand of JAIXUI010000005.1, from coordinate 12,395 downwards.
TTTGGAAAACGGAACTTCGTGGGGATACGCAACTCGCTACTTATACCTGGGTTGGTCTTCAGCAGGCTAATGGTGCATACAAGACAATGATTCAAGAAGAAGTTCATGCCTTGATTCGTGTAAATGATACTTTAACCCGTCATTTGGAGTGGAAGATTGCCAATCAAAAGCGCATTTCAGAAAAAGAATGGGAATCTGTTGAGGCACCTAAACGATCGATTCCTGATACTTTAGTTACTCCACAATCGTTTACTAGTGTAGGCCAACCGAATGCTGCCAAAATCTCTTTGTTTCCTGATGTTTCAGATTTTGAATTGTATCAACCACAACCTGATCAAGTATCACTGGACTCATATCAAAGAATTGTTGAGATAAAAAGTTTTCAAGTCACTACTGTTGCTGAAAAAATGGCAAGTTTCCCTAATCGTACAAAGTCCATTGAATATGTAGATACTGGAAGAACGATCCAAGCTTATCGGGTATATCAAACCATGGATGAAGCTTATTTTACCGAGCAGATTAAGTCAGGGAAGCAAACAAGTTGGTACCATCAATGGCCAGCAGGAGAAGAAAAAAGATCGATTTTCTATGAAATGATAGCGACCAACTTTATTTATGGTGTTCCTCAATTAGTTGTAGTATCCAACGGAAAAGGAAGATTTATCCATAGATTTAAATTAAAATTGCAATACCATCAATGAATGTAAATGGATAATTTTCATTTAGAAGTCCTTCTTTAATTTCCATTTATCCATTTGTTTTAGTTATCTGTTTAAAGTGCTCAAGAAAAAATAGTGAAAGCCAATATTGTTTTACCATACATTTCAACGCTTTATTTCCTTTTCAGCAAACGCTTCGGCTTCCGCTTCTTTTTCTGCTGGACGACCAACGTATTCAACTCCTTCCAGAAAAACATCTTTCTTTCCATGCAACACCACATGTCCGACGAGGTGGTAAAAGGTTTTGGTTAATTCAATTACATCGGTTATTTGTACTGAAAGCTGAAATACCGGAGTTTTTTTATGCCAACGAACGGCGCCGGTAATTGTCAGCTTCGATAGGGGAGGAGTGAATAAAACTACTGCCGATTGTTGGGCGCAAAAGTTGGAGATGGCTTCTCTCAATGCCTCTATGGTAGAAATTTCACCGAGTGCTAGCTGTTTAAGATCAGCCTTGAACTTTCTTAGGCTGAAGGTGGAGGTGAAGATGGTTTGTGCTTGCACTTCTGCCAGCCGCAACCAGGCAGAAAGTGCGTGAGGATGCTCAATTCCCTTTAACGATAGGCCAAAAGTCACCTTCAGCTTTTGGCGGAGGTAGTAGTTTTCCCAAGCGCGATGGTCTGCAATGCCGAAGAATCGCAACAACTCATGGGTTTTATCCTTTTGATTGGTAGCCTGAGGAAGCCAACCTAGCCCAACCATCTCCTCATAAGGGAAGCATTTCATCCATGGAATAGCGGCTTTAATCACCGCTTGGTGTTTTTCACGGGCTTTAAACTCGTCGTAACTCCGTTGATGATTCATCCAGAAATGCGCCGGAATTTGAGTCGCCTGTTCAAATTGAATGGCCATATCGGCAGTGATGCTGCTTTTTCCTCCCAGAACTGCGAGAATGGTTTTCTCCGGTTTTCCGGTACGCAGCGCAAACTCCTTGGGCCCCATGCCCATCTCTTCCAACTTCTCTGCTAAAGTTTCGCCGGGGTGAAAGCAAATGGCAGGGGTGTATTGATTGGTAATGGTCATTTCTAAAATTATTTACACGTAGTTTTAATCAAGTTGGGAGTTTATACTTCCGAATTAGTGGTAGTCTGTAATTTCTAAAATGCTTACTCCTTTAATCCTAATCCATTCAAATTGCCCATGCGCGTTTTTTGGAATGGGATTTTCTAAAGGTTCAAAAATTAGGCGATATGGGTGATCTAAATCACAGCTCCACTGTCCCTTCCGATTGGCAACAAGTTCATGAAACCTACCGGGGAAACATCGAACATCTTCCAAACTTCTTGCATCTCTCAAGGCATTGAGCCGGACTACCAGCAACTTAGCTCGTTTCTCTCCCATAACTTGGCTGCACTTGCGAAAATCCCCCAATAACTTCTCCAATTTCTTGTCTGCAAATAGAATCTTCATAACAAAAGTAGTGATATAAATGAATAACAGAAGGTGTTAGTTGAAAATAATAAAAAAAGGGTTTGTCCTTTTCCCTGTACTTTGATTCAAGGTAAATACCAATTTCAACCTAACAATCTTTTATTAAAACCTTCTCTTGTCCCATTCTGCACTTCAATAAGAGGATTGCGCTCTACACAAAAAGTGTTAAGAGCTGGCTATTCTTCTAATAGCCTTTTCAGCAAACGCTTCTGCTTCCGCTTCTTTTTCTGCTGAACGACCAACGTATTCAACTCCTTCCAGAAAAACATCTTTCTTTCCATGCAACACCACATGTCCGACGAGGTGGTAAAAAGTTTTGGTTAATTCAATTACATCGGTTATTTGTGATGAAAGCTGAAATACCGGAGTTTTTTTATGCCAACGAACGGCGCCGGTAATTGTCAGCTTCGATGGGGGAGGAGTGAATAAAACTACTGCCGATTGTTGGGCGCAAAAGTTGGAGATGGTTTCTCTCAATGCGTCTATGGTAGAAATTTCACCGAGTGATAGCTGTTTAAGATCAGCCTTGAACTTTCTTAGGCTGAAGGTAGAACTGAATATAGTTTGTGCTTGTACTTCTGCCAGCCGCAACCAGGCAGAAAGTGCGTGAGGGTACTCAGTTCCCTTTAACGATAGGCCAAAAGTCACCTTCAACTTTTGGCGTAGGTAGTAGTTTTCCCAAGCGCGATGGTCTGCAATGCCGAAGAATCGCAACAACTCATGGGTTTTATCCTTTTGATTGGTAGCCTGAGGAAGCCAACCCAGTCCAACCATCTCCTCATAAGGGAAGCATTTCATCCATGGAATAGCGGCTTTTATCACCGCATGGCGTTTTTCACGGGCTTTAAACTCGTCGTAACTCCGTTGATGGTTCATCCAGAAATGCGCCGGAATTTGAGTCGCCTGTTCAAACTGAATGGCCATATCGGCGGTGATACCGCTTTTTCCACCTAAAACTGCGAGAATGGTTTTCTCTGGCTTTCCGGTACGTAGCGCAAACTCCTTGGGCCCCATGCCCATCTCTTCTAACTTCTCCGCTAAAGTTTCGCCGGGGTGCGGTCTGGTTTGAGGGTTGTAGCCTTCTTGTAGGGTGATGGTCATGGTTCTTTAGTGATAATTGGTAATCTCGATTATTTCAACTTGTGTGATTCTGATTAACAGCTTTTGTCCTAGTGAATTGGCAGGAATTGGAAGTGGAATTGGTGTGAAAAGAAGTCGATATGGTTGATCTAAATCACAAGCCCACTGACCTTTTCTGTCTCCTTTCAATTCGTGATAACGTCCCGGCAATTTTCTCAAATCTTCCAGATTAGCGGCATCTGTCATTTGAGTAAGTCGCCTTCGAAGCAATAAGGCTCTTCTCTTACCCATTTCGGCTATCAATTTCCGGTCATCATTCGCCAGCTTCTCCAATTTCTTGTCTGCAAATAGAATCTTCATAACAAAAGTAGTGATATAAATGAATAACAGAAGGTGTTAGATGAAAGGTTATTTTTATTTGTCTTTCATCTTTGATAACTTCCTTTATTGTTGAAGTTAAGCTAAAATCAAGTACTTTATTTCGGCCTGAAATCGCTTGTTAACCTTCAATTCCGCAAAACACTAAGTGATTTTGCCTGAAAAAATTTGTACTGTAGCTCAAAAAAAAAGCCCGACTCGAAAGAGTCGGGCGGGAGTGAATGGACTATGTGTTAATTCCCTGGATACTGCCTTAGGAAATCTTCTACTTGCTCCACCATTTTCACGGATCCGATGATGATCGGCGTGCGTTGGTGAAGGTCAGTAGGGGTGATTTCGAGGATGCGTCCAGTGCCGTGGCTCGCTTTTCCGCCTGCTTGCTCTACAATAAAGGCTAGTGGATTACACTCATAGCACAAACGCAGCTTGCCGTTCGGGCTTTTCTGGGTTTGTGGGTAAATGAATACGCCACCTTTGATGAGGTTTCGGTGGAAGTCGGCAACCATAGAGCCGATATAGCGAGAGCTGTACGGGCGAGAAGTGGCTTTATCGTCTTCTTGGCAGTACTTGATGTATTTCTTGATGCCTTCCGGAAACTTGATGTAGTTGCCTTCGTTGATGGAGTAAATAACCCCGGTTTCCGGTACGCGCATCTCCGGATGCGATAAACAAAACTCTCCGATAGAAGGGTCTAAGGTGAATCCATTGACGCCTCTTCCAGTGGTGTAAACCAACATGGTAGAGGAACCATAAACCACATAACCGGCAGCCACTTGCTCTGTTCCGGCCTGTAAACAGTCCTCTAAAGTTCCGGGACCACCCAAGGATTTACGGCGGTAGATAGAGAAAATGGTTCCAATAGAAACATTCACGTCGATATTGCTGGAGCCATCTAAGGGGTCAATCATGACCACGTATTTGGCATTCTTGGAGATTTCTGTTTCGATGGGGATGATTTCCTCGTTCTCTTCAGAGGCAATCACACAACACTCACCACCGGAGGTAAGCGCCGCGATGAATTGCTCATTAGCGAAGATGTCGAGTTTTTTCACGTCTTCACCCTGAATGTTTTCTCGTCCGGTGGAGCCGAGGATATCTACAAGTCCAGCTTTGTTAACTTCTCTGTTCACGATTTTAGCCGCAATGCCAATGTCTCTGAGGAGGCGGCTCAATTCGCCTTTAGCGAAAGGGAAGTCCCGTTGCCGTTCGATGATAAACTGCCCGAGGGTGGTGACTTTTCTTGGTCTGTTCATGATTTCTGATTGCGTTTGCCTGAGTGGTTGATTGCTGATGGTTAAGTTACGAAAGCCTGATTTAAATCAAGCGGAATCGGGTATGCGTATTTGTCCTGCCAATAGATAGAGTACGGCCATTCTTACGGCTACGCCGTTTTCTACTTGGTCGAGGATGATGTTACCCGGGCCGTCGGCTACGTCGGAGGTGATTTCGACGCCGCGATTGATAGGGCCGGGGTGCATGATGGTGATGGGCTTGCCTACTTTGTCGAGCAGGGCGCGGTTAAGTCCGAATACGCGCGCATATTCGCGTTGTGAAGGGAATAGACGTGTGTTTTGACGCTCTAGTTGAATGCGCAACACCATGGCTACATCGCACCAACGGAGGGCTTCTTCGGTATTATGACTGATGAGTAAACCGGGTTGTTGGAGCAAAGGACGCTGAATGAGGGTTTTTGGCCCACACAACATCACTTCAGCGCCTAGTTTTTGTAAGCAGATCAGGTTCGACATGGCCACTCGTGAGTGGAGAATGTCGCCAATGATGGCTACTTTCAATCCTTTAAGCTCCCCGTGTTTCTCTTTCATGGAATAGGCATCCAACAAAGCTTGGGTAGGATGCTCGTGAGCACCGTCGCCTGCATTGATAATCACTGCCGGGCAATGGCGGCTTAGGAAAACCGGAGCTCCTGGGCTGGAATGCCGCATGACTACCATGTCCACTTTCATCGCCAGGATGTTGTTGACGGTGTCAATCAAGGTTTCTCCTTTGCTCACCGAAGAACCGGAAGCTGAGAAGTTGACGATGTCGGCGGAAAGCCTTTTTTCCGCTAGTTCGAAGGAAAGTTTGGTGCGGGTAGAATTTTCGAAGAAGAGGTTAGCAACGGTGATGTCGCGCAGAGAGGGGACTTTTTTGATGGGTCGATTAATGACCTCCTTAAACTGGTCGGCAGTACGAAATATCAACTCAATGTCGGCGGTGCTAAGGTCGCGGATGCTGATGAGGTGGCGGACACTGAGTGATTCGTTCTGCATGGCGTGGTTTATCGGGATAAAAGCCAGACGGAATCCTGGCCTTCGGATTCAGCCCAGGAAACGACAACTTTTTGGGTATTTAAGGTGTTCACCGCCTGGCCTAAGTAATCCGGTTCTATAGGAAATTGGCGGCTGAATTTTCGCTCAATGAGGCAAAGGAGTTGCACTTGTTCCGGCCTGCCGAAATCGAGCAGCGCATCGAAACCGGCTCTCAGCGTGCGACCGGTGTACAGCACATCGTCAATCAAGATGACTTTCTTCTTTTCTACATCGAAAGGCATATCGGTGACCGAGGCAACTAAAGGCTCGTCTCGCCGGCGGAAGTCATCCCGGTAAAAGGTGACATCCAATAAGCCGAGCGGAATGGATTTTCCGGTAAAATGCTCTAAGCGCTGACGAATTCGGCGGGCGAAGAGGCTTCCGCGAGGTTGTAACCCAATGAGTCGGGTTTGGGAAAAATCATCATGGTCTTCCATGAGCTGGTGGCAAAGCCGATCTAGCATAATCTGAAGGGTTCGGGCGTCGAGTAATAGCCGCTTGTCCATGATGCGGCAAAGGTAAGTAGAAAGCGCTTGCGCTACGACATCTTCATGCCGCCTAAATCCATGATTACGGCAAATTCTTCGTCGGTCAGCGGCATTACACTCAACCTGCTTTGTTTAATTAACCCGATGTTCTGAAGGAGCGGATGTTGCTTCATCTCACTGAGCTTCACCGGTTTCGGAAACGGATTGATGGCCTTTACCCGCACAGCCGACCAGCGTTGGTCGTCGGTGGTGGGGTCTTGAAAAGCTTCTTCTAAAATTTCCATAACGCCTACTACCTCCATGCCGATGTTGCTGTGATAAAACAAGACTTGCTCACCTTGTTTCATGTTGCGCATGTGGTTGCGTGCCTGATAATTGCGAACACCATCCCAAGTGCCCACGCCTTCCCGGCAGAGGTCGTCCCAGGAATAAGCATCAGGCTCAGATTTCATCAACCAATAAGGCATCGTAGAAAAATGGGGTTAATTGTTTATTTGGAAAAACGTAAGGGTAAACCACACTGTGTTGGAATACAGCTTAGGTTGATGATGCTGATTTTCGATCATAGAAGTGAATATTCTTTTCATACCTTCTCCTATCTCTCGCATCACCTTACTGGTTTTTAAAACGTAAGCGATTTTAGCGTTTCGCGAATCATGACGGTTGTCTAAGGCCTGAAGATCTTCAACGCTGATGGTTGAAAGCAACGGGCCGGGGCTCTTGATTTCCATTCTATCATGGAACAACATTACCTCAATCCCGCGTCCTTCGGCTGAGTAATCACGATGCGCAATGGCATTCAATAACGCTTCCTTGCAAGCCTCTTCCGGATAGGCAAAAACTTGTTCGAATTTGGCTTCGCTGGTAAACTTGGTGCTTAATGCTAAATAGGGGCGCAAGTAGTCCCACGATTTTTGGATAAGCTCAAAAAGGTTGCCCTGAACCACTTCGTCGCTTATAACATTGTATTGATCACCAGATAGTAATTCGGTTCCGGCGATTTTGAGTATTCTAATTTGGCATCGTGGATGCCATTTTTGAATGTCTTTAGCGAATAACAACAGTGCGGCTCTCGTCAGTTTTAATCCTCCAACGGTGTATTCAGCAACTCCCATTTGCTGAAGAAATCGTTCAGGGGTGCTTCCATGTAAAAGCTCCATGGTAAGCCTTTCAACCAGCTGAATATCCAGGTCTTTGAGCTGAGCACCATCAACAAACTGACGGTCGTAAGAGCGCGATTTTATCTCGTTTCTCTCGAATTGTAGTCGCTTTAAATTGGCCGGAACGGTCTGCCTTTTTTCATTCCTCCGCATCACCCGGCCGTCTTTCAGTTGGTAAATCTCCGTGATTCCTTTGTCCACCTGAAAGAATAAAACCAGTTTTTCATCAATCACTACTTTCTGGCGAAACACCATCGGTAGTTGCTGATTTTCATCTACCCAATTGAAGGGTGCATGCATCGTCAAGTCAAGGTCTCTGTCATCGTGTGGAACTCCGGTAATCGTTCCGTCGTCCTCGATTCCGATGATGATTTCGCCTCCATCGGTATTGGCGAAAGCAACTAAAGCTTCTCCAATATCCTGACTGATTTTCTTCGCTAACCTTGGTTTTTTGGCTCCGGGTTTTCCTTCCCAAGCCGATTTAAATTCACGGAAGTCACTTTCTCCAATGAGAATAGCATTCTTTATTCGTTCACTTAGTAAAAGCGCTTCCACCAATTGTTAAAATTCGGGAGCAAATTACGCCAATTCCAACTGAAAGCGTTCAGGCTGAGGAGCCGCTGCCAGTTCTTCTTCCAGCATTTCTGCCATCGCTCTCATATAGGATACGGCATCTTCCTTCTTATTGCGTTGCAATACGCGTTTTCCTCCGGGCAGCTTGCGCAGGACCCGCTCGTCGCTCAGGTCTTCTAAACGCATGAGGTCGTCGGCGGTCATGCCATAGTCCATCATTCTACCAATAATCATATCCAAAGGAGCGCCGGTAGTAGGGCAAAAGTCCATCACTTGTTGCTTCCAGTCGCCATAGCGTTGCAAAGCGTAGCGGTGGATTTCTTCCTTAGTAAAAGCGGTGAGTTCCTGAGCAAGGTGGCCGCAATTACAAGAGCCCATGTGGCCCCACATGTAGGGAGCGCCGGTTTCTATGCGGGTTGCCACGGTACGTAAGGCGTCGATGAGTCGGATATTGGCTTTAGGCATGGCTTTAACTGATTACCCAAATTTAACCGAAAACCCCTGCGTAAGGTTTTTAATTTTGGAAAATGAAGCGACTCCTTTTTCTCTTGATCTCATTCCTCCAGCTTGCGTCAACCGTGGTTGATGTAAATGCACAAGCGCGCATAGCAGCAGGCCCCATGCCGGGCTATGCTGAACCGCGTGAGGTGGCCATCTGGTTGCAGACCAATCAGCCTTCAAAGGTCAAACTTAGTTATTGGCCCTTACAAGCGCCTAAGCAAGTTCAACAAACCGAGGAAATACAAACTTCAGCAGACAAAGCGTTCTGCTACACCTTCGTTTTACCGCTTTTAGAACCAGGTAAAAAGTATGGCTACAGCGTACAATTAAACGGAAAGAATCAAGCCTTTGCGCGTCCACTTCAATTTCAAACAGCTCCTCTCTGGCCATGGTGGCCCGATACCCCGGAAGTTACCTTCGCGTTGGGAAGCTGCGCCTATGTAAACGACTCCCTATACGATCGTCCCGGGCGTGCTTACGGTGGGGATTACCAGATATTCAACCACATTGCCTCTCACCAACCCGAGTGGATGATTTGGGCCGGCGACAATACCTATTTAAGAGAAGCCGATTGGGGCTCACGCTCGGGAGTGCTGCACCGCTACAGCCATACCCGCCAGCTCCCTGAAATGCAGGCCTTGCTGCAAACTGCTCACCACGCCGCCATTTGGGATGACCATGACTTCGGTCCTAACGACGGCGACCGCGGTTTTGATAGAAAGCACCTCACCCGGGAAGCCTTCCACCTTTTTTGGCCCAACGCTCCACGCGATCCGCAACGGAAAGGCAACTACGGCATGTTTAGTTGGGCCGACGTGGACTTTTTCCTCCTCGACGACCGCACTTTCAAAACACCTAACGACCGCGATAGCACCGAAAGAACCATTCTCGGTCAGGAGCAAATTCAATGGTTGATTGACAACCTCTGCACCAGCAAAGCGCGTTACAAACTCGTGGTGGTGGGAAGTCAGTTCCTCAACCCAAGTCCGAGCAAGGAAAACTTCATCAATACCCCCGCCGACAGAACCCAGATTCTCGACGCTTTAGTGAAGGAAAACATCAGCGGCGTGATGTTTCTTACTGGCGACCGCCATTTTACGGAATTGAGCAAGCTGAAGTTGAGCAATGGCAAAGACCTCTACGATTTAACCTGTTCACCACTGACCTCAGGGGTAGCAAGAGGAAAGTACGAGAAGGAAGTGAACGACCTCCGGGTAGAAGGCACTCGCGTGAATGACCGAAACTTCGCTTTGTTGAAGCTGACCGGAAAAGGCAAAGACCGGAAGTTGAATATCCGAATTATCAATGCCAAGAATGAAAAGGTATGGGAGCGAGATTTCTAACATTTGTCTTCATTGGGTGTTAGTAAGGGGTTAACTCAATCGGTATGTTTCAATTATTCCAGTGTTCGAATGATGCTAATTCCATGCATTTCAAACTGAGGCAATCTCATTTTTGGTTAGGGTGGTTGATGTTAGGATGCATGTTCATGAGTTGCCAAGATGAGCCAGTTCCAACGCCTCCCAACCCAACCCCGACTAACTTAACACCCAACTGGGTCGCGGATACCGTCTTTCAGGGAACAGGCATTTTCTGGGGCATGGTTCGCTTGCCCGATGGGAAAGTACTCCTCACAGAAAAATCTAGCGGATTAAGGCTGCTCGACACCGCTACCAAGTTGCTCACGCCCGTGATCCACAACATCACCGGAACCGATCCTCGAGGGCAAGGCGGCTGGCTCGACTTGGTTGTTCATCCGAACTATGCCCAAAACGGATGGATTTACTTGGTCAACTGCTTCAACAACGGTCGCATCCGTTTACTAAGATTCAAGCTCAACGGCAACCAAGTCGTAGAAGTTACGACGCTATTCGAAAGCCTCGACAGAACCTCTTGGTTTGGCCATTATGGCAGCCGATTAGCCTTCGGCCCCGACGGAAAGCTGTATTGGAGCGTAGGAGAAGGAGGGAGCGGAAGCCAAGGAGGCGCAACCTCCATCAATCAAAATGCGCAGAACACTGGCAGTATTTGGGGGAAGATATTGCGGTTAAACGACGATGGAACTGTTCCGTCTGACAATCCAGTCTTGCCGGGGCAAAGTCAGCCACGACCGGCTTGGACCTACGGGCACCGCAATCCCCAGGGACTAACCTTCGATTTAAGCGGCAGGCTTTGGTCCACCGAGCACGGACCACGCGGCGGCGACGAGCTTAACTTCATCAGAAAAGGAGCCAACTACGGCTGGCCATTGTATTCCGAAGGCATCAACTACGACGGAAGCCTCATCTCCAACGGACATTTAGCCGCCGGGATACAAGCACCAGTATTAAATTGGATACCCTCACCCGCCTTCTGCGGCATGACCATCTTGCATCATCCCCGATGGCAAGCCTGGCGCGGGCAGATGCTCTTAGGATGCTTGGTCGATAAAAAGCTAAGAAGACTGAAGCTCAACGGCGAAACCGCCACAGAAGAACCCAGCCTACTCGAAAACCTCGGAAGAATCAGAAACGTAACCTGCTTCCCCGACGGAGAACTATGGATAAGCCTCGAAAACCCCGGCAGGCTGGTAAGAGTAAGAACCCTTCAGTAAAATCATTACCCGATACATCGGGTAACCCCAAGAAAGAAGTCCACAATCACCCAGCACATACAGTTCAGAAAACAGAGAAAGTGATTCAGAGGACTGGGAGGATAGTTCAGAACATTGATAGAGTGATTCAGAGCATTGGGAGGGTAGTTCGGAGCCTTTGAAGGTTAGTTCAGAGCACTGGGAAGGAAGCGAGAAGTTGCAGGTGAAAAGACCAATGCAACGACCTCGTTGAGACAGCATTTATACTGTCTCCTATTGAAAAACGATCCGCCAACTTCTAAAAATAGCCAGCCCACAATAAAGGTATAGCTAATTCAACTTAACCATATATACCCGGCCTACACAATGCAGTAAAGAAATATGTCGCAAATAATCAATATGTTACCAAACTTTCTAGCTTATGAAACAAGGCACCGACCTACACTACAACCAATCCCACCTGGGCCACAAAGGCAGCAATAACACTAAAGTCTGTATCCACATAACTCCCCCAAGGAACCGAACAAAAAAAATCCTCATAGACCTCAACGAATTTTAAGATTTTCTATCTTCGCACTACGGAGCAGACAGCACCATTAACCCTCTAAAGAGCCTCAAATACCCTAAATCTATGCAGGCAGTTTTCAACGCTTTCGCCAATACTTCAATAGGTTCAACCAAGACGAACCTATGCGCAACTCAGAATAAATATACGCAAGTTAGAACAGATAGATACGCAAGTTTAAGAGGAGTTGCGCGAATAGGGATGTATTGCCTCACTCTAAAAGAAGACGGCGCGAAAATTAACATATAAACAAAACTTAATTTATGACAGGAGAAAATAAAAACGAAGAAAAAATGAATATTGGTGACAGTGAAAAAATAACATACACTACACTAGGATTTAGGTCTGCCCAAAAATCTCAATCAGCCCCTGACGCAATTGAAGGTTACTTAGAAATTGTGGTTCTTCGCCATTAATTGTGGGTAGGGATTGGAAGCTTACCTAAATGGAAGTAGATCATTGCGATAAAGTTTTTCATATTTCTATATCCTTTAGCGGATCGTTTTATCTCTTGTATTTTAAGGTTTATTCGCTCTGCTATTGCAGAGGTTAGTCTCAAATTAAAGAAGCTGATTATGCCGTTCCAGTGCTTTCTAACTGATTGGCAAAAGTTGATTAT
>JAIXUI010000057.1 GCA_027484125.1 Bacteroidota bacterium | reverse complement strand
CAGCCGCCATACTGGGGTTCGAAACGGGAAGGATTAGCGATGAAGAGTTTGCGGTTTTGCTCAGAGGCGAATTGATAAACCACGCCTTGGTATTGAGTGGTAATTTCCGATTTGCCCTTTACTGCTTTTTGTTGACTGAAATAAGCCACTGGGTCATACCCTTGAATGGCAAGCTTGCCAGAAAGGTTAAAATGTTTCACTCTTTGGGCTTCGGAAGATTGAGCCTCGGAGGGCAAAGAAAAGCCCAGCATTAACAGCAACAGGCTTAGCGGTAGGAGGATGTTTTTCATGAAACAAAACTCGCCTGCGCTGAAAAAGCAAATTGTAAGCTATTTTACATTTTGGGTAAAGTTTCTGAATTCTTTGATGTCATGAATGGCAATTTCTCGCTGTGAATAGGATAATATACCTTCATTTTCCAACTCATTGAGTAAAGAAATCACGGTTTGCCGGGTGGTGCAAATCAGTTGCGCAATGTCTTTTTGGGTGAGAAAGTTAGAGATTACGTACTTGCCTTCACTGATGTTTTCTTTTTCAACAATGGATTTAAGCAGAAGAATTAAGCGTGTTTTCGCGTCTTTAAACAAGATGTTCTTGTAGCTATTCTGAATTTTATTGAAAGAAAATCCGGAGAAGCGGATGTAGCTTATGGCAAACTCTGGCTTACGCTGCATCACTGATTCGAGATTTTCTCTGAAAAAAGTGCAAATCACGGCTTCATCTGATACCACTTTGAAGAACTCTTCGTGTTCTCCTTCTTTATCAAAATTTAAATCACCAAACAAGTCTCCTTTTTGCAAGATGTTAAGCAGGATTTCTTCGCCGTGTTCATCGATTTTGACAAGTTTAATGGTCCCGTGTTTTAGGAAATAGACGCGTTCTTTTTGGTTGAATGGCAGGTCAAGAACTTCATGTTTTTTCGATTTTTTGAACCGCTTGAGGATGCAGAGCGTGTCAATTTCCGAATAGCTAAGGTTTCTAAAAAGCTTATGATCGTGCAGGTACCAATACTTCAGTTCCGAATTCATGGAATTAATGATAAGAAACTCTTTTATTCAAATTTATAAGTTTCTATCACTATGCACCATTAGAAGTTGATGAAATGGGTGGAATAATTGTACTTTATAGTGTTTGAGTTCTCAATTAGTAAAATCATCCTCGAAATTGCGTTCAGACTATACAAGTAGAGATGAACGCGAGCCTACTTCAACTTATTCAAGTTGGAAATCCTTTACCTGAGCCCCTTTTGCAAGAAATGTCGGCGCATTTCCAGCTGATGGAACTCCCCAAGGGTTATTATCTACACCGGCAGGGGAGGGTTTGCCAACATCTATGGTTCATGCTTCAAGGAGCGGTGCGGTATTTCCATTTAAATGAGGAAGGGAAAGAAGTTAATGTGTGGTTTTCTTTCGATACGGACATTATTTCGGATGCGCCCAGTGTGGTAACTCAGAAGCCATCGCTCGAAAGCATTCAACTGCTGGAAGACAGCGTGCTTTATGCCCTGGATTATGCACAACTAAAGTCCATGATGCAGCAACATCATCTTATTGCACTTTGGTACATTCAATTGGTGGAGCACTATTATGTGGCACAAATTGAAGAGCGAATCGGGGATCTTCAATTCTTAAATGCACGGCAGCGTTATGAAAAGTTGCTGATTCAGTTTCCCAATATTACAAATCGGTTATCGCTGGGCCACATGGCCTCCTATCTCCATATAACTCCGGAGACTTTGAGCAGAATACGTTCCGGAAAAGGATAGCAGTGGCTTTTTTGAGGTAGATCAATGGTCTTTTTGATGTACCTCAAGAGTCTTAGAGTTGCTTAAAGGGAGATTTGCAACGTCATTTTTCAACGCTGCAAAACGCTTCAACATGAATCTCCAGGAACTGCTAAGTCAATTTTTTTCGGCTTTTACCGAGAATTCCCTCTACTACTTTCTTTTTGCTTCACCCTTGTTTTTTCTTTTTTGGGTGGTCGGTAAAAAGCAATTCCAGCGCTTCCGCATTCAGCCCCAGCAACGAGCCACTTCGCAACATTTCCGACATGACATTATGCATTCTATCAGCAGCATGCTGGTTTTTGCTGCTTTAGATGTCCTACTTATCTACCTCGACAATCGTGGTTATACCTTGTTATATACGCGAGTGGAGGACTATGGATGGACTTGGACTTTGCTAAGTTTTCCAATCTTGTTGTTTATGGTTGATGCCTTTTTTTATTGGTCACATCGGATGATGCACCATCCTAGGCTTTACCCCTTTTTCCACCGAGTTCACCACCAAAGTACCGACCCATCCCCATTTACTGCCTTTGCCTTTCAACCTACTGAGGCCATTGTAGAATACACCATGGGGTTTGTTCTTCCGTTTGTCATGCCGATGCACTTAGGGGTTATCTTAGTTTGGCAGTTGTACGACATGCTCAATAATGTCATGGGGCATCTCGGCTATGAGCTATATCCCCAAGGGTGGGTTCGCTGGCCAATATTGCGTTATAAAACCACTTCTGTTCATCATAATATGCACCATGAACAATTTCATGGGAATTATGGCTTGTATTTCACTTGGTGGGACCGGTGGATGGGTACCGAATTTCCGGATTATGAGGCGCGCTTTGACGCTATTTTCCAAGGTGCTCCTAAGAATTCAGTTTTTGCCGGACATCCTGAAGCCAGTAAAGAGGAAATCATTCAACCGCATAATCTCCAATCATCCACGGCTCAACCTATTGAAGAAACTTCGGCCAATGGAAGTTTGGTTAAGGTTGAGTTGAATGGCCAACCCTATACCTTCACCACAGAACTCGGGCAGACCGTGTTGGCTAGCGCTTTACAGCAAGCGGTTCCATTGCCTCATGCGTGTAAACGAGGACTTTGTGGAACTTGCAAACTGTTGTGTACCAATGGCAAGGTCCAGATGGCTCAGCATTCGGCATTAACCGACGCAGAACTTGAGTCAGGGTTTATCCTCACTTGCCAGTCTGTTCCGGTTTCAAAGGAGTTGAACCTTCGAATGCCGAATACATGCAAAGGGTAGTTTGGTCTTGCTTGTGGATGTTAGTGTGGACGAATAGTTCAGCACAAACGCCATTTGAAGTCAGCTTTTTTCGAGCACACACTTCGTATTTCGCTTATACCCAACGTGACATTGATAGTGCGGGCAAATGGAATATGTTCTCACAAGCCAATTTTACTAAGCACCACAACGAAGCATCAGCGAATAGCCTATCAATCGACAACCTTCTAAGCCGACAAATTTCTCGGATGCTGGGTGTTACGATAGGCGCCAGCTTCGATGGGGAGCAATTGACTCCAACGGTAGGCCTTTCTTTAGAATACTTAAGCCCCGATGAAACCTTTTATCTCAATTGCCTTCCATCCTACTTGCCCATTGCGCCTTCGAGTCTTGATTTATTCTTAATGGTTCAATATGCTCCACCAATTAGCCGGAAATGGAGTTTGTTTTTTCAACTTATTGCTACAACCAATCATTGGATTCGCCGACCACAATCATCCGCTTTGACAGAAGCTCAAGGACGATTTCCCAGGCATCAATACAGCCAACAACAATGGAGAGCCGGTATTGGCTTTCGCGCCCGTTATCAAATGGGCTTAGCATTCGACAGCAGTCAAGAAGGAGCAAATTGGCTTTCGTTCACCAACTTTGGCCTCTTTTTGCGGTTGCAATTGGACTGATTGAAAGCCTGAGATAATGTCTAAATACTTTTACTTAAAATGAATTGATATTAAAATCCAAAAGAAAATGGTGGCAAACTATTTTAGATAAGTAGGTTAATAAAATTCCAAGCATCCGGTTCGATTTTTTACCGGACATGTTTTTAAGTGAGATACGCTATCAATTCTGTTGTAAGAAAAGGCCAAACAGTCAGATTTCTTCAAATACAAAAGCCACTTTTTCAAGTGGCTTTTGTATTTGAAATGGAAAAGATTAACTCTTTTTCCTCTTAAACTGCATGAACAACGCGCCGCCAACGGCAAGGAAGAGGAGGATAGAAGAGGCCAGCGACACTTTTTCTCCGTCGTAATACGACTTAGGTGCGAAGCGGAATTCTATTTGATGCTCTCCGGCTGGAATCACCATGGCTCGGAGGGCGTAGTTGGCTCTGATGTAGGGGGCTGGTTTTCCGTCAATCAGGGCTTCCCATCCATTTTCATAATACATCTCGGAGAAAACAGCCAGTTGAGTTGCATTGGCTTTACTGGCATACTTGAGTGTATCTGGACTGTAATGGGTAAGATTGATGGTTGAGGTGGGGTCGAAACGGCTTTCTAAACGTTTAATTTCATTGGTAAAGCGTTTGTCCACTACTGCCATGGTGCGTGGATCTAAGCCATTGAGTGAGTCAATTTCTGCTTTCGCGTTTTCAACCGGAAGCACTTGAGGTACAAACCAGGCATTGCCACATGCCGCCAAGTTGCGCTGTGCTTGTGGAGTTCCATCTTGCCCTTTGGTTATAACCCAGCGGGTGTTCAACATCGCCATCACCGAAGGATTCATCTGCGAGAGGTAACGAACTTTGATGTCTTCATACCTCGACAATTTAGCCGGATGGTAGCCACCCACGCTGTAGTGGAAGTTAGCCGCTCGGTTTTCATTGAATGGGTCTCCACTCAAATCGAGCACGCGGTAGTAAGGCGTAGGGTCTTGTTTAATCTGCAAGTCGGCAGCGGTAGCTTCAAATGGCTGCTCTACTTGTCGCTTGCTGATGAAGTCTTTATCGTTGAGGTAGCGTTTATCTACCGCCCACAAATCGGCAAGCACCAAGGCGCCAAGGAGCAATCCGGCGTACATGGGTTTGAACTTGCGGTTAATCAACGCCCAAAGGGTTCCGGCAGAAAGCACGATGAAGAAGAAAGAACGCCAAGCATCTCCTTGAAGCATCCCTTTTCGATCTGCAATCACGCTATCGCGGAGACCGGGAAGCATTTTCTCTAACTGAGCATCTACGGTAGCAGAGGTAAAGTCGAAGAACATGCCGGGTGCAAGAGCGAAAAGCAAGCAGAAGCCAGCGAGTCCGGCGGTTACATAAGTCAATAGCTTGGTGGCTTTTGCGGCATCAAACTGAGGAGTCTCAACTTCATCCATCAGTTTAGTGAGGGCCCAAAATCCGAAGAATGGAACCAGCAAGCCTGCCATGACTTGGGCCATGGCCACTGCACGGAACTTGTTGTATAAGGGAACGTG
The DNA here is from genome assembly GCA_027484125.1 of Bacteroidota bacterium. GTDB lineage: Bacteria > Bacteroidota > Bacteroidia > UBA7662 > JAIXUI01 > JAIXUI01. The sequence continues at coordinate 20,520 of JAIXUI010000057.1, read as the reverse complement.
GTTGAAGAAGATGTCGGTAAAGGCTTCGAAGTTCTTGCCCCAGCTCAGGAAAACCGACAAGACACAAGCTGCCAACACCCACCAGCGGTCACGACCTTTAAGGAAGAAAAGCGCGAAAACGAAGAAGAACATCACTGAAGCACCGAAATAGGTAGGGCCTGCCGTGAAAGGTTGCGTACCGAAGTAGGTGGGCATGTTCGAGGTGAATTCAGCCGCCATGGAAGGGTCCACGCCTTTTCCTACAAGGAAGTCATAAGTTTCGCTTTTCTTGCCTGCATCGGAAGCAGAAGCTCCGCCGTGGAAGTTCGGAATCAGGAAAGTTCCTGTTTCCGAAACGCCATAGCTCCAGTTGAGCGCGTAGTCTTTGTCGAGGCCACTGCCGGAACCTTTGGTTTCGAGCGCTTTCAACTCCGATTCGCCACGCATGGTCTCTTTCTGATATTCAAACGTCAACGCGAGGTTGGTGTAATTGGCGCCAATTCCGATGCCAACAGCGAGAATCGCCAGGCCAGAAGCCAAGAAGAAATCCTTGAAGGTTTTGTTGAAAACAGCCTCTACAAGCTGGTATAGTCCGTAACAAATGACAATCAACCCCAAATAATAGGTAATCTGGAAGTGGTTGGCATAAAGTTCAAGGGCGAAGCCGAGTGCCAAAGTGGCGAAGCCTGCCATCCATTGTTTGCGGAATAGCATAATTAAACCTGCTAAAACCGGCGCCATATACGCTATTGCGAGCGCTTTGGTGATGTGTCCTACCCCTAAAATGATGACGTTATAGGAAGAGAAAGCAAAGGCAATTCCACCGATTGCGGCCAATAGCGGCCTTGTTCCCAGGGTGACCATCAGAAAGTAGAAACAAAGGCTCATGAGGAGCAAAACACCGGCGGGTTGAGGAACGGTGTATGCCAGGAAATGGTTGAGGTGGTCCACCAACATGCCCGGCTTGGGTAGATAAATCTGGTAAGCAGGCATCCCGGCAAAAAGCGCGTTGGTCCAGAGGGCGTGGTGTCCGGTTGCTTTTTCGTAATCCACTAGTTCACGGGCCATGCCGGTAAACTGGAGCATATCGTCCTGCTTCAGCTTTTTTCCTGAAAGCTGGGGCGCATTGTACGCCAAGGCGAGCACCAGAAAGGCCACTAAAGCCAGCAAGTGAGGCTTCGCCTGATTAAAGAATGTTTTCATGCTGCTTATTTAACTTCTTCATAGTCCACATACTCGCCATCGTCGGATGAGGTGCGGCCAGAAGATTTTTGTTCAATGGTTACACTGCCTTCCGGTTTACGCGGAGCAGCTTCTTCCCGGTTAAAGGGGTTTTGTTGAAAGCCGCCTTGCTTAAAGACGACTACTTTAAACGAATTTCTCAGCATGCGCAGCACCAAAAAGATGATGAGCAGCCAAATAAGGAGTTTTGTCATGAATTATCGGCTCAGATACATCGATTTCTCCCTGCTCAGCCTGCGGAAGTAAGGGTCGCGGAGGTGTCGGATGAAGCGAATGGCTTCTCCCGTTGACTTCATCTCTGGCCCTAATGCCTTGCTGACTTCAGGAAACTTGTTGAACGAAAATACAGGTTCTTTTATCGCATAGCCTTCCAATTTCTTTTCTATCACAAAATCCTTGAGTTTGTGTGTGCCTAACATCACCTTGGTGGCGATGTTGACATAAGGAACACCGTAGGCTTTTGCGATAAATGGAACGGTGCGAGAAGCGCGTGGATTGGCTTCAATCACATACACTTTATCATTTTTGATAGCAAACTGCACATTCATCAAGCCTCGTATATCGAGTGCGCGCGCCAGTCTTTCGGTATAAACTTCTATCTGTTTAAGTGCAGATTCACTTAATGAGAAAGAAGGAAGTACAGAATGTGAATCTCCGGAATGGATACCTGCCGGTTCAATGTGTTCCATAACCGCCAATAAATGGGTTTCGTCTCCATCGAAGATGCAATCGACCTCCGCTTCTTCTGCACGGTCCAGGAAGTGGTCAATGAGTACGCGGTTGCCGGGCAGTGATTTCAATAAATCAATAACTGCCGATTCCAGTTCTTCTTCGTTGATGACAATTCTCATGCCTTGTCCACCAAGTACGTAACTCGGACGTACCAGCACCGGATAGCCTACTTCCCGTGCAATTTCGATGGCTTCTTCGGCGGTTTCAGAAACGCCGTATTTCGGATAGGGAATGTCTAAAGCCTTCAACAAATCTGAAAAACGACCACGGTCTTCGGCCAAATCCATGTTTTCATAGCTGGTTCCGAAGATACGAATGCTGTGTTCCTGGAGTTGCTTGGATAGCTTAAGCGCGGTTTGACCGCCAAGCTGAACAATAACGCCCTCGGGTTGCTCATGTTCGATGATGTCTAGTAAATGTTCCCAGAAAACCGGTTCAAAGTAGAGTTTGTCGGCCATGTTGAAGTCCGTTGACACAGTCTCCGGATTGCAATTCACCATGATGGCTTCAAATCCTGCTTCGCGGGCGGCTAAAAGGCCGTGCACGCAAGAGTAGTCGAATTCGATGCCTTGTCCGATGCGGTTGGGGCCGGAGCCTAACACCACCACTTTGGGTTTTTCAGAGCGAATGGACTCGTTTTCTTGGTCGTAAGTAGAATAGAAGTAGGGCGTTTGCGCTTCAAATTCGGCGGCACAAGTGTCCACCATTTTCCAAACGCGGTTGAGTCCGAATGATTTTCTGCGGGCTCTGACTTCTGCTTCAGTTACCCCATTACCGAGCAAGTTGGCGATTTGAACGTCGGAGAAGCCATTTTGCTTCAATTCCCGGAATAATTCCGCTGGAATGAGCGGCAAGGTATAACGTTTGACCTCTGCTTCCAGCTTCACCAAATGTTGGATTTGAAGCAGGAACCAGCGGTCGATGCGGGTGGCTTTCTGCACGGATTTCACTGGAACACCCATGGCGAGCGCTTCGCGAACTGCGAAGAGTCGGTCCCAGCTGGGGTGTTCCAATTTGTGCATCAGAGCGTCTAAATCGCGGGTGGGCTTGGGCGATTCCAGTCCACTTCGGCCAATCTCTAAACTCTGACAAGCTTTCTGCAAGGCTTCGTTGAAAGAGCGACCGATGGCCATCACTTCGCCTACGGATTTCATTTGCAAGCCCAGTTCGCGGTTGGCGCCTTGAAACTTCTCGAAGTTCCACTTTGGAATCTTGACGATGACGTAGTCGAGCGTGGGTTCGAAGTAGGCAGAAGTTGAGAGGGTAATTTGGTTTTGAAGCTCGTCGAGGTTGTAGCCGATGGCCATTTTCGCAGCGATGCGCGCGATGGGATAGCCGGTAGCTTTCGACGCTAAAGCCGAAGAGCGGCTCACGCGAGGGTTTATCTCGATGGCGATAAGGTCTTCGGTGTCGGGGTCCATAGAAAACTGCACATTACAGCCACCGGCGAAGTTGCCGATAGAGCGCATCATGAGGATAGCCGCATTGCGCATTTTCTGGTAAGCCGTATCACTGAGCGTCATGGCAGGCGCTACCGTGATTGAATCGCCAGTATGGATGCCCATCGGGTCGAAGTTTTCGATGGTGCAGATGATGGCGACGTTGTCGTTATGGTCACGAAGCAGTTCCAGTTCGTACTCTTTCCAGCCGATTACCGCTTTTTCTACCAACACTTCGTGGGTAGGAGAAGCGTTCAAGCCACGTGTAAGCAGTGCATCAAAATCTTCTTTTTTATGGACAAATGCGCCGCCGCTTCCTCCTAAAGTATAAGATGGGCGGATAACCAAAGGAAAGCCAATTTCTTCAGCTGCTTCTTTGCCTTCCAGAAAAGAGTTGGCAATGCGTGAAGGCGCGACAGGAACGCCGATGTCGAGCATCAGTTGGCGGAACTCTTCCCGGTTTTCTGTTTTTTCAATAGCGTCAATGTCAACTCCGATGATTTTGACGTCGTATTCTTCCCAGAGTCCGGCTTCATCTGCCTCTTTGCATAAGTTGAGTGCGGTTTGGCCACCCATGGTGGGTAGCACTGCATCAATAGGCCGTTCTTTCAGGATTTGCTCTAGCGATTCTACTGTAAGCGGTAGGAGGTAGATGTGGTCCGCCATGACGGGGTCTGTCATGATGGTTGCCGGGTTAGAGTTGATGAGGGATACTTCGATGCCCTCTTCTCTAAGAGAGCGGGCGGCTTGTGAGCCGGAGTAGTCGAATTCGCAGGCTTGGCCGATAACAATAGGGCCACTACCAATGATAAGAACGGACTGGATGTCGGGGTTGCGAGGCATTTACCTGAGGGTTTCGCAAAGATACATTTAGAACCCGCTTCAGCGTAAAGAGTTATTCGGTAATTGTGCTATGCCTTGGAGGTTTAACCTTCTTAATGAAAAAACTCCATGGCAATGATCATTAAGTGTAGAATTGAGAAGGGATAGAGCGTTTTTTAACCTGATACTTTCATTCCGGTGTTGAAGCAGCTGCGGCAACGTGGTTCATAACTTTCTTTCTCACCTAGAAGTACCTTTTCATTTTGGGCAACCTTTCGGAAAGAATGAGAAGCTAAGTCGCCACAAACCATGCAGATGGCTTGCACTTTGGTCACATATTCTGCTACTGCCATCAACTGCGGCATTGGGCCGAAAGGCTGACCCAAATAGTCCATATCGAGGCCGGCCACTATCACCCGCGTACCACGAGAGGCCAACTTCTGACAAACTTGAATGAGCTCCAAGTCGAAGAATTGTGCTTCGTCTATGCCGACTACCTCTGCGCCTTGTTCAACCATCAGCAGGATATTCTGAGAGTTTTCAACTGGCGTTGAGCGAATAGCGTTTGCGTTATGCGACACAATTTCTTCTTCTGAATAGCGCGTATCGATCATGGGCTTGAAGATTTCAACCCGCTGGTTGGCGAGTTGAGCACGACGCAATCTACGGATGAGCTCTTCGGTTTTACCGGAGAACATGGATCCGCAAACAACTTCGATCCAGCCTTTCTTTTTTAACTCGCCTATACGTGGTTCTGTAAACATCCCGGTTGCGGGTTTATCTTCGTGAGGCGAAAATGAGAAAATTATTCTGATGGCACAGGCGCATGCACTATTAACTGCTCAGATGGCTGAGAAAATTGAGAAATTGGCAGAAATGCTGGAGCAACTACTGACCGGTGACGACGAGGAAGTGAGCGTTATTCGTTGGCGTATGCTTCGTGTTACCCATCAGCTGGCCAATGACCTAGAAGGACTCGACAACAACTCCGTGATGCATCAGCTGCACGAGCAAACGCAATGGTTGATGCGAAAATCAAGGGAGAGCGATCAGCAATACCAGGATGTTGAAACGTCCTTAGAGTCGGTAGGGAAGACTTTAGAAGCTTTACACAACCGCATGAAGCAGTTGGATCAGCGACTTTCGACCATGTCAACAGGCCTTCATGCGCTACAACAGCATTTAGAGCAGTCTAGCGTGGCTATTACTAAAGAAGAAAAAGCGGATTTGGCTTCATCTATAGTAGAAGAAGAGAAAAAGCAGGTTTTTGAATTACAGTTTCATGTAGCACCTTCAGAGCATTTAATAGAAGAGCCTAGCCAAGGCGAAGAAGTAACTGCGCCGGAAGCGGATAGCCCTTCTGAAGAAGAAAACGCGGTAATGATGGAGCTTCCGCTGCCGGAAATTGTGGTTGAAGCGAAAGAAGAGCCAGTTCTTGAAGAGGAAGTCCCTGTTTTGGAAGATGCGCCTATTGTAAAGTCGCCGTTGCATGCAAACGAGGAGGAAACAGTGATTGAAGGTCACGAAACACCGTTAGGTGATCAACTGGAGCCTTTAGAGCTTAGCGATGTAGAAGAAAAGCATGAAGAGATTCCGTTAGCAACTACAGAGGCCCTGACACCGGAAGTAGGAACAGCCGATGTAAACGAAAAGCTTCAACCAGCGCCATTGCGGATTGCCAGCTTTTTCGACCCGCGAACCCTCACTTTAGCTGAGCGCCAAAAAGCCGATAACTTGAAAACCGCTATCACTTTGGTTGAGAAATTCCAGTTGAGTAAGGCGTTTTTTGGGGGAGATGACAACGCCTTTGGCCAAGCCCTCGACCTTATCAATAAGATGCATCATCTGGAAGAAGCTGAGCAATACCTCGCTCTTTTGGCAGAACAATACCGATGGGATGTTTCAGATCCGCAATTGCTGGTACTAGTAAAAGCAGTATGGCGTAAACTTGGAGTACGATGAGTGCATTAGTAAGTTTGGCCCTTCATGGAGGTGCCGGCACCATCCTTCAGGCGGAGATGAGTCCTGAAAAGGAATTGCGTTACCGCGCAGGTTTGGAAGACGCCCTCAATGCAGGCATCAAGTTGTTGGAAAAAGGAGCATCTGCATTGGATGCCGTAGAGGCTACTGTTAGCGCACTGGAAGACTGCCCTTTATTCAATGCCGGCCGTGGCTCTGTATTTAATGCCCTTGGCAAACATGAGATGGATGCCTCTATTATGTGGGGCGCTGACCGTGCTGCGGGTGCCGTGAGTGGCGTCAGCGGAATCAAAAATCCCATTCAACTTGCGCGCAGGGTGATGGAGCAGTCCGGACATGTGTTGTTGATGGGGCAAGGTGCGATGGAATTTGCCCAAATGCAGGGTTTTTCCTTAGAGCCAGATAGCTATTTTTACGACGAGTTTCGCTATCAGCAGTGGCTGAAAATTCGGGATACCAACTCCTTCCAACTTGACCACGATGTGAAAACTTCTCCCTTAGATGAGAAGAAATTTGGTACGGTTGGGGCTGTAGCTCGCGACCTACATGGACATGTGGCTGCTGCCACTTCCACTGGAGGAATGACCAATAAGAAGTTCGGAAGAGTTGGCGACTCTCCTGTAATAGGTGCTGGCACGTGGGCCGATGACCGCAGTTGTGCTATCTCATGTACCGGCAGTGGAGAGTTTTTCCTTCGCGGGGTGGTGGCTTACGACGTTGCTTGTTTGATGCGTTATCAGGGTTTAGGGCTTCAGGAGGCATGCGATCGAGTGATTCACGATCATCTTCTTGAAATTGGAGGCGATGGCGGCCTAATCGCGGTAGATGCAGGTGGAACTACTGCCTTTAGCTTCAATACGGAAGGCATGTATCGCGCGCGTTGGAACAGCCAAGGTATGAGGGAAATCGCTATTTACGGATAGTAATAAGCCGGAGACTTCTCCGTTCCGTACGCTAATGACTACCCCGCCCGGATTGGTTTTACTGAGATTGCGTTTGCTTCAAGTTAAATACGCTTTGCGGTCGCTCCCTTGGTACTACCAGCTTTTGGTCATTCCAGCAGTTTTGGGTATTCTCTACGGAGTCTGTTTGGCTGCAATAGCCCGTTGGGAAGTTTGGGTCATTATTACGGTATTTCCTTTGCTCTTCCATTTTTTCAGAGAAGACCATTTTTCCGTATTGCGCCGATTGAAGCAGCCGTTTTGGGCTGCCTTTTGGGAGAGTACACCTGTTTGGATGCTGGCTACCTTCATTGGATACCAACATCATCCTTTTTTTGCTTTGCTTCCTCCTTTGGTGATGGCTGTGGCTGTTCGGCTGCCGCCTCCTCGCCGAAAATCGGAGGGTGTATTCTTCATGTCTGTCCCCGGCTTTTTGAAGCCGTGGTTTACCCGAGAAGCGCGGGTTGTTTGGCATACTCAGGCACCGTGGTTGTTGTTGATTATGCTGCTTAGCTTGCCTGCTTTGTTTCTTCCTGTCTTGAGTTTGTGGCTCACTTTACTTTTGACCTTGTTGTGGTCCGGGCCGATTTTGCGTAGCGAAAGTTGGATGGAATTAAGAAGTTCTGGTCTTAGTGGAGCTTCTTTTTTCTTTCATCAAGTATGGGAGCATGCCCGCCCTTTGCTCGTTTGGAGTCTGTTGATGGCCGTTTTACATGGATGGTTACAACCGGAAGTGGAATGGCTGAGTTTGTTGTTGCCATTACTTCAAATGCTGTATCTACTTGCGATGTGGTCGATGCGGTATGCTAACTGGCGTCCTTCAGAGGTAAGTTCGGCTCAACTCGCGGCCTCCTTAGCTGCCATCGGCCTGATTGTTCCGGTAATAGCGCCGGTTATTCCGCTATTTCTTGTTTACTATTTACCCAAAGCCCTTTTTCGATTGCGACATGAGCTCCTTCCTTGAAATTTTGCAGCTTCAATTCAAATACCAGCAAACCTTGGTGCTGAATATCGAGCAATGGGCCTTGGAAATGGGCCAAATTCATGGCCTTGTAGGCTTAAATGGGGCCGGAAAATCTACTTTATTCAGGCTATTAGCCTCTGAGTTACCACTTCAGCACGGCACTGTAAGCTGGAAAGGTCAGCCTCTCAATTGGCGGGACGTACTCCATATTCCTACTGAGCCTAGCTTCTATCCCGGTATTACCGGTAAAGACTTTCTGGATTTATTTCCCCAGGAGCGGAAGGGAGTAAAACTGGAGCAGTGGGCGGAGTTGCTTCATTTGCCGTTACATAAGCCGATTGAAGGATATTCAACCGGAATGAAGAAGAAGTTGGGGCTATTAAGTATGATGAAAAGTGCACGCCATTGGTTGTTGTTAGATGAACCCTTCAACGGACTGGATCTTGAAGCTGGGCAAATATTGGGAGCTTGGTTGAAAGAGCGGGCAATTGCCGGTTGCGGGGTCTTGGTAGCGGCGCACCAGTTGGAGCTGTTGCAAGGTAATTGTGATTTGATCCACTGGCTTGATCAAGGTCAATTGCGAGGCAGTTTTCTTCCGGAGGAGTTGCCGGAGTTAAGCAAGAAAATGCTGGCTGAAACCAATGGTAAGGTAAAAGCACTCCTTCAGGTTTAGTTTATTTCACGCAGAGGGAGCAGGGTTTCTTCAAAAAAAACCATTGTGGATTTTGAGTAACCTCCCTGGACTTTGTGTGAAGTAATGGCTAGAAACCTAAGTTGTTGATTTCAACACGCTCCGCGCTTTCGATTCTCTTTTTTATAAACTCTAAATCCCTCAAATAAAGCGTGTTGTGTTTACCAGGCCCGTGCAATGGAAGGAGCTTCCTTGAAAATGGCACATAACGAAATGGAAGAAAACCGGCCTTCACCAAGGAATCATGAATCTCCAAATCGGCCATTGCATAGCGCGTACCAGACCCATTCAACTCTACTATAATAGCCTTCAATTCCGGTTGACGCAATAAGCAACCAGCACCCTGAAGAACAGGCTGCTCATAGCCCTCAACATCTAATTTAAGTAGTGCCGGTTTAGGGTTTGACACTATTAGATTGTCAAGCGAATTTACCGGCACTTGAATAGTGTTGTTATCGCTAGAAGTTGCAACCCTATTTACTGTATCATACGTTGATGTAAATGCCACATAACCCGGATTTGCTCCTAAGGCAGTTCGAAATAAAGAAACCCGATCCTCGATGCCATTTGCCCGCACATTCGCTTCCAAATGAGCAAATGTTGAAGGGACAGGCTCAAAGGCCAGTACCCTTGATCCAATATGTCCGCCGGCCAAAACAGAATAGCAACCAACATTCGCACCTGCATCAACAAAACAATCCTCTTTTCGAAGAAAATGCAATACAAACGCCATATCCTCAAACTCTAGCAAGCCACAATAGAGGTTCATCAAGGCGTTCGTCATGCCATTGGCTAATAGCAACTTAGTCTTCGGAGTAAACGAATGAACCCTATAACCTTTCTGTCCTATCAACTGCCAATTAAGCTTACAGAACTTCAAAAGCGTTCTAAAAATCCGATGTTTAGTGAGCGGATGGGAGAAAATCAGCCGGAAGAAAGCCCAAAATCGAAACAATTCGTGCCTCATCAAAAGTTTGATTTATTGGCTATAATCCTTCTAAATGCCCTTGTCAGCAATTTCAACCTCTTAAACTTTTGGCAAGTATTTGACTTAATCTCTATAGGATGATAGACCATGAAAAAAGTCAGTAAAAACAGTAAGAAATAACTTTCGTACAGCCTATATTTTCCAAGTTTACAATATTAGGTTAAATACTCAAATTAGAGAGGTATTGAAATGTTGAAACTGGCAATTCAATTATTTATTCCTAATTCCGACAAAAGTGGCCAGCAATTTATTAAAGTACACATTTGCATAAACTGCCTTTTTATCATTCATGATCTGGCCTGTTATTCAGCTCCTTGTTTGATCCAGTATAGGCCATCCTTCATTTTTAACTTATGCTTGACAGTAGCCTCTGACAACGGGCACCTAGCTTTGGTTAAATTGCCCTATGCAAATAGCCGACCTTAATCTGACCTATTTTTGCGTTTATAAATTCACATCGGAGGGTGGGACAAATCACCACCTATACCTTAAGGAACTTGAAGTTTCATAAGAGCCAAGTAGGCGTCCAGCCAAAAAAATCCATGAGTTTCAAAAACTTCCATTCAAGCAAGAGAACCACCATCAGCCCACCTCACCATGTACCAAACCCACTTTGTTTTTCGAGTTTTAAGCATGCTGGCCTGTTCAATTTTAGCCCTTGCTTGCAATGGCCCATTAAAAAAACAAAGTTCTGCAGAGCTACCTCAGTTGGTTAAAACTATCGGAAATCCCGTTTATGGTAACGTGCAGTGCATATTGGAAGACCAATCCGGAAACCTATGGTTTGGCACCACAGAAAATGGACTTTACCAGTATGATGGAAAGTCCTTTCGCCGATACCTCAAAAGCGATAGCCTTAGCCACAACAACATCACCAGTTTGTTAGAAGACGCAAAAGGACAGATCTGGATAGGCACCGAATTAGGGCCTTGTCTTTACAACGGGAAAACCATTTCGCCCATCTCCATACCTTTACCCTCCAGTCAACCGCTCAACCAAAACACCTTATATCGTAAAAAGCACACCGTATTTAACATGATACAAACCAGAAACGGCAAAATCTGGTTAGCCACCATCGATGGAGTATTTATCTACGATGGAAAAACCTTTTCACAATTTGAATTAAGTCCCTCAATAAAAGGCTTTCTAAGTAGCAACCCCAATATGGAACGGCTATTAGAAGATCGAGATGGAAACATCTGGTTTGGAGGAAGAACCAACGACGGTGTTTACCGATATGATGGCCAAAACATCACCCACTTTCCACTCGAATACCTCAATCAGAAGGGCGCAACCCCTAGGCCTACTGGCTGGGCATGGCCTCAATGTCAGGATGCAGCAGGAAATCTATGGTTTGGCAATTGGGGAGGAGCCTATCGGTATGATGGAAAGAAATGGACCAGCTTCTCTACCAAAGACGGCCTTAATGGCGGAGTCACCCGCATTATCCAGGACCGAAATGGTCAACTTTGGATGGGGGGAGATGCTGAAACCGGCCTTTATCGGTACAATGGTGAGACCTTTCAACACTTTACCACCCGTGATGGGCTCATCAACAATAGCATTTGGGCGATTCTCGAAGACCAAGCAGGTCACCTTTGGATAGGCACTCGAACCACAGGACTCTCCCACTACGATGGACAAACCTTCACCACCCGCTCTGTCTATCAATCGGCCCCCCAACGTAAACCCTAATTCCACTAATAACCCCAGATAGATATTGTCCCAACAACCTTTTATTCATTAACATCAAAAGGGCGGTATTTCTGCAGAGCAGCGGTACAAGGAAAGGCTACCATCTCACTTCCTCAACATTCATTTTTTCAATCACAAATACTCAAACACATTTTCCCACGTCTTTCTCTCATCTTTGAGTTATGAGAATGAGGGCATTACTATGCTTGCTGTTGAGTCTGTTTTTGCATTATTCGGTTCGTTCGCAGGACGCTGCCCAGGTGGCAGTAGGCCAATGGCGGGTGCACCTTCCGTCCTTGAATGGCATCAGCCTCGCCGAGTCTGAAGACGGTATCTACCTCGGCACAGAGGAGATGCTTCTATATTATGAGCGCAACACCGGCGAGATGGAGCGCATCACCCGCATTGAAGGGCTCAGCGACTTGGGCATAAGCTGCATTAAATATGCATCAGCCTACAAACTTCTGGTGGTAGCCTATGAAAATGGCAATGTGGACTTGGTAGATGACCGCCAAATGAAGCGTAAAATCACTAACCTCAATGCGCTAAAACTCCGCAACATGACCGGACAGAAGCGCATCAACAAGATTCACATACGCGGAAAAATCGCCTACTTAGCTACCGCCTTCGGCATTTTAGAGCTAGACCTCGAACGCAAGGAGTTTCGTAACACCATGCTCATTGGCACCGGAGGGAGCCGCCTCAACGTGTGGAGCCTCGACGACGACGGTCAACGACTCTATGCCGCAACGGACAGCGGCATTCTCTCTGCTCCTTTTGCTGCGGCTAATATGTCTGATTTCAACAACTGGACTCGCTTCGAGTTGTTTGGCAAAGAACGCCGGTTTGAAGTTGCCTTCTGGAACAATGAACTCATCACTACCTTCAAGGATTCGCTCATCGTTGCCCGCAATGGTCAACGTGTGGGGTTCGGATTTAATGAAGGGGGTAACGACTTTTACGCACTTCAGGTACATAATGGAAGATTATCAGCGGTAAACTATTATCGCGGCTTTGTCTTCGACACCCTTTTCCAAAGTCCGCTCAAAACACCCGGTGGGATGGGCGTTGAAAACCTCAAAGCTTGTTTCGAAGACCGTTTTGGGGTGGTATGGCTGGCCGATGAAGGCGAAGGCTTGGTTCGTTTCAATGGTTTTACTCCACGATATTTCCGCCTCACTGGACCAAAAACCGCTAAAGTATTTGAATTGAGGGCAGGACAAGGGCAGATCCAAGCAGTAGCCGGCGGTGTCAACGATGCTTGGAATAATGCATTTCTCCCACCTTTGCTTTCTTTCTTTAAAAAGGGAGAATGGAAAACCCTAGGTCGTCACAACGTAAGTGGCTTGGGAGGAACCTTCGACCTATTGTGCTCGCGCGCTTCCGGCAGATCCGGACGCATGTTGGCTGGTAGTTGGAACACCGGTCTTTTTGAATTTGATGACGATGGCATCACCCGAAGATGGTGGCCTCAAAACAGTCCGTTGGAATATCAAGCTGGTTCTATTGACCCGGCTACTGGCATTGGATTATGCCGCATCAGCGCCATGGATTATTATCAGAATGAGCTATATGTAGTGAATTATGGGGCCGAAAATCCTATCGCCATCATGTCGCCTGATAGCACTTGGCGCAAAGTCCGTACGGGTACGTTGAATGAGTACATTGGCCTCACCATCGATAGCCGCGGACAAAAGTGGTTGCGAAATCGGCTCAGCAACGTGGTGGTACTCAACAAAGCCAACAACGACTACCGTGTTTTAACCAATCAGCCCGGTTTAGGTGGCCTTCCTGATGCCGCAGTGAACTGCGTTACTGAAGATTTAGAAGGCCAAGTGTGGGTAGGAACCAACAAAGGCCCGGCAGTTTTCTTTAACCCCGGAAACATCTTTTCAGGTGGAAACTACGATGCGCGTCAAATCAAAATTCAGCAAGGTCTCTTCGTTGGGTTTCTCCTTGGCAATGAGGTGATTAACTGCATTGCGGTGGACGGAGCGAATAGAAAATGGTTTGGCACCAACAACGGAGCCTGGCTGATGTCGGCAGATGGGCAAAATCAGATTCGCTATTTCAATAGTGAAAACAGCCCTTTGCTCTCGAATAACGTGCTCAGCATTGCGGTAGATCCCGAATCCGGAGAGGTGTTTTTTGGCACCGACCGAGGCATTATCTCCTTCCGCTCTGATGCTACTGCAGGTGGTAGTGCCAACAATCAGGTACTGGCTTTTCCCAATCCTTACGACGATCGCCATAGTGGGCCGATCGTGATTAGAGGCCTCGTTCGCGATGCGTTAGTTAAGGTGACAGATGTAAACGGCACTTTAGTTTATCAAGGCAAAGCCAACGGCGGCTCTTTCTCTTGGAACGTTACCGATCCTTCCGGAGAAAAAGTGCGTTCCGGTGTTTACCTCGTCTTCAGCATGAATGCTCAAGGGGAGGAAACCCTGGCTACCAAAATTTTGGTAGTTCGCTGATGCTGGAAAAAACCAGCGCTGTAGTACTCAGGCTTGTTGCCTATGGCGACACCAGCCAGATTGCTACCGTTTATAGCGAGCAATTTGGTTTGGAAACCTATATGTTCAAAGGAGTGAAGGGCAAAAAGAAAAAAGGTTACTCGTCCTTATTCCCTATGATGCTGTTACAAGCAGTTGTTTATCACAAACCGGGAGTTCGTATGCACACAGTAGCCGAATTTCAGGCATCGCCGCTATTAGGAGGCTTGTTGTCGAGCCCAAGGAGCATGTTGATGGCTCAATTAATGGCAGAAGCGTGTGCCAAATCTCTTAAGGCAGAACAAGCGGACGATGGATTGTACCGGTTTTTGGTCAAAAGTGTGCTTGCACTTGACCAAAGAGTACTGTTGCCTGCCGACTTACCTTCTTGGATGATGGCATTAGCCGAGACTTTAGGCTTTGGTCCAACATGGAACGAGGAAGGCTGGTTCAACCTGCATACCGGACAAATGGACCGACTTCGAGAACCCGGTGCTCATTATGCACGAGCGGGTTTTATGCAACCTTCTACTACTCCTCAGGAATTTCCTATTGCTGATCTTCAAGACGCAGTTCGTTATTTTCAGTTCCATATTCCGGGCTTTGGCTCGCTTCGCACGTTAGAAGTATTAGCCGCATTCAATAGCTAACTTCGTGGCATGAGTCAAGCCGCAGAACTACAAACGCTTATTCTTCAGGTATTGGAGCGCTACAACGCGTACAATGAACCCAAGATTGACCTCCGTGCAGGGCCAGACACTTTGTTATTTGGGCCTGGTGGCTCCTTGGACTCCATGGCCTTGGTTCATATCGTGGTAGAAGTGGAAGAAGAAGTGGAAAATAAGTATGGTGTTCAGCTTGTATTAGCTGATGAAAAGGCGGTGAGCCGAAAGTTGAGTCCGTTTTTAAGTGTTCGCAGGTTCGCCGCTTATATCGAAGAATTGCTTGCAGCATGAAAACTTTGGTGATTACCGGCACCAGCCGTGGCCTTGGTAAAGCACTCGCCTTGCATTATTTGTCGGCAGGCTGGCAAGTATTGGGCTGCAGCCGTTATGAATCCGACTGGTTTCATCCACATTACCACCATGTTATCTGCGACTTAACCTCTGAAAAGGAGGTGGTGAGTTGGTTTAGAGGGATGAAAAAGCTAGGTTTTCGCCCCGATGCTGTAGTTCACAATGCCGGGGCTGCAGCCATGAATCACACCCTGCTTACCAGCATCGACTCCTTTAGAAGGCTATGGGAAGTCAATACCCTCTCTGCTTTTTTAGTGGGGCGGGAAGCCGCCAAATTCTGGGTGAGAGAAAAGGTTTCCGGAAAGCTGATTTTTATTTCAACTGTGGCTGTTCCGCTGGCCCTCGAAGGTGAAGCTGCATACGTAGCCGCTAAAGCTGGCCTCGAAGGACTGGCCATGAGCTGGGCGAATGAGTTTAAACCGCTTAACATTGCAGTAAACATTATCGGACCAGGTCCGGTTGATACTGCACTCTGGCGTTCTGTACCCCATGATGCTCGAGCAAAGCTCCTAGAAAGACTTCAAGAGCCCAGGCTTACTAGTCCTGAAGAAATAGCGTCAGCTTGTGATGAGTTGCTTCTTGCTTCAACTTGGAGATCGGGAGAAAGGATTTATTTCAATCTGAAGCCATGAGTCACTCTTTGCCTGAGTTCTTTCTTCAACCGCTATTAAGCGAGAACCGACTGGCATTAGCCACAGCTCATGAGCGCTATACCTATGGCGATTTGTTTCAGGAAGTGCGCCGCCTTTCAAATCAATTTAAAGAGGCAGGCCTCCCCGAAGGAGCTGTGGTTGGATTGTATGGCTCGCCAGGCTTAGGTTGGATGGCCGCCTTCCTGGCACTTGCGCAAAGGCAAGCGGTGATAGTTCCGGTAGAACGCGCAGAAGAAAAGCAGCTTCAGGCACGCCTTCTGGCGTCTAAAGCGAATTGGCTCATCACCCTTGATACTCGTTCCGATTTAACTATCGACAAGCTGGTAGAAGAGACTTCCCAGCATCCGACATTTGCGCCACTGTCCGGCATGCCCGGATTGGTGCTGTTTAGCAGTGGCAGTGTAGGCCAGCCTAAGGCCATTTTACATGCCTTGCCTCGGCTGCTGGACGGCTATGGCGGACAAAAACCCAAACAACGAAACTGGCTGTTGTTGCTCTTACTCGACCATATTGGCGGCCTTCATACCTGGTTCTCTTGCATGGCGCAGCAAGGTTGCTTAGTAATACCAGAAGAGCGCTCGCCTGAGGCGGTTGCAAAAGCCATCGAGCAACATCAGGTGGCACTTTTACCGGCTACACCAAGCTTTCTAGCACTTATGCTGAGTCAGGAAGTGCATCACCGATATCAACTTTCATCTTTGAAGCTAATCACGTTTGGTACTGAGCCAATGAGCTCGGCTTTGTATTCATCAGTGAAGGCCGCCTTTCCGGGAGTTCGGTTTCTTCAAACGTTCGGAACCAGCGAAACCGGCATTCTCAAAACCGATTTTAGCCGGGACGGCAGTTTGGCGCTCAACTTCAGAGAAGCTGAAGGCTCCTGGAGAATTGTGAATGGAGAACTTCAACTGAGAAGTACTAGGCTTTCACTTGGGTATATGGGGCACGACAACAGCCGTTTTCTTGAAGATGGCTGGTATAAAACGGGTGATTTGGCCGAGGTTGATGCACTAGGTCAGGTACGCATTTTAGGTCGTCAGGCGTCGGTTATCAATGTAGGTGGATTAAAGTTGATTCCGGCTGAAGTTGAGGAAGTTTTGCTCCACTATCCAGGGCTTAATTACTGCAAAGTTGAAGGAGAATCCCACGCACTTACCGGTCAAGTTGTAGTTGCTACAGTAGGTTTTGAGCATCTTCCACCTCCGGAAAATTGGAAGAATGAATTGCGAAAGTTTTGCTCGAATCAGCTCGAAAGGTATAAAGTGCCAGTAAAGTGGAGATTAATTGATGCAATTCCGACTATTACAAATAGGTTGAAGGCGGCGAAATAAGAGGTTCGTTTCTATCTTGCACAAAAGACGTCACTATGGATATTAAGAAGTTGGTCACTGATTTTCGTCCGGCCATCCTTTTTCTGGGCAAATTTCTTGGTCTATATGCCCTATTGAGTATCTCTTATACGAAGGGGTACTTGGGTTGGTTTAGCCCAAATGTGGATGTGATGTCAGACTGGATTGCGCATCAAACGGCTTTTGTCATGAATATTTTTGGCATTGAAACAGCCGCTTACACTTGGCCGGGGTTTGCTAGAACTGATATTTTCATTTCCGGTAAGGCGGCAGTAAGTGTGGTTGAGGGCTGTAATGGACTGGCTGTAATGGCGCTGTTTGTTTCCTTTATTCTTGCGTTTTCAGGTGATTTGAAGGAGAAATTGAAATTTATTGGATGGGGATTACTCTTTATTCACGTGGTTAACATTGCCCGTATATTTATGCTTGCGGTGATCGCAACTAAATTCGAACGCCAACTTTATTACATACAAAAGCACTTTTTCACTACCATCATTTATGTAGCGGTATTCCTGCTTTGGTATATGTGGGTCAATAGGGTGTTGAAAAAGGTTAAAGCCACCACAGCTGCATGAATAAGTTTCAAAGAATCATGCTTGGGGTTGGATCAATGCTTCTATTGGCGTTGATGTATCAGCTTCAGAATTTGAATTACCTGCGCGTTTTTTCTGGTACTCCTTTCAATGAGGCCATAATCAAAGACAACGCAACGGTTACCACGCTTCAGTTTGTTTTTAATAAGTCATTCAGGTATTTGTTCAATGATTTAGCCGGTATCGGACTGATTTACGCTATTTTTAATGAAAAGCGTTATGCTCGTTTTGCGTTTTTGGTCATGATTTTCGGGTTTATTGTCCTGCTGCCGATTTACTTATTTTTGAGTGTTAACTTCTATAAAGAACTCACGGTAATTCTTCATTACTATCACCGTTTAGTGGTTAATCCCACTTTGTTAATGTTGCTTATTCCGGCCTTTTTCTATCAACAATCGATGGAGAAGGCTCAGCAAAACGGTGCTCGTTAGTGACTAAAGTTGCTGGGCTGCTGCCTCAAGTTGTTCATACCATTCCTTGCCGTACTTTCTAATCAAAGGTGTTTTAAGGAATTTATAAACAGGCATTTTCAATGCCTTTCCGTTTTCACATGCGGGAGAACAGATGTCCCATTCATGGTAGTTCACGGCTTCGTAGTTAGGATAATGATGAATGCGTATGGGGTATAGGTGACAAGAAATGGGTTTCTGAAAGTCAGACTTGCCGGCTTTCCACGCTTTTTCAATGGCGCAACCCAAGATGCCATTTTCTCGTGTAGCAAAGATGCAGTCTCGACCGTTGAGCGTGGTGGTTACCGGGTGGTTGAAATCATCAGGCTCAACGAATCCTTCTGTGATTAAGAGCCTTCTTCCGACATCTGTCATGAAGGGCTTGATTCCTTCTAGGTTGTCCTGAATCTGCTGAAGTTCTACTTCTTCTAAAGGAGCGCCAAAGTCCCCTTCTTCGCAACATGCTCCTTTGCAACGGAGTAAGTCGCAAACAAATTGCTCCTGCACCACTGCATCTGAGATTAAGGTCTCTTGGATGATTATCATAAAGCAAAGTTAATAAGGCGAAATGGTGGCGGTATTCTAATTGAATAAAGAATAAATGGTTACAGATGTCTAATTTTGCGCCGTTTATGAGTCAATACCTGGATGTGCTGCTTGCACAGTGGGCGACCCCCTTCTACATTGCTTTTATTGTGTTCGAGATCATGCTCAGTGCGAAACACAATCTGCCATTTTACTCTGTTAAAGACACTTTGGTCAACATTTGGTTGATGTCGCTGAATGGTGGCATTGACTTGCTCTTCCGCGTGGTTTACTTGGGTGTTTTTCTTTACTTCTACCAGCTCAACTGGGTTGAGCCCATCACCACACCATGGGTGTATTGGACGGTGCTTCTGCTTGCGGAAGATTTCATGTTCTACTGGCTTCACCGAATTGATCATTACTGTCGTTTGTTCTGGGCCATCCATGTAACGCATCACAGTTCCGAGCACTTCAACCTCACGGTTGGCTTCCGCAGCTCTGTGTTTCAACCGCTTTATCGTTTTGTGTATTTCATACCTATTGCTGCTTTAGGTTTCAAGCCTGAAGACATCATGTTGATGTATTCTGTTACGCAGATCTGGGGTATTCTGATTCACACTCGCCACATTGGTAAGCTGGGCTTCTTGGAATATTTTCTTTGTACCCCATCGCATCACCGGGTGCATCATGGGTCAAATGCCCGTTATCTTGATAAGAATATGGGAATGTTCCTGATTGTTTGGGATAAGATGTTTGGCACTTTTCAGGCTGAGGTGGAGGAAGATAAAGTTCGTTTTGGCTTAACTACTCCTCTCAACACCCACCATCCAGTTAAAGTGGTGGTGCATGAGTGGCAAAACATAGGGAAGGATTTGGCGAAAGCACCTACTTGGAAGTCGAGGTTCATGTATTTATTCGGCCCTCCGGGCTGGAGTCATGATGGCAGTTCAAAAACAAGTCATCAGCTTCGCAAGGAACAGGGGTTGGAATGAACCTATTTTTCTGAACTTTGTTTCGTTGAAAGTATGATTACCATCTCCGATAAAGCAGCAGTTAAAATCCGCGAGTTACTCCAAGGCGACACCTACGACTCCAGTTATGGCGTTCGGGTTTCGGTAGTCAGCGGCGGATGCTCAGGTTTATCTTACAAAATGGACTTCGACAACCAACCACAAACCACCGACGAGGTGTTTGAAGACAAGGGGTTGAAAATCATGTGCGACCGTAAGAGTTTCTTCTACCTAATCGGTACTGAACTTGACTTCACCGAAGGCCTGAATGCCAAAGGATTCCACTTCGTGAATCCCAATGCAGCCCGCACTTGCGGCTGCGGCGAGAGTTTCTCGTTGTAAGAGTAGAGTTCGCAGTTTTTTCAAGCGGAGGTCTCAGAGTTCACGCAAAGCTCGGAGAGTGGTTTTTTCAAATGATTAGATTAGGCAATACCTTCTCTATAAAACAATAAAAACTTGGCGCCTTCGCGTCTTTGCGAGGTTTTTTTCACGCGGAGGGCGCGACGGTTTCGCAGAGAGCGGGGAGTTTTTTTAATAATACTTTTCGCCTTCGCGCCTTTGCGAGGTTTTTTTCACGCGGATGGCGCGACGGTTTCGCAGAGAGCGGTGAGTTTTTTTAAATATACCTTGCGCCTTCGCGTCTTTGCGAGGTTTTTTTTCACGCGGAGGGCATAGAGTTCACGCAGAGCTCGGAGAGTGGTTTTTTCAGATGATTAGAATGGGCAATACCTTCTCTATAAAACAATAAAAACTTGGCGCCTTCGCGCCTTTGCGAGGTTTTTTTCACGCGGAGGGCGCGATGGTTTCGCAGAGAGCGGTGAGTTTTTTAAATATACTTTGCGCCTTCGCGTCTTTGCGAGGTTTTTTTCACGCGGATGGCATAGAGTTCACGCAGAGCTCGGCGAGTGGTTTTTTCAAATGATTAGATTAGGCAATACCTTCTCTATAAAACAATAAAAACTT
>JAIXUI010000012.1 GCA_027484125.1 Bacteroidota bacterium | reverse complement strand
CCACATAAGCCAATGCTTCTTCAAGTTGTGACTGATTGAAAGTTTGGTAAGAAGCAGTCGGAATCTGATGACGCTGCATGAAACGTTTCGAGAAGTCTTTACTTCCTTCCAACTGAGCACCGGCTTTTCCAGGTCCTATTATAGGCAAGTGAGCTAACTGAGTGTCTGACTCTAGATAATCCCGTAGTCCATTAACCAAAGGTTCTTCGGGGCCACATACCACAAGGCCAATCTCTTTTTCTTTAACAAAAGCGGCTATAGATGTGAAATCGAGCGGGTTTAATGCGACATTAACGCCTACTTCTGCCGTTCCGGCATTTCCCGGAGCAATAAAAAGGCGTCCGCAGTTTTTGCTGGACGCCAAAGAAATAGAAAGGGCGTGCTCACGCCCGCCCGATCCTAGAATTAAAATGTTGGTCATTGAACTGGAATTCAATTATGCTTTTGGCACTTTAAGCTTTTGTCCCTTTTTAAGGTTGGAGTTTTTCTTTATTCCATTAAGCTTTTTAAGCTCATCCACGCCGTGGCCGGTACGCTGTGCGATGTCCCAGAGTGTATCGCCATTTTTGACAGTGTAGAACTTGTACTTCTCTCTTTTACTTTCTTTCTTTTCTCTTTTGTTTTTACGATGTCTGGAAAAGATAGAACGATCTTCAGATTCCGGCTCATTGTTTTGAGCTACCTGAGTTTCTGGAAGCTGTTTCACATAAACTTCCAAGTCTTGTCCAACTCGTATAATGTTGTTAGGGAGGTTGTTCCAGTCTCTAACTTCTGCAATGGTAACATTGTATTTTTCTGCTATTCTGCGGAGGTTATCGCCTTTTTCAACAGTATGCTTGGTTTTGTACAAGCCATTGGCAACTTTCTCATCTGGAACTTTACCTGAATTGGCGGTAGTGTTTTCTTTAGGTTCGTTGCTAGCAATTGAGACAGGAGCGCTGTTGTTTTCTGAACTGGCGATATTGGAGATTTCAGGCTTACGAACAGAAGTTACGATGTTATCTCGTTTACGTTCGAAAACTGAAACCAGTTTAGCAGGTAATCTCAGGTTATAGAAGTCGTGGCTTTGTGGCACATAACGCAATTTCAACGCAGGGTTGAGAATGGTAAGGGTTTCTTCTTCTACTTCGAGGTGCTGGGTGATGTCTTTGATATAAACCGGACCTTGAACAGCAACCACATCGGTTACAGTAGGCAGGGTAATCATTGGAGTAGGGTACAAGTTGTGCTCAGCCGCAAAGTTCATTACATAACTAACCGCGATAAAAGCTGGCACATATCCCCTAGTTTCTACCGGTAAGTAAGGGCGAATTGACCAGAAGTCACGCTTTCCACCTGATTTACGAATAGCTTTATTGACATTTCCTGGTCCACAGTTGTAAGCGGCAAGCACTAGCATCCAGTCTTTGTAAATCGAGTAGAGGTCTTTGAAGAACGCTACAGCGGCTTGAGTTGCTGCATAAGGATCTCGGCGCTCATCGTAGTAGTAGTTTACTTTTAGGTTGTACATGCGTGCGGTGCCGTACATAAACTGCCAGATTCCGGTGGCTCCTGCCGGCGAAACCGCATTGGGATTTAATGCCGATTCTACCGCAGCAAGATACTTTAAGCTATGAGGAAGGCCGGCTTTTTCAAGCGCTTCTTCGAAAATAGGGAAGTAGTACTGGGAAAGGCCGAGCATTTTCTCGGTGAGATTGCGCTTGCGAACCGCGTATAGATTGATGTATCCTTTTACGTATTCGTTGTAGGTGAAGGGCATATCCCGCTCTAGGAACTCAATTCTATAGTTATAGATAGAGTCATCGTAAGTGGGTACGTCATCCGGACGAAAGCCATACTTGTTAAGACGTTTTATCTGCTGATTTCTCTTCTTGATATCGAAGTAATGAAGATTGGTAAGGCTATCTAGGGTAGATAGAATGGCCTCACTCTCCTCATTCATCTCCGGATAGGTTACGTCTTGTGCTCTAACTGAGCCAATCAAGATGGAGCAACCCAGGGTAAGCAGTAAAAGCGTCCTTTTTAGCATGGGCGTGGTGTGGTTTGAAGGTTCAACTTACTAACGTTGCAATTGAAGAATTGGTGCTACATTTCCGGAAAATACAGAACATTAGGAAGCTGTCAAATATACAGCTGATTTGAATGAGACCATTTTATTTTCTTAACTCATTCGCTATCAGGAGCTTTTTTTAACCCTTTTTAAGTATTTCCGTAACACTTTAAGAGGCGTTAATCCTTCTTTGGTGGAAGAAAAAAGTCCTCCTTTTGGACCTAATACTACAATGGCTTTTTTGTTTATGGTGAGTCGTCCATCAGCGGGAAGTCTCAGTTGATGATTCACCTGAAGCACGGCTCCTCGTTCTAAAGTGAGGTTACCTTTAAGCTCAACCGGCCGATTGAGGGTGATGGTGTCACCAGCCTTAATGCGAACTTCCATGCCTGGTTGCACTAAAGTCCAATCTTTCCTAAGAAATCTTCGCGCTGGAAAGTATGGATCATAGAAGTTTTGGTGAATGATGCTGATTTGGCAGGGTGTCCAGGCATTCATATAGACGTTATAGTCCATCACATTATTAGAAATCACCCTACAAGCAGCTTGGGTGGAGTCGATGTTCCAGCAGTTGGCATGGTCGGGTGTATCATCGCAGCCATCGCCTTGCCAGCTATGGGCTAGTCCTAAGGTGTGTCCAATTTCATGATTGAGCAATCCGGCCATGAACCAAGCGCCGCGTTGATACTTGCTAAAATGGTAATAGCAAGCACCCATCTTCACAAATAGGGGCATGCCCACACCTCCACCTTCCTCGGATGAATCGGTGTTTTCAAGAAGAAAAACGTTTAATACAGACTCTTTTTTCTTTCCATACTTCTTGTAGATGCGATCATCGAAAACGGTTTGAAAGTTGGTACGCCGTGCAAATACAAAAACGCTGTCGTCATGGATGAAGCTTACGCCTTCGTCTGCTCCCGAGTCAGCTACTAATACGTACTGAAGGTTTATGGGCAACACCCTAGCTGGTTTTCCTACAGGTAAATTCATGTGTTGATTGCTCCTTAGCATATCGTTGGCAATCCGAATCAGGTCTTTCACGTAGGCAATTCCAGTACTGTCGTCAAAGTTTCCGGAACCATCAGATTTTCTCACAATGGAGACATGCAATCTCAAGGTCCTGGAGGTATGCATCCATGCCGGTCCTTGATCTGTTTCAAACAAGGCCAATGGCGAAGGTTCAACAGTCTGTGCCCCTGCTTTTAACCCACCAATCACCGATAGTACAAAAAGAAAAACCCCGGTCAAGGTATGAACGGGGTTTTTCAGGAAGGTTAATGGAACCATTACTTAGCTTGAATGCGAGCGATGTATTTCTCAGCGTTCATGCCTTCGTTAGTTTCTTTGTATTCGTCTTTGAGGCGATTAAAGATTTCCAATGCTTTTTCTTTTTGTCCCAAGTTTTCAGCAAGTTCTGCTGCTTTTTGAAGATAGATTGGGGTTGTAAAGCGGTTTTCGTTGGTGCTTGCTGCTTTTTCATACTGAGCAAGCGCATCTTCTTTTTGACCTAATTCTAGCATGGCATCTCCTTTTGCTCCAAGAGCAACAGCTGCAAGCATCATATCGTCAGAGCTGAATTTGTCAAGCTCATCAATAGCTTCTTGAAATTTGCCTTTGCGGAGGTAAGCGATTCCGAGGTAGTAGTGAGAAAGTTTCCCAATTTTGGTCATGCCATACTCATCAGCAATAGTTTCGAAACCTGCATACTGCCCTTTGCCTTTGATGGCTAGGTCAAGAGAGTCATTTTCGAACCAGCGCTGCGCCATGTAGGCTTGCTCCTGAGCCTCTTGCTCTTGGCCTGGCAGGTAGATATGCCAAACATAGTAATATGCGCCAAAAACCAACAACAGAATTCCCAGACCTGCAAGGAGCTTGTTTTTATAGGTTTCAATAAAGGCCTCAGAGCGTGAAATGGTTTCTTCAAGCTGATGATCAAGGGTATCAGCGAAGGTTTCGTCTTGTTGAACAGGTTTCGTTGAACCTGCTTCTTTTTCCTTTTGACTCATGAATGTGCTTAGTCAGTGATGAAGGGGTAATCGCTTTGTACGTAAACGTCGGTGAAAAGCTCTGATTCTGCCGGCCACGGAGAGTTTTCTGCAAAATCAACGGATTCATTGACCACCGCTTTAATTCGGCTATCAATTGCTTCCAATTCAGCTTCTGTGAGATATTTCTTGGAGAGAATAGTGTTTTTTACCTTCTCAATAGGGTCTTGAGAGCGGTATTCTTCTAATTCTTCTTTGGTTCTGTACTTTGCTGGGTCCGACATGGAGTGGCCTCTGTAGCGGTAGGTTCTTATTTCAAGGAAGGTGGGGCCTTCGCCTTTTCTAGCACGCTCTACTGCTTCGTCCATGGCTTTATGAACTTCTTCGCAGGTCATTCCATCGACCGCTTTAGAAGGCATGTCATAGGCCAACCCTAATTTGTAGATGTCAAGTACATTGGAAGTTCGCTCAAGAGAGGTTCCCATGGCGTAAAAGTTATTTTCGCAAACGAAAATTACCGGGAGTTTCCAAAGCATGGCCATGTTGAAGGTTTCATGCAATGCACCTTGGCGCAAAGCTCCATCACCCATGTAACACACAGTTACTTGGTCGCCACCGCGATACTGGTCTGCAAAAGCAAGCCCGGCTCCCAATGGAATTTGGCCCCCTACAATTCCATGTCCGCCAAAGAAATTATGCTCTTTAGAGAACATGTGCATAGAGCCGCCTTTTCCACCTGAACAGCCAGTTGCTTTGCCGTAAAGCTCGGCCATTACTTCATTGGCAGAAATTCCGGCTGCTAGGGCATGAGCATGGTCGCGATAAGCGGTAATTACGCGGTCATCTTTGCGGATAACCGAGTAAGTTCCGGCAACAATTGCTTCTTGTCCGATATACAAATGGCAAAATCCTTTGATCTTCTGCTGACCATAGAGCTGAGCAGATTTCTCCTCAAACTTGCGCATCAACTGCATGCTTTCGTACCAGTTGATGTAGGTTTCTTTGGTTATCTTTGTTTTGGCCATGTAGCCGCGCTTTTTTCGAGGCGCTAAAATAGATAAAAACCAATTACCCTGATTATTTCATGAAGCTGTCGTCGCTGGAAATCAGCAACTTTAAAAATATCGAAAGCGACAGCCTCGTGTTGGATGGCCTCAATTTGTTTAGTGGGCCCAATGGTTCCGGTAAAACGAACCGCCTTGAAGCCATTTATTATTTGTGTTTGACCAGAGGTTTTTCCGGTCTTCAAGATGCGCAGTTAGTCACTTCTGGGCATTCATTTTTCTATCTTGAAGGGCATTTTGAGCTGGAAAACAGCCCAAAAAACGTTATCAGTGCTGGTTGGCAAGCGGGTAAGAAACTCTTTCGACAGCAAGGGCAACCGATAAATAGGTTGGCTGACCATATTGGACAGTTTCCGGTGGTGATGATTGCGCCAACCGATACACTGCTCATCACAGAAGGTTCCGAAACACGCCGTCGTTTTTTCGATGGATGGCTCTCGCAATGCCACCAAGATTATTTAGAAACCCTGCTTGCTTACAACAAACTTATTCAACAACGAAATGCTTTGCTCAAGCAAGGCCAATCTTTACAGCGCTGGGATGATGACTTGATTGAAATTATTGATTTACAACGTGCTCCATTAGAAGCGTTGATTCGCTCTTATCGAAACCGGTTGCTTAATCAGGCGCTTCCGGCATTTCAAATTCATTATCAAACCATGGCAGGCGCTCATGAATTGCCTGGTTTTGGGATTGTGGAGCTGCCTCTTCGGCCACTTCAAGAAGAAAAAAATGCTGGTCTTACACTTTCAGGCCCTCATCGGGATAAAGTTGATTTTTCATTAAACAGGCAATCGCTCAGAAAATTTGCTTCCCAAGGGCAGCAAAAGTCATTTCTCATTGCGCTCAAACTGGCTCAGCACGACTACTTCTGGGAAGTGAAAGCCAGGAAGCCGCTCTTATTACTCGATGATATCTTCGAAAAGCTGGATCAGCAACGTCTGAAATACCTCATGGAGCTTGTTACCCGTGATCAGTTTGGGCAAATATTCATCACCGATACCGACTACAAACGAGTATTCGCTCTCTTTGAGCCCATCGGAAAAGAAATCAACCACCTGCCGGTTGGTAGCAAGTAGTTTATGTCTTTAGTAAAACAAAAAAGCCCCGACAGTTCAGGGCTCTTTGGTAGATGTGCTCATGAGGTAGTTGATGATCGTCCTCTTGCAATGAAGTAGCCAATGATGGTTCCGAATACCCCTATCAACAGAACCGGTAAGAACCACATGCCGGGTCCATTGGGGTCAACGCCTTCAGGACCGTGCGTTATTACGATGACAGCGGTAAGACAACTCACCAATACGGCGTTTAATACAAGAATCAACTTAGCGGCTAAAGTGTATTCTTTTAGTGCGTTCTCAGGCGTTATTTCTGTTGGATAGTTGTACAAATGGGGTTTGTTGGAAATCCATTGGAGCAAGGTAGTGAGGCCAAACATGATGATGGGTAACATCAGCAAGGTGGCTTTATGGCCATAACCATCTGCCTGGCCGGCTGCATTGAAATGTACCGGTACCGTTTCCGGCCAATGGGGATAATTCTTAACTATCCAAATCAAACTTAATAGGCTGCCAATCCAGCTAATTAGCGATAGTGCCTTATCGAAAACACTTTTGTCAAGCTGGATGATGGGTCTTTCTGCGCTCATTTGACTCATGATTTTCGTGTTTATGGTCGATTCTTGAAATTTCTCAGCAGCTGATTGGTTTTAATTGTCCAATTAAAATCTACCACAAAATACTAATGCTTAAAAAAAAGCCTACTCTAAATAACACCATTGGTTAATTGCTTTTGTGAAAGGCAATTCTCGTATAGAGAAGGTTAGATATTCACATTCATTGAAGAGTTTCAACAGGGTCTGGCCATAA
The DNA here is from genome assembly GCA_027484125.1 of Bacteroidota bacterium. Classification (GTDB taxonomy): domain Bacteria; phylum Bacteroidota; class Bacteroidia; order UBA7662; family JAIXUI01; genus JAIXUI01. The sequence goes on along the minus strand of JAIXUI010000012.1, from coordinate 28,893 downwards.
AAAAGCCGCAGAATAGGTTTTTCTGCGGCTTTAAAATGCTATGAGCTAGGGCATTACCTTCTGAATCCAAGCTGTGGAAAGCTGATGACCAAGGTGTCGTATCCTGGGCCTGCATCCACTTCTCTGAACTGAGTGGTAGGGTCCATATTGGGCATCACCGGATAATTAGGCCTAGCCATGAAGTTTCTCAAGTTAGGCGAGGTGGTTCTTGAAGCGAAAATGCCCATTCCGTTTTGAATGTTGGTAAACACTGGGCGAATGTCATTAACTGCTTGTACCGGTTGATTGATGTTGATGTAGTCGGTGAGGGTTTCGTTTCCACAAATAATAATAAATTCTACACCGAGAAAAATACGCCCGATGGTATCGCTTTTAGCCAAGCTACCATTGAGTGCGTTTAGGATAGAGCGCCCCAAAAGGTTGTGTTCGATGCGCTCGGTCCCGGATACATCTCGGATGTTACCTTGGGTAACAACAGTCATATCAACCCAACGATTTTTGTAATTAAGGCGAGAATCTAATCTATTGCCTTCTAAATAGTGTAACCTAGCGACAAGTTGGTAGCTTTTTCCTGCTACAGGAGCTGTAAATCCAACACGGGTAGAACCCGCTGGAAGTAAAGAAACTCTTCCCTGTAGTTGTGGGGAATAGATTCTAAATGGACGAACAATGTTGGTGCTGGCAGAAAGCTGATTGCCAAGTGGTGTTTTTACTTTCAGCCTGTACTCGCTCTCTGCGTCGAGCAGATGGGTAAAGCTGAACACATTTTGCTCCGGAAAGGCGAAAACGCCGGAATCTTTAGGCACGTTAGTGGCTGGAAGGCAACGGAAAGTATCGACTCTGTTTCCATTCTTCCATCTTTCCACCATTACATCGAGACTGCTATAACGGATAGAGTCGCCGATGCGGGCGATTTCCAAAGCAGAACGGCTGGGGTCCAAAAAACCTTTGGTGATTCTGATATAGTGCGTAGTATCATTGGGATCGAGTAGCGCATGAGCGAGTGTTATCTCTTTCCAAGTGCTGTTGATGTCTAAATCAGTGGAGCAGGCGGAGAGGAGGGTCGCTAATGCAAATCCCCAAATGGCTTTGAGTTTCATGGAAGCCCGAAAATACGCTTCAAGAACGGTGGAAGCAAGCATCTAGTTGTTAAGGCTTGACTCTGCTTCCATCTCGCCTTCGGCAAGTTTATAAATATGAGGCCAGTTTCTTCCTAAGCCGTCGTAATCTAAGCCAAAGCCTAGGTAAAAGAGATTCTCTGCTTCAAAACCCACATATCGCGGTTGGATAGGTTCTACAAGGGCTTTCGGTTTGAATAACAAGGTGGCAATTTCAACCGATGCTACTTGCATGGCTTCGAGTTGCTTGAGAATCTGAGCCATGGTATGGCCAGTGTCCACAATGTCTTCCACCACAATCACATCTCTCCCTTTCAAGGATTCGTTCAGCCCAATTAGTTCTTTGATTTTGCCCGTGCTGGTGGTGCCAGAGTAGCTGGCCAGCTTCACAAACGAAACTTCACAGTCTCCTTGGTATTGTCTTAAGAGTTCAGACGCAAACATGAAGGCACCATTGAGAACCACCAGAAAAATTGGACATTGATTGCGGTAATGGGCCTGAAGTACGTTGCCTAATTCTATGCAACGCTGGTTTATAACTTCGTATCGAATGTGTGGGACAAAGGGTCTTCCGTGGCACCAGAGTGTTTTTTCCATATAGTCTTTATTCGCCAACGATGATTTCTTCGCCTGCTTTCAAATTGTCGTTGGTCATCTGATTCCACTTGCGGATTTGGTCCACTTTCACACCAAACTTTCTAGCTACTTTAAATAAGGTGTCGCCTTTTTCTACTTTGTACTTTTTGCTAACAGGGCTTGTAGTTTCTTCCACGACTGGGTTTACTACTTCTTGTGGTGCTGGAACGGCTTCTTTAACAGTATCTTTTGGAGCAGGCCTAATAGGTTCTACATTTACATTGGGTTCGCCGGTTGTACTGCTAGTGGTATTAGGGTCTTCAATAGCATCCGGAACTTCCTCCTCTTCAGCTGCACTTCGGTTGCTTTTCTTGTTGGTTTTTGGCTTCGTGCCCGATCTTACTGCTTTACGCAGTTGGTCTATCTCTTTCAACATATTGTCGCGGGCAATGGTCAAAGATTCGATTTGTTCGTCTTTCTCCTTGATTTTTGCTGCGCTTTCTTTTCTGATTTTTTCTGCTTTACTTTCCGTTAATGCTTTTACAGAATCGTCAAAAGCTTTTGCAGCGGCAACTTTGCCAGCTTCTGCTTTAAGGCGGTAGCGGCTTTCGATATCCGCGATCGGGCGGGTTTTAGGCTTGAGTTCTCTGCGTTTGATAAGCAAGAGTACTTCACCTTCAGCTGGCTCTTCTCCTTCTTCCAGTCGGTTGCGATAGCGCAAGCTTTCTAATCGTACTCCAAATTGTTGCGCAATGTCATGTAAGTTGTCGTCCACTTTTACTTCATACACATCAGTGGCAGCTTTTTTATGCTTGCGCTCCAGGAACATCCGGTCTCCGGGTTTGAAGTGGTAATCTTTGCTCAACTCATTATACGCTACCAACTTCCATGCTTCAATTTTTACTCGTTCAGCCAATTGAAAAATACTTTCTCCCGGTTGAACATAAGTAGCTTTAAGCCCATTCACCTCTTCAATCAAAGGTGGGCGATTGACGGGCTCTCTATCTACCACTGCATTCGACTCCTTAGGTTTACCATTCAACGCCTCATACTCAGACTTGGTCACCAAATCATACTGATGCAGCTTAAGCTCATCAATGGTGTTGATTAATAGTTCTGCGTATTTGGGATTGGTGGCATAACCAGCTTCTTTCAGCCCACGTGCCCAGCCTTTGTAATCGGTAGGGGAGAGTTGAAACAAGGGGGCATAGCGCGGTCTGCCTTTAATGAAGTTGGCATGGTCTAAATAGGACTCGTAAACAGTTGGATACTTGCGGAAGCATTCGTCCTTAGCGTCATCGTCCATGGTGTAGGTTTCACCGGTCCATTCTTTATGACATTTAATGCCAAAGTGGTTATTGGCATTCACCGCGAGGGCGGAATTGCCTATGCCCGATTCAAGCAACCCTTGAGCTAGTGTAATACTAGCAGGAACGCCGGTATTGTGCATATTCAAAATCGCAAAGTTTTTATAAGTTTCTACGTATTCCGCTTTGGAAAGTTTCTTGGTTGGGGCTTGTGCGTTACCGAGGGTCGCGAGAGCCACAAAGAGTAAAATGAGGAAGTGAGGGGACTTCATGGTTGACAAATATTCACTTTTTCCTGATAAGAGAAAGGCCATCTCTCATGGGAAGCATCAAAACATCTACGTTAGAATCTGATGCTACCAGTTGATTGAAGGCTCTGATTATAACAGTGTCGGGGTCCTGATGTTGTTCATGAGCAACTTTCTGGTCCCAAAGCACATTATCGACCAGCATTAATCCGCCAGAACGAAGCAACGGAAGGCATAGTTGATAGTAGAGTTCGTTTCGCTTTTTATCGGCATCAATGAAAATGAGGTCGTAAGGGCCTTGTAATTTAGGAAGTACTTGGTCTGCTTCCCGGTAATGGACCTTTATTCGCTCACTCAGGTTGGCTTCCTGAAAGAATGCCTGATGTAAATAACTCAATTCACGGTTTGGTTCAATCGTATCGAGAGTCGCATCAGAGTCGGCATCCATCATCATGCAAAGGGCTGAATAGCCGGTAAAGGTGCCAAGTTCGAGCATTCGTTTGGCGCCACTAATTTGTACCAGCATTCCCAACAATTGGCCTTGCGTCCAACCCGACAACATGCGGGCGTTGAGCGTTTGCAAATGAGTTGTTCGGCGCAGTTTGGCCAAAAGCTCAGGCTCTTTTCGGCTGTGTGCTTCGGTGTAGGCTAAAACTGCGTCGTTCATGGTGCTTAAGCGAGCGTTTTTAACTTCAATTCATCGAGCTGGAGCGCATCAATGGTAGAAGGCGCTTCAATCATGACGTCTCGACCGGAATTGTTTTTCGGGAAGGCGATAAAGTCACGAATGATTTCACTTCCTCCAAGGAGGGCGCATAAGCGGTCGAAACCGAATGCAATGCCTCCATGAGGTGGTGCGCCGTAGGTGAAAGCATCCATCAAGAAGCCGAATTGTTTTTGTGCTTCTTCTTGACTAAAGCCAAGGCGCTCAAACATTTTGGCTTGTAGTGCTTGGTCGAAGATTCTGATTGAACCTCCGCCAACTTCTACGCCGTTGATGACCATGTCGTAGGCGTTCGCACGTACTTTTCCGGGATCGGTGAAGAGAAATTCTTCGTCTTCTTTTTTGGGAGAAGTAAAGGGATGGTGCATGGCATGCCAGCGACCACTTGCTTCGTCTTGCTCCAACAAGGGAAAATCAACCACCCAATGAACCGAGTACTGGTCTTTAGAACGAAGGCCAAGCTGATTCCCGAGTTCTAATCGCAATTCGGATGCAGCTTTGCGGGTAGCTTTTTCGTCGCCAGCTAAGAAGAAGGTTAAGCTTCCGTTACTGGCTTCGCAGAAGTCAGCCAATTGAGCCAATGCTTCCGGAGAGAAGAATTTGTCGAAGGAAGTTTTTACCGAACCCTCTTCTTCTCTTTTCATCCAAGCGAGGCCTTTCATTCCTATTTGAGGACGCTTTACCCATTCGGTAAGGGCATCAATTTGTTTTCTGGTCCAACTGCTTGCTCCGGGAACGCTCACCGCAATAACGGTTTCCGCTGCATCAAATACTTGGAAGGTTTCCAGTGATACTCCTGCATAAAGTTGTTGGCTTACTTTAAGGTTGACCAGCTTCATCCCAAAGCGGATGTCCGGTTTGTCGTTGCCGTAGCTCCACATGGCCTCGGAATAGGTCATTTTCTGGAGCTTTTCAGGCAATTCTATGCCTTTTACTTCTTTGAATAAAGAGCGAATGAGTCCTTCGAAGGTGTTCAGAATATCTTCTTGCTCCACGAAAGACATTTCACAGTCTATTTGCGTGAACTCCGGCTGACGGTCTGCGCGCAGGTCTTCGTCACGGAAGCATTTTACAATCTGGAAATATTTATCGAATCCGCTCACCATCAGCAATTGCTTAAAGGTTTGTGGCGATTGTGGCAAAGCATAAAACTCACCGGGATTCATACGGGATGGAACCACAAAATCGCGAGCTCCTTCGGGGGTGGACTTAATCAAAACAGGGGTCTCAATTTCTAAAAAGCCCTGCTGATCCAAGTAGCGGCGGGTGGCTTGAGCTACTCGATGGCGAAGTATCAGGTTCTCACGTACGGGTTTCCTGCGAAGGTCGAGGTAGCGAAACTTCATGCGCAGGTCGTCACCTCCGTCGGTTTCATCTTCGATGAGAAAAGGAGGGAGCTGGGCTGAATTCAACAAGGTGAGTTGCGATGGAACCACTTCTATGGCTCCGGTTTCCAGCTTGGGACTTGGCGAATGACGCAGCTTTACGGTGCCGGTGACTTGAATCACATATTCTCGTCCGAAGCTTCTGGCTTGTTGCATCAGTTCTGGTGCAAGGTTTTCGGCTTCAAGCGTCAATTGAGTAATGCCAAAACGATCGCGAAGGTCAATCCAAAGTAAAGCGCCTTTGTCTCTGAGGGTTTGTACCCAACCGCATAAAGTGACTTCTTGGCCGACATGCTCCGACCGCAATTCTCCGCAAGTATGTGTTCGCATCATAGCACCGCGAAAATACGGCAAACCTCACTTGAATCGCATTAAATCAAAAAAAGCCCGTCAGGTTCCTGACGGGCTTTTTTAAAAACCATGCGGTTTATTGTTCTTTTACGAAAATAGGCAGTGTTTTCATTTGGCCTTCTGCTTTCAGCGTAACAAAATAATGACCACCGTTGAGGCCGCCCGGAAGGTTGAGACGCAGCGTTTGGTTGCCTGATTCTAAGGTTTGATTATGCAGAACGCTGATTTCTTTTCCATTTAGATCAAGTAAGCGCACTTCGGTAAGGCTGTTTCTGGTTAGGTTGAAAGCTAAGTTGATCTCTGACGAAGCAGGGTTTGGATACACATTAACCTTGCTGAAGGCGCGCATTTCTGAAACGCTGGTGCTCACTGCTTCGCTTACGCTCAGGGTGCTGGTACGGGTCACTTGACGGCTTTGAGCAAAGGCTCCGTAAAAAGTGACGTTTCCGGTTCCTGCTGCCGGTGCAACCCAGTTGAATGTCCAAATGGCTGTGCCGGTTCTTTGTGAGGTATGGGTGATGTATTTTCCGTTTACCTGAGTGCCAGGGCCCGCTTGGAGTGTTCCTAATTGTGTTCCGTCGGTTTTCTGGGGAGATACTTGGAATCCTTTGTTGCCTGAACCTGGAACGGTTACGGTTATGGTGTAGGTTTGGCCGGGCACGTAACCACTCGCAGGGATATTGCTGGTGATAACGTTAGCTAATGGAGAGGGCGTTCCAAAATGGCAGCCGCTTGAAGAGCAAGTTGCACCGTCAGCAGGTGATCCGGTTCGTCCCAAGGGTGCTCCTGTTGGGTTTGAAGTCAATTCGCTGGTCATTGCAATTGCAGCAATACCGATAAGGCCAACAATAATGGTTTTCTTCATTTTAATTGCGTCCCGAAACTAAGATTTGATTGGTCTGCTTGTTATTAAAAAAACTTAACCTTCGGTAAATATTCGTTATTTAACATTTCTGCCTTCCGAAGTAAAGACGAAATTCGCACCATGTTAGAGTCTCTGGTTGATGGCCGTTCCTTCGAGGTTACCGGCTTAGCTCCTGAATTGTCCCTCAATGGCCATCCGGCTACAGTTTCTTTTTTACCGGTTCCAGGCCAGCCTAGAACTTATTCGCTACTAATTGGCGAGAAGTCTTTTTTGGTAGAGGTGGTGAGCCAGCAACCGGAAGAAAAGTCTATGTCGCTTAGTTTCAGAGGTCGAGTATATACGCTTCAGGTGCTTACTGAAACCGATCGCTGGCTGAAAAAGTTGGGCCTGAATAGTGGAGCCGACAAGAAACTTAATGAACTGAAAGCGCCGATGCCGGGCTTAGTATTGCGTTTGTTGGTTGCTGAAGGCCAAGAAGTGAAGAAAAACGATCCACTCTTGGTGCTGGAGTCAATGAAAATGGAAAATGTTATCAAGTCTCCCGGTCAAGGGGTTGTGGGTAAGGTGGTGGTTGCTCCCGGTCAAACGGTAGAAAAAGGGGACCTAATGCTCCGCTTCAACTAATCTGACTCATGCATCACGCCATTGTAACTGGTGCTGGTAAAGGCATCGGAAAAGCCATCGTGGAAAAGCTTGCGGCTGCCGGTTTTTCGGTTGTATTTAATGCTCGTTCTGCTGATGATCTCCAGATTTTGGAGCGTCAGCTTCAAGCACAATATCCACAACAAGATTTTTGGGGGATTCCGGCTGATATGTCTGACAAGGCAGAAGTGCTTCGGTTTGCTGAGTTAGCGTTAAATAAGCTTCAGCAAGTTCATCTTTTGGTGAACAACGCAGGGGTTTTTCGTCCAGGCGCTATTTCTGAAGAGGAAGATGGTTCCTTTGAACTTCAAATCAACACCAATTTGGCGTCAGCTTATCACCTTACACGAGCCATACTTCCAAATCTTCGTCAAGCTGAAAAAGCACTTATCGTAAACATGTGCTCCACGGCTAGTATCACCGCTTACGTCAACGGCGGTTCTTATTGCATCAGCAAATTTGCATTACTTGGTATGAGTCGGGTTTTGAGAGAAGAACTGAAAACTACTCAAGTAGCAGTGACCTCACTTTTGCCCGGCGCTACTTTAACCAACTCCTGGGCGGGAACTTCGTTGCCGGAATCGCGCTTTATGAAGCCTTCCGATGTGGCAGAAATTGTACTTCATGCGTGGGATTTATCCCCATCGGCTGTGTTAGAAGAAGTGTTGATGCGTCCTATTGAAGGTGATTTTGATTAATGAAGGCTGTCATTTTTGATTTTGGCGGCGTCTTAATCAACATCGACTATCAAGCGCCGCGTTTGGCTTTCGAAGCATTGGGCTACCAAGCTTTTGGTAATAGCTACAGCCAGGCAGAGCAGCAGGAGGTTTTCGATTGGTTAGAAACAGGTAAAATTTCTGCCACTCAATTTTATGATGAAATGCGGAGGCTTTCCGGGCTTTCGCTCAGTAATGAGCAAATTCGCCAAGCTTGGGACAGCATTCTGCTCGACTTGCCTGATGATCGCTTGGCGTTGCTTCCACAACTGAAGCAAGCCGGAATCGACTGTTTTCTTCTATCTAATACCAACCAGCTTCATATAGAAACCATTTATCAAGGTTTGATGGAAAGAGGAATACACGACTTTCCTTCAAACTTTAATAAAGTCTATCTTAGTTACGAGTGTGGGCTTCGGAAACCGGATGAAGCTTTCTTTCAACTCTTGCTAGAAGAACACCAACTTAGTCCGCAAGACTGTTTGTTTATTGAAGATTCTCCCCAACACCGAACAACCGCAAGACAACTGGGCATTCATGCTCCCGATCACACCACCAACGATAATCCATTGCCCATACTTCGAGCGTATTTGCCGGAGGTGTTTGGGTAGCAGCAGTTTACTTTTAATATTTATACATTTAACTACTATGTGCTAGTCTTTCTTTCTGGCATTTTTTCCGCAACTAAGCATAGCAAACTTCCCAAGTAGCAAGCTTCAAACTCGCAACCTTTTGAGGAAACAATTTGGTCTTTTGGTCTTTTCGATTGTGCTAATGCTTTTAAAACTTCAATTTTTTAAGGTGGCGTTACACTTCACGTGCTACTTGTACATATTTGATTGAATGATTCTAGTCAAAGTTGGGATCGCAATTTTGACTAGGAAATATTTTAATTAGTAGCTCAATAGTCAGGATAAACCTGATTTAATTACTATAGAGTGAAATTCATTCGAAGGGTATTTCAAGTATGAATGAAGGGAAGTCACCAATTCATTTCGATTAATATCAAGCAGAACAAAGTGACGAAAATCCATTTGATGGTAGTTCCGCTCATTTTGTGGGCCATCTTCACGCCGAAGGGAGCTGCAACTGATACCCCAAGCGCAAGGGGAAGTAGTACAGGTAGGTGAATGTAACCAAATGTCAAGGGCATTTTAGGGACGTCTATCGCACTGGTGGTCATGTAATAAATGCTCATGAAAAAGGCGATGATGACGATGCTGGACAGTGAAATGGCCCCTGATTTTCTCATACTCAATCCAGCCCAGGAGTTTAGGAGTGGTATCATGATAACTCCACCTCCTAGCCCACTTAGTGCAGAAACAACACCTGTTAATAAACCAACTAAAAACAGCCTCCATTTAGGGAAGTCAATATTTTTATCTTCTGCTTCTTCTACCTCTCCTGAGGTGTCTTTAGCCCGAAACATTTTCACGATGAGCGGAATCAAAAGGATAGAAAAGAATAACCCGAAGGTCCGCTTATCATACATTTCGGTATGAGAGATTAAGTAAGCTGTTGCAACAGAGGTTATAGCGCCTCCCATTCCGAGCGCTAAAGTAGGCTTAGGGAAAAAGTAGCCTTTCTTCTTTTGACTTAAAGTTCCGCTTATGCCCATGATACAGGCCAGCGCAAGGGAATTGGCAATGACCATCACCACTTCAACGTGGCTGTCAACACCGGTTTTCTCTAAATACCAAGAAAGTACCGGCACGAAGATAATTCCACCCCCAACTCCTAAGAGCCCTGCTAAAAAGCCTGCTGAAAGGCCTGCAAGCAATAAAATAAGGAGGTCGTAGGTGAAGATCACAGGTTAGTTGCTCTTTAAATATTGTTGGTAACGTGCGGGTTGTGCCAGCAGTTCCAAAGCTTGTTTGACTTGTACATCGCTGGATAAGGAGGCTTCTATTCTGCCTTTTTGGAAGAAATAACGGGAGACAATCTCTTCTTTTAATGCCTGCGAAACCATCGCACGATGCTTATCGAGGTCAAGTCCTTTATCATGGTGGTATTTCTCTCTTAGTTTTTCCAGCTCTTGCTTGACTGCGTCTAGGTAATTTTCCTTTTTAGCTTTCTCCTTAAAGCTGTCGAGCATCTTTTCGCTCTCAGTTTGGTAGTCGAATTTCTTCTCTTTCAAGAATGTTTTGAAGGTAAAGAATAAATCATTGGAGATTGTAAAATCCTTTCCACCCTGTAAGGTTGGGTTTTGCTGTCTGTATAGGGTAGCAAAATCAAAGAGTAATCTTTTCTCATAGAGGGCTTGAAGCACCAAGGGCGTTTCTGATTCTTTGACTTCTACATCCGGTGTTACGCCGCCACCATCGTAAACGGTTCTACCGTTTTTGGTTTTGAACGCCATTTTAAGCGAATCGGGTCTGGTGGTTCTTCCTTTTTGGGAATAGCTGATGGCTTGAACGCATCTTCCGCTAGGCGTATAGTATTTAGCGGTGGTTACTTTTAGTTGGGTGTTATAGGTCAGCGGGCGTACGGTTTGTACCAGTCCTTTTCCAAACGATTTTACCCCCATTACTACAGCACGGTCGTAGTCTTGCATCACACCGGAGACAATTTCAGAAGCGGAAGCAGAGCTTTCATTCACCAAAACCACCATTGGAATTTGCGGATCAAGTGGTTCTTCAGAGGTTTTGTAGGATTTGTCCCAATCTTTGTATTTGCCTTTGGTGTCCACCACCAAGCTGCCTTTTGGAATGAAAAAGCCGGAAATGCGAATAGCTTCATCGAGCGAACCGCCAGGGTTGTCTCGCAAATCCAGAATCAGCTTTTTCATCTGTTTCGCCTTGAGTGCTTTGATGGCTTCCGCTACTTCCTGCCCACTTTGGTTTTTGAATCCGGTGTATTTGAGGTATCCGGTTTCTGCATTAAGCATTTCATAATAGGGCACACTTTTAACTGAAATCTCTTCTCTGGTAAGAACAAGCTCCTTTACAGGGTCGTTTCCTCTTTTTATTTTGAGTTTGACGGTCGTTTTGGGTTGGCCTTTCAGGAGTTTGGAAATGTCTTCTGTGGATTTTCCTCCCACCTTTTTATCATCCACTTCCAGCAATAAATCTCCGGCTAAAATGCCTGCTTTTTGAGCGGGAAAGCCTTCGTATGGGTCAGTAATTACGATAATGCTATCTCGGTTAGAAACCACTGCACCAATTCCCCCGTATTGTCCGGTGGTCATGAAGCGGAAGTCTTCAATCTCCGATTCGCTGATGAAATCTGTGTATGGGTCCAAACTTTTCAGCATAGCATCAATCCCGGAACGCATAAAACGAGCTGGTTCTATTTCATCTACATAATAGGTATTGACCTCTTTATACATAGAAGAGAAGATTTCCAGTTGCTTGGAAAGTTCAAAGTATTGGTCTGTGAAAGCCAAGCTGGCGGCTATGCCACAGCCGGCAAGCATTTCCTTCCACTGAAAACGAAAGGGATAAAGCAGTTTCAAATTGATGAGGCTATGTTTTTATGGGTTCCGTCGCAAAAGGGTTGTTTGCTGCTCTCTTTACAGGCGCAAAGCCAAACCTTTTTTTCCTCAGTTAACTCAAAAAGGATTGGTGATTGGCCACTTCCTTTATGGGTTCCATCACAAAAAGGATGCTTAGCGCTTTTGCCGCAGGCGCAGTACCAATACTTGCCTGCTTCTAAGGTTAAGCCGATTGGGGTATTTCCTGTTGGTTGTCCTTCGTTCATTTCAAATAATTGGGAATCCAAATAACAAAAAAAACGCAGCGATTGCTGCGTTTTTTTTGGCTCTGCGTTGGATTATTTCGCAATAGTTCGCAAATAGTTGATTAAATCCCAACCGTCTTTTTCGGTTAACTTGTAGGTGGAGATTTTCAACATCGCGCCTTTTCCGTTCATCAGTTTCCAGTGTACTTCACCGTCTGTTTGCTTAGGAAGTTTCACTTTCAGGTTGGCTGCTTTAACGGCTTTTCCTGTTGGGGTGTCTCCTAATCCTGCTGCGCCGTGGCAGCTTACGCAATTTTTAGTAAACGCTGCCTTCCCACGTGCTACCGAGGCGGCATCTGCTTTTACTGGATTCTTGGTACTCTTGGCTGATGCGGGTGCTTTCCACTCGCCCTGCGCCGCTGCGGTTAAACTAGCCGCAATCAAAAGTGTGGTGAAGATGCTTTTCATAATTCAGGTTGCAAATCTATGACAATTGAAGCGCGGTTAATGTTCATTGGCGGATAAAAAAGATTATTAAATAAAAAGATATAAAAGTATAAAAACCTAAATTTGTGCCATGGCTGTTTATTCTGATGCGCCCTCCGCTGTTACTGCTTATTCTTGTTATCACTGCGGCAACCAATTTCAGTACGAACCAATCAGGTCTATGCTGTTTAAGGACAAAGATTTTTGCTGCAATGGCTGCAAATCTGTGTATGAACTGCTAGAGGAAAAAGGCCTTTGTCAATATTACCAACTCAACGATCATCAAGGACAAAGTTTCGCTGAGATGCGAGCAGACTTGCGCTTTGGTTATTTAGACGAACCTGCGATTGCCAATTCTTTGCTTTCTTTCCAGTCAAATGAGCGTGCTGTTGTCAACTTTCATTTGCCTCAAATGCATTGTTCGGCCTGTATTTACTTGCTCGAACATTTTCATAAACTGGTTCCCGGTGTGCTGGTTTCCAGAGTCGATTTTCCCCGCCGTCAGTTAAGGCTCGATTTCGACCCTCGTCAACTCTCTGTACGCACAATCGTAGAAACTCTGACCGCTATCGGTTACGAGCCTCAGTTGAACATGGCGGTGAATGAGAAGAAGGCTTCCGACAAGGAAAGTCGGCATATGCTTTACCGCATTGGCATTGCTGGTTTCTGCTTCGGAAACCTCATGCTTTTGGGCTTTCCGGAATACCTCGCTGATGATGGGTTGAATAGCCCCATGATTGAGCGAGCTATCAGCATTCTCAATGTTTTGCTCATTATTCCGGTGGTTACGTATGTTTCCAAAGATTATTACGTGTCTGCTTGGGCAGGATTAAAGCAGCGCACTTTAAACATCGATGTGCCCATAAGTTTAGGAATTCTTGCTTTATTCTTTCAGAGTCTGTATGAAACGATTTCGGCCATAGGTCCTGGTTATTATGATTCACTTGGAGGACTGCTTTTCTTTCTGATGTTGGGCAAATACCTTCAGCGTAAAACCTTTGACCGTTTAAGCTTTGAACATGATTATCGCTCCTTTTTTCCCTTGGCCAGTTTAAGGCTGGTAGATGGAAAAGAAGAGAGTGTCAACATTGCTCAATTGGTGCCGGGAGATCATGTTTTAGTAAGAAATGAAGAAATCATCCCGGCGGATGCTGTGCTGGTTTCTGATAAAACACTCATGGATTATTCCTTCGTTACGGGAGAAAGTCATCCGGTAGAGAAGTTTCGAGGTGATATTCTGTTTGCCGGAGGGAAAGTGATAGGAGGAGCCGTTGAAGCGGAAGTTTTAAAACCATCTTCTCAGAGTTATTTAACCCAGCTATGGAACGATGAGGCATTTAAAAAGGCTGCAAATCAGCATTATCAGAATATCACAGATCGGATAAGCAAGGTCTTTACACCACTGGTACTGTCGTTGGCCATAGGTGGGTTTATCTTTTGGTCTTTTACCTCTTTCTCTGTGGCTATCACAGTGCTGGTTTCGGTGCTCATCATTGCTTGCCCTTGTGCCTTGGCTTTGTCAGCTCCTTTTACTTACAGTACCATGATGCACCGCTTCGGTTTGCAGCATCTTTATCTAAAAAATCCCGATGTAATTGACCGGCTTACCCGAATTGATACCATTGTATTGGATAAAACCGGAACACTTACGCACACTGATTTGCAAACCATCGACAGTACACGTCTTCATATGAATGAAGAGGAACAGGAGTGGGTGAAAACTGCTTGTCGCAATTCTACCCATCCACTTAGTAAGTTGCTTTACCAACATTTAAGTGGAAAGGGAAATGCTAAAGTGGATTTATTTGATGAAATCAAAGGAAGAGGGATTAGCGCAGTTATCAATGGGCATGCGGTAACCATCGGTAGCAGAAGTTTTGTGATGGAAGGATTACCTCAAACCGGAAGCCCTGGATTAACCACGGTTTACATCGCTATAGACCAAGTGGTTCGAGGATATGTGAGCTTTACCAATGCATGGCGCAAAGGATTAGAAGAAGCCGCCGCTCAGCTTTCAGCCAATTACCGCATTGTTATACTTTCGGGAGATAACGACTCTGAAGCGCCTCGGTTAAGGCAAATGTTTGGTGCACAAACTACGATGTACTTCAACCAAAGTCCTACGGACAAACTCCAGAGAATTCAACAGTTACAATCGCTTGGACATCGAGTGCTGATGGTAGGCGATGGGTTGAATGATGCCGGAGCATTGAAGAAGGCAGAAGTAGGGATGGCAGTTGCCGAAGACAGTACCCAATTTAGTCCTGCTTCAGATGCCATATTAGAAGGAGCGAGGGTGCCATTTTTGCCAGCATTGCTTCAATATGCCAAAAGCTCCAAGATTATCCTAAGAAACAACCTCTTCATGTCGTTGGCTTACAACGTAGTTGGCTTGTCTTTCGCCTTGTCAGGTTCTTTAAGTCCGTTGGTTTCTGCTATTATGATGCCTTTGAGCACCATTACAGTGGTTACTTTGGCAGTAAGTCAGGCGCATTATCGGGCTTCAAAGCTTGATAAACAGTTAGTTAGATAAATTATAAAGGATAAATAGATAAAAAGATATATAAAATGCCAAATTCTAATTCTTAATTAAGATATTTGTATCTAATAAGCCTAAACAAAGATGGAGATTATCGCTTTTCTGATGGGAGTGAGCTTGCTGGTGGCAGCTTTTTTCCTGTATGCTTTTATCAAATCGGTAAAGAGCGGCCAATATGAAGACGATTACACTCCATCTGTAAGAATGCTTTTCGAAGATCAGCAAGAAGAAACCAACCCCTAACAAAGAACAAACCTTTAAACTATGGCCGAACTTAACGTTTCCTATGACAACCGGATCGTGAAAAACTTCGCGGTCGCTACGATGCTTTGGGGCATTGTAGGCATGTTGGTCGGCGTCGTCATCGCCTTCCAGCTTGTGGAACCATCGCTCAATTTGGGCAATCCTTACACGACGTATGGCAGAATAAGACCATTGCATACCAATGCAGTGATTTTCGCCTTTGTGGGCAATGCCATTTTCATGGGTATTTATTACTCGCTACAGCGATTGTGTAAAACCCGAATGTTCAGTGACTTGCTCAGCAACATTCACTTTTGGGGCTGGCAACTTATCATCGTTTCTGCTGCATTGACCTTGCCTTTGGGAATTACCACCTCTAAGGAATACGCAGAATTGGAATGGCCAATCGACATTGCCATCACGCTGATTTGGGTGGTTTTTGGCATCAACATGATTGGTACCATCCTAAAGCGCAATGAAAAGCATATGTACGTGGCCATTTGGTTTTACATCGCCACCTTGGTTACGGTAGCCGTATTGCACATTGTTAACTCCTTCGAAATGCCGGTAAACCTGTTCAAAAGCTACTCTATGTATGCGGGTGTACAGGATGCGCTGGTTCAATGGTGGTATGGTCATAACGCAGTGGCATTCTTTCTCACCACGCCTTATTTGGGTTTGATGTACTACTTCCTTCCCAAATTGGCTGATCGGCCAGTTTATTCTTACCGCTTGTCGATCATTCACTTTTGGTCTTTGATATTCCTTTACATCTGGGCAGGCCCTCATCACTTGTTGTATTCTGCATTGCCTGACTGGGCTCAATCTTTAGGCGTAGTATTTTCTATTATGTTGATTGCGCCTTCTTGGGGTGGTATGATCAATGGTTTGCTTACTCTTCGAGGAGTTTGGGATAAAGTAAGAGAAGACTCAAGGCTTAAGTTCTTGGTTGTAGCCATTACTTCATACGGTATGGCCACATTCGAAGGGCCTATGCACTCGCTGAAGAACGTTAATGCGCTTTCTCACTTTACCGACTGGATTCCTGCTCACGTTCACGTTGGCACTTTAGGATGGAACGGATTTATGACGTTTGCCATGCTTTATTATCTGATACCTAAACTATTCAATACTAAACTTTACTCTGAGAAGCTGGCTAATTTCCACTTCTGGATTGGTACTATCGGGATGATTTTCTGGGTTATGGCCATGTACTGGGCCGGTGTAACCCAGGGGTTGATGTGGAAACAATTTACTCCTGATGGATACCTGTTATATCCTAACTTCCTTGATACCGTTACGCAGATTATTCCGATGTATGTGATTCGAGGCATTGGTGGAACGCTGTATTTGGTTGGAGCCATTGTAATGGTTTATAACCTGATAATGACCATGGCAGGCAAACGCTTGGTTGCCAACGAGCATGTGGTTGTCAAAGTTGCTGAACATCATGATAACCCTCAAGTTGGCTATGGTCACCGAGTGCTTGAGCGCAAACCTGTGTTATTCACTGTTTTAACAACTGTTGCGATTCTTATTGGTGGTGCGGTTGAATTCTTCCCTGCTTTCTTAGTTAAGTCAAACATTCCAACCATTTCCAGTGTAAAGCCTTATACACCACTTGAGTTAACTGGTCGTGATGTTTACATCAAAGAGGGCTGTAACTCTTGTCACTCACAAATGGTACGTCCGTTCCGTTCCGAAACTGAACGTTACGGAGAGTATTCCAAAGCTGGAGAGTTTGTTTACGACCATCCCTTCCTATGGGGGTCAAAACGTACCGGACCAGACTTGCACCGCGTGGGCTCTAAATATCCTTCAGGATCTGGTAGAGCATGGCACTATAAGCACATGGTTGACCCACGTTCGATGAGTCCTGGCTCATTAATGCCACCTTATCCTTGGCTGGTTGAAAATGATGCGAAGTGGAGTGTTACACCGAACAAAATTAGGGTGATGCGAAACCTTGGAGTGCCCTATCCTGAAAACTATGAGTACCAGGCACTCGCTGATATGAAAATGCAAGCAGATGGTATTGTTGCCGACTTGGCTACTTCAGGCTTGAAAGCTAAGCCAGAATCGGAAATGGTGGCCTTGATCGCTTATCTCCAACGTCTTGGTACCGATATACAAACTAAAAAAGAAACCGCTCAACGTTAATCACCATGATTCGGAACGTTTTAGAATCCATACAAGGGGTAGATGTATTCCCAATCATCGGCCTCACCTTGTTTCTGACTGTGTTTATCGCTTACTCAGTTAAAGCATTCATGACCAAGAAAAGCGACATTGATTACTACCGTAACATCCCACTAGACTAATTTTTTAGGAGGACAACCCATGTCAAAGAAAGTAAAAGACGAATTGCTCGATCATGATTATGATGGCATCAAAGAGTTTGACAATGATCTTCCACCTTGGTGGATTTATCTCTTCTATGTAACCATTCTATTCTCTGTGGTGTACATTGCCCGATACCATGTGATCGGAAGCGGAGATTTACAGGAAGAAGAATACGTGGCTGAAATGAAAGAGGGGGAAGCTGTACGCAAGAAAGCAGAAGCAGCTCAAGGAATGGTACAACTTGCATTCAGCTCCGATGGCGCTGTTCTAGAAAAAGGCAAAGCAATATTTACGGCCAACTGTGCCGCATGTCATGGGCAGAATGGCGAAGGCTTGGTAGGGCCCAACCTTACTGACGACTATTACTTACATGGCAATACCGTTGAAGAAATGGTTCGTGTAATTAAAAAAGGAGTGCCAGAAAAAGGCATGATTCCTTGGGAAGCAAGTCTGAAACCTGCTCAAATTGTTGAAGTAGCGAGCTACATCCACAGTTTGCACGGAAGTAATCCCGCCAACCCAAAAGAACCACAAGGGGAACTTGTTAGTAATTAGAGTAGTATATCCATTATACTAATTAAGACATGGAAACAGCAGCGCCAGAAAAACCGCAATCTTTCAGAGATACCATTGCAACTGTTGACCAGGACGGTCAGCGAGTATGGATTTATCCTAAGCTAGTAAAAGGGGTATTCTACAAATACCGCACTTACTTGAGTTGGTTTTTTCTGGCGCTATTGTTTTCCGGCCCATTTATTCGGGTTCACGGCCATCCTTTGATGCTATTCAATGTACTTGAGCGAAAGTTCATCATTTTTGGGTTGGCATTTTGGCCTCAAGACTTCAATGTGTTGGTGGTGGGGGTGATAGCATTTATAGTGTTTATCGTGCTGTTTACAGCAGTATTCGGCCGATTGTTCTGCGGCTGGGTTTGTCCACAAACTATTTTCATGGAGATGGTATTCCGGAAGATTGAATACTGGATTGAAGGAGATGCTGCACAACAGCGAAAACTAGCCGGAATGCCTTGGAATGCCGAAAAAATCAGAAAGCGTTCTACTAAGTTCCTCCTGTTTTTTTCGTTATCCTTTTTAATTGCCAATACCTTTTTAGCCTATATCATAGGTACAGATGATTTATTTAAAATTATTCTTGACGATCCGCGTCAACATTTAGGTGGCCTTGCTGCCATTACCATTTTCACCGGAATCTTCTTCTTTGTTTATTGGTGGTTCCGCGAGCAAGCATGTTTGATTGTTTGCCCTTATGGAAGACTGCAAGGCGTATTGCTGGATAAAAACTCAATCAATATTACTTATGATTTTGTAAGAGGAGAAAAGCGCGATAAAAAGATCAAAAATCGCCCGGAAGATGCAGGAGATTGTATCGACTGCAAGAAATGCGTGGCCGTTTGTCCTACCGGTATCGATATTCGAAATGGGACACAGTTAGAATGTGTAAACTGCACCAACTGCATCGATGCATGTGATGAGATCATGGTGGCTATGAATAAACCCCAAGGGCTAATACGCTACACCTCCTATAACAACATCGTTGAGAAAACCAGTCAAGTATTCACTACAAGAGTTAAAGCATACACGGTTGTGTTATCGCTTTTGCTTACACTTTTTTTCTACCTACTCCTTTCACGCCCTGACACAGAAACCACAATCCTAAGAGCCAAAGGACAACTCTATACCGAGCAAGGAATTTATTACTCGAACCTATATACCCTTAAGTCGATCAATAAAACCTTCGAGCCAGTAGAAGTGACCTTTAAAATCAAGGAGTTTCCTTCAGCAAAAATCAGAATGGTTGGCTCAAACTTGAGCTTAAGTCCGCAAGGCTTAGCGCAAGGGGCCATGTTCGTAGATATTCCAAAAGTCCATTACCGAGCACCCGGAATGAAACTCAGCATCGAAGTTTATGCGAAGGGTAAAAAAGTTGAGACCATTTCAACCCGTTTTACGGGTCCAAACCAATAAACAGACATGAAAATACATCCTTGGCCATTAGGCATCATTGTAGCCTTTATCATTTTCTGTTCTTTCATGATCGCCTTTGCGGTGTATTCCAAATCACAACCGGTAGAACTGGTTTCCAAGGATTACTACCAAAAAGAGTTGCTTTATCAGAAAGATATTGATGAAATCAACCGAACAATTGAAGAAGGATTATTGCCAAAACTTGAACTTATTGGCAATCAATTGCAAGTTTCAATTCCTGAAATAGCGCAAATCGAAAGTGGAAAAATTCAGCTGTATCGCCCTGATGATCTAGGCGCAGATCAGCACTTCCAGATGAAACAAGCAGTTACAGCTATACCCGTAGGTGAGCTTAAAGCAGGGCGCTGGGAAGTGAGGATGCGATTTCAGTATCAAGGAAAATGGTACCAACATCAACAGACATGGGTGAAATAGCGAGTTATGGGCAAGCGGTGATAGCTGGATTGCTCATCGGAACAGCAGGAAGCTTACATTGCCTAGGAATGTGTGGGCCACTGGTACTTAGTTTGCCTGTGAATTCGAATTCAACCTTTCGTTTTTTCACAGAGCGACTGGTTTATCATGTAGGAAGAGTAAGTGTTTATGCAACTTTAGGAGGAATAGGTGGCGCATTAGGAAACGTATTGTCTCTAGGCCGCTGGCAACAAGGGATTTCTATATTCCTTGGAGCACTCATGATTGTTGCATCTTTTTATGTTGCGGGAAAGATTAAGTTGCCTTTCATAGAACGCATTAAATTTTCAATTGGTGGCAAACTGATGCTACATGCAGGGAAAAGAATAGGTTATGCTCGATTTTTTTTGATGGGATTAGCCAATGGGCTTTTACCTTGTGGCTTAGTGTACATTGCCTTAGCTGGTAGTTTAGTGGGTTCAAATCCAGTTTGGGGAGCTATTTATATGACATCATTTGGATTTGGATCAGTTCCAGTGTTATTGATAGTCTCTTGGCTTGGTTTAAAAGCTTCCAATCAATTGAGGCCAATTATGCAGCGGGTAGTTCCATACCTGCTTTTCACGATGGGTTTATTGATAACCTTGAGGGGAATGGATTTAGGAATACCGATGATAAGTCCACAAATTAAACCAACAGCATCCCAGGAACAGCCTCAAATGGAGTGCTGTAACAAGCCAACACATTGATATAGCTTAAATTTGTTGATTTAAAAGCCTGATTTTTCAGGCTTTTTTTCTTTTTATCCGTTAATAAATGCCTAAAGTCTGCCACCTAATTTGAAAAGAGGCGGCTATATTTGCGGAGAATAAGGAAAACCCCTTTGCACATGCCCAAGAATTTACTCTCAGCACTCCGCGCACTGGTATTAACCGTGTTGCTGAGCCTTCCGGGTCTCTGGAATAGCGCACAGGCCCAACCCGATGGTGCTGCCATTTACAGCGCCAACTGTGCAGCCTGCCACAAAATCGATGCAGACCTCGTTGGTCCTGCGCTCAAAGGAATCTCTGAGCGCCGTGATGAAGCCTGGTTGATAAAGTGGATTAAGAACTCCCAAGCAGTTATCAATTCCGGTGATCCATACGCTAAAGATTTGTATGCGAAATGGAATAACGTACAAATGCCGGCGTTCGATCTTTCAGATGATGAGGTTAAAGCGGTGCTCGCTTACATCAAAGCAGAAGAAGGAAAATTGGCCGCTGCTGCTCCTGCACAAGCGGCTGGTGGTGATGCCGCTGCCGCCGCCGATCCTAACGCATTAAGTGCTACCCAGAAATTCTTCATGGTGGTGTTGATGTTTGTACTGTTGTTCGCATCCTTTTTATATGCGATTAAAACCATCAGTACTTTCTTCAAAACTAAAGGAATCAGAATTCTTGATTGGGCAGCTATCAACGGCATTTTATTCTTCGTGTTTCTGGTAGTAGGCTTGTATCTGGTTTACTATCAATTCGCGGTTTATGGTAAGCATACCTTACCTGAGTCTGCATCAGAACATGGTGTAATTACCGATCAAATGTTTATGATCACTTTGGTGATTACCATGATTGTGTTTGTGGCTACTCATATTCTGTTGTTTACCTTCCCTTACCTTTACCGTACCAGAGAAGGCCATAAAGCATATTACTATCCTGACAATCATAACTTAGAGCGTCTTTGGACCATCGTTCCTGCCATTGTGCTCACCGCTTTGGTTTTATATGGAACAAAAGTTTGGAGGGATATTACCCAATTACATCCTACTGAAAATGTAAATACCATTGAGCTTTTCGCTTATCAATTTGGCTGGAAAGCCCGTTACACAGGTGCAGACAATACATTAGGACGCTTTGACTATCGTTTGATCAGTCAGGACAATAACTTGGGTATCGATAAGAACGACCCTAAAGCACAGGATGACCTTTATCCTATGGAGATTGTACTTCCTGTCAATAAAGGTGTACTCTTCCGTTTTAGAGCTCGTGATGTAATCCACTCTGCTTACATGCCTCATTTCCGCGCTCAAATGAACGTGGTTCCAGGCATGCCTACGCAGTTCTACATGGTTCCAACCATTACTACAGAACAGATGCGTAAAAAACTCAACAACATGGATTTCAACTACGAACTTGCTTGTAACAAAATCTGTGGTGCTGCTCACTTTAATATGAGAATGAAAATCAGGGTAGTAGAAGAGGCTGAATATCAACAATGGTTGAAAGAGCAGAAAACTTACTTTAAGCCTGCCGAAAACCTGACGGCCCAATTGAACGTTAATAATTAAAAATCCAGAGGAAATGGCTCACAGCGCTACTGAACACGCTCATGGACATGATCATCATGAGCATCACGACACTTTCCTGACCAAATACGTATTTTCTCAGGACCACAAAATGATTGCCAAGCAATTCCTGATTACTGGAATTGTGATGGCCATCGTTGGGATGTTACTATCCCTCATCTTCCGTATCCAATTGGCTTATCCTGATGAGATTTTCCCTTGGATGGAGACTGTTCTTGGAAAATGGGGTAAAGGCGGAAAGCTAGACCCTAACTTTTACCTAGGATTGGTTACCATTCACGGAACCATCATGGTTTTCTTTGTACTTACTGCCGCATTAAGTGGTACATTCTCGAACTTGTTAATTCCATTGCAGCTTGGTGCCAGAGACATGGCTTCTCCGTTCATCAACATGCTTTCCTATTGGTTCTTCCTTACTTCTTCTGTAGTGATGTTAATTTCACTATTTGTTGAAACGGGGCCAGCATCAGGAGGATGGACTGTTTACCCACCGCTATCAGCGCTTCCTAAAGCCATGCCAGGTTCAGGTTTGGGTATGACCCTTTGGTTGGTATCGATGACTTTGTTTATTGCTTCCTCTTTAATGGGGGCGCTGAACTACATCGCAACTATCCTCAACATGCGTACCGTGGGCATGAAAATGACCAGAATGCCTTTAACCATCTGGGCATTCTTTTGTACCGCTATTTTGGGTGTACTTTCATTCCCAGTTCTTTTTGCAGCGGCTATTCTCTTGATTTTTGACCGCTCTTTTGGAACAGCCTTCTATTTAAGTGAAATCTTCATTGGTAACGAGGCGCTTTCTCAAACCGGTGGTAGCCCGATTCTGTTCCAGCACTTATTTTGGTTCCTAGGTCACCCTGAGGTTTACATCATTTTAATGCCAGCTTTAGGACTTACCTCTGAAATTATTGCTACCAATTCGCGCAAACCTATTTTTGGATATCGTGCGATGATTGGTTCCCTCCTCGGTATTTCAGTTCTTTCTTTCATCGTTTGGGGGCACCACATGTTTATCACCGGTATGAATCCTTTCTTAGGTAATGTCTTTATGATATTAACCTTGGTGATCGCGGTTCCTTCGGCGGTGAAAACCTTCAACTATCTAGCTACACTGTGGAGGGGAAATCTTCAATTCACTCCTGGAATGTTATTCGCCATCGGACTTGTTTCCTTGTTTATTTCAGGTGGTCTAACCGGTATTTACCTTGGTAATGCCGCTCTCGACATTAACCTTCATGATACCTATTTCGTTGTTGCGCACTTCCACCTGGTAATGGGTTCTGCAGCGATGTTCGGTATGTTCGCAGGTATCTATCACTGGTATCCAAGAATGTTCGGAAAAATGATGAACGAGAAATTGGGTTACCTCCACTTCTGGCTCACCTTTGCTGCTGTTTATTGTGTATTCTTCCCTATGCACTTCATGGGTCTTGATGGTGTTCCTCGCCGATATTATAGCTTTACCGGTTTTGAGTACATGACCGAGTGGGTGAATATGAATAAGTTCATCACTTTGTCAGCGATTCTCGGTTCTATGGCTCAGTTAATATTCCTTTACAACTTCTTTGGAAATATTTTAAAAGGAAAACGTGCTCCACAGAACCCATGGAACTCTAACACTTTAGAGTGGACCGCTCCTGTAGAGCATCTTCATGGAAACTGGCCGGGAGACATTCCACATGTACACCGTTGGCCTTATGACTACAGCCGTCCGGAAGCCTCTACTGATTTTATTCCTCAGAACATTTCTGATGAAGGTTTAGAAGAACGTTTAGGAGGAAGTAAAACCATTGAGACGCCAAGTCATCAGGAAATCCCATCAGCAAAAAGCAGTGCCGATACCATGCTTTTCTCTCGCTTATTGGCTTTCCTTAGCCTGAAGCGTTCCTAGTTCCTATTTTAGAATTTAATTAGCTTTAACGACTCCGATGAACAAGAGACTGTTTGCAGTATTCAGCCTCTTGACCATCGGGGTCGTTTTTGCTTTAATTCTTATTGGTGGTATTGTAAGAAGCTCCGGCGCTGGTATGGGATGCCCTGATTGGCCAAAGTGTTTCGATCGGTGGGTTCCACCAACCGATGTTTCAGAGTTGCCGGCCAATTATCAGCAGCTCTACCATGATCGAGGCTATGCTGACACCACTTTTAATGCGGTTAAAACCTGGACTGAATATCTTAATAGGCTCTTCGGAGTGCTAACAGGCTTCTTCATCCTATTAACTACTTACTTTTCCGTAAAGAGCTATTGGAAATCGAACAGAACAGTAGCCAACTGGAGCATTTTAGCATTAGTAGTTGTGCTTTTTCAAGGTTGGCTTGGTGGACAGGTGGTAAACACGAACCTTAAGCCGGTATTGATTAGTATTCATATGGTTTTAGCGCTTGCAGTAGTGGCGTTACTTCAACAGGCACGTATTTCTGCACGACGATTCGATCCTGACTTTCAGGATGAAACCACCGGAGATAGCCTAACAAGTGTATTATCAGTTGTATTACCTGTTTTAGTACTCATACAAATAGTACTGGGTACGCAAGTAAGAGAAGCAGTTGATGAAGCAGAAACAAGAATTGATGATCCTTCCAAAATCTTGGATTATTTACAAGGTAGTTCTTACTTCCTGCACAAGATAGTTGTACAACTTTTACTTGTTTGGTGTGTGCTACTGTTAGTAAGACTAAAGCCCCACAAGGGAAAAAACGTCTCAAGAATGAGTTGGGCCGTGGTAATTCTACTTTTTTTGCAAATGTTGATGGGATATTGGATGGCAAATGCAGGAATTAGTCCGATTCCTCAAACTCTTCACGTATTTTTGTCGAGCCTTTTGTTCGGGGCGTCATTGGAGCTTTGGCTCTTACTTCGAACGACCAAGCAGGAGGTTAATCAAATTCAGAACTCTAATTGACATGCAGAGCACAGTCAAGACTGCCCCTATCTCTACACTCGCCAAGTCCAAGCTGACAGACTACGTTCAGTTTGTTAAGCTTAGGCTGTCTGTTTTGGTAGTTTTCAGTGCCGGTATCGGCTACATGATGGGCTATCATCAGGGTTCGTCTCCTGCACAACTTGGGTGGCTTTTGTTAGCTGGTTTCCTGATTACTGGTGCCTCTAACGGATTGAATCAAATTATTGAACGGGAGTCAGACAAACTCATGGTTAGGACCTCCAATAGGCCAGTGGCAACCGGCAGGATGTCAGTTGCTGAAGGCCTTGCACTTTCCTTATTAATGGGTTTGAGCGGAGTAGTCATGCTTGCTATGATGATGAATGCTTTAAGCGCATGGCTTGGATTTTTTGCTCTTTGCTCTTATGCATTTTTATACACTCCTTTGAAGCGAATTAGTCCTATTGCCGTACTAATTGGAGCGTTCCCAGGGGCACTACCGGTTTTAATTGGATATACCGCTGCCACCGGGGTGTTAGATTTCGAAGCTATTCTACTCTTTTCAGTTCAATTCTTTTGGCAGTTTCCTCACTTTTGGGCGATTGCGTGGTTGCTCAATGATGATTATAAGCGTGCTGGAATCAAGCTTCTTCCTAATGAAGACAACCCGACTCGTAAAACAGCTATTCAAATACTTCTTTATACGGTAGTTTTGATTCCTATATCTCCATTACTTTATGTTTTTGGACATACCGGGATTGTTGCCGCTCTTATTTGCACATTAACTTCCCTGTGGTTTGCTTGGATAGCATGGAAGTTGTATCTCAACTGTGATCAAACTTGGGCAAAGAAACTCATGTTTGCCTCCTTTCTTTACTTGCCTCTTGTTCAACTTGCAGTAGTATTTGGTAAAATCTAAACATGGCTTCAACAACGATTGATCAAAAGCAAAAATTTAATGTAAACCCCAAGGAACTACTTCTTTGGTTGTTTTTGGGCTCTGTAAGCATGTTGTTTGCGGGTCTCACAAGTGCGTTTATAGTAGCATACGGCGATAAATCGTGGCAGTTGGTTACCATGCCTCAGAATTTCATGTGGTCAACCATTGCCATTGTGTTGAGCTCTGTAACTATGCATATGGCTTATCGTTCAGCAAAGCAAAATGAAATTGGCCAAATCAAAGTGTATTTGACTCTAACGCTCTTGCTTGGCTTGGTATTTTTCGCTTTTCAAGCACTTGGCTACCAGGAAATGACTAGCAATGGTTTTTTCTTAGTAGGTGAAAACACGAATAGTTCTTTTGTGTATCTGATTTCAGGTATTCATCTTGCACACATTATCAGTGCAATTTTAGCTGTGATTGGAAGCCTAATTAGTACATTTAAATATAAAGTTCACTCAAAATCATTGGTAAGTATTCGGATGACGGGCACTTATTGGCATTTTCTTGATATTGTTTGGATTTACCTTTACTTTTTCTTTCTCTACTACAACGCTTAAACTTCGATAAATGGCGCAACAACAACTCTCGGTAAAGTCGAAAGCCATCTGGGACGGCGGCACAGAGCCCTTCGGAGCCAGTTATGGCAAGCTGATGATGTGGTTCTTCCTTCTGTCAGACGCTTTCACCTTTTCATCGCTGCTCTTGGCTTATGGTGCTTTAAGATTTTCTGCACCGGTATGGCCTGACCCGGACTTGGTATTCAAAGGAGTACCTTTTATGGACCACGCAAACCTTCCGCTGGTTTTTGTGGGAATCATGACTTTCATTTTGATTATGTCATCGGTAACGATGGTGCTTGCGGTAGAAGCAGGACATCGTGGTGCGAAAAATGAAGTAGTTAAATGGATGTTATGGACCATCCTAGGTGGTTTGGCATTCTTAGGATGTCAAGCTTGGGAATGGACACACCTCCATCATGATGGATTTTGGTGGGGTAGTACGCCTTCAGCAGAGCATTTGAAGGAATTCTTTGCAGGTAATCCTTCTCAGGATTATGCACAACAATTTGCCAATCTTTTCTTTACTATCACAGGCTTCCATGGCTTCCACGTATTCTCCGGAGTGGTCATTAATGTTGTGATTCTAATCAATACCATGAAGGGCACCTACGAGCGTAGAGGTCATTATGAAATGGTTGAAAAAGTAGGACTTTACTGGCACTTTGTTGATTTGGTTTGGGTCTTCGTATTTACCTTCTTTTACCTCGTTTAATAGATCAATACCATGGCAAACGCAGAACACGGCAGCAGCATGGATGTCAAAGGAATCTGGAGAGTATTCTTCGTCCTCCTTTTGATTACCGTTGTAGAATTTATCATCGCACTTGCAATTCCTGAAAGTGTAATGCCTCAGATTATCAAGAATGTCATCTACATCGTGCTTACGATTTTAAAGGCATTTTACATCGTAGCTTATTTTATGCACTTAAAATTTGAGCGCATCAATTTAATCTACAGCATCATTGTTCCACTGGTTTTCATCATCGGCATCATTGCTGCCTTGTTGTATGAGAGTAACTACTGGTTGAACATCCGATAATTCGATACATTGAAAAAAGGACTTATTCTCTTTTTTATTCTTGTTCTTCCCGTAATGCTTTATTGGCTTTATGTTGGTTTTGGCAAGAATCATTACGTTAAACTTCCCATTTACGGAGAGAAAATTCCTGTTGAAACTATGCTTAACGGCCGTACCGTGGTAGATACCCTCTACCATCAGGTAGGGCCGTTTGCCTTTTTAGATCAGGATAGTGTAATTCAAACAGAGCGCCTTTTTGACGGACATTTCACGGTAGTAAATTTTATGTTTACCACGTGTAAGTCGATTTGCATCGACATGTCTAAACAAATGCTGCGAATTCAGGATACTTTCAAAGGTAATCCTAAGGTTAGATTGGTTTCAATGTCGGTAGATTCGGAAACGGATGTCCCTCACGTGTTGAAAGCTTATGGGGTAGCGCATCAAGCTGTTGCGGGAAAATGGACTTTTTTAACCGGCAACAAGGATAGCCTTTATCAGGTCATCCAGCGCCAGTTCTTATCCCAGGTTTCACCTGATCCGCAACCTGACGGTCAATTTATACACTCGGAAAAAATGTTGCTTATCGATTCTGATAGAAGGATACGTGGCATTTTCGATGGAACTAATAAACGAGAAGTGGACGATTTAATGGGCGCTATTCGTTTGTTGAAGCGAGAAGTTGAAAACAAAGACATCGCTTCCGCGGTTGAAAATAGAAAACTATCCAAATGATTCAATCGGTAAACGAAACAGTAGCACTGCGTACTATATACATTGTATCGGCGCTGGTATTTGTGGCTGTAGTGGTGCTATTCATGATGCCTAAGGCTGATAACATGCCTGATTTCGTCCGATTTTTACCTGCATTAAACGCCATTTTCAATGGTACCACTGCGCTTCTTTTGATGGTTTCTTTTGTTGCCATCAAGCGTCGGAAAATTGAGTTACATAAGAATCTCAATCTTGCTGCTTTCGTATTGAGTTCGTTGTTTTTGCTATCCTACGTTACTTTTCACGCCTTTGGCGTTGAAACCCGTTTTCCGGAAGATAATCCCATAAGGCCTGTCTATTTGTTTATTCTATTAACTCATATTCTTCTAGCCGCAATTGTTCTTCCCATGGTGCTCATTTCATTTTATTATGGGCTTACCGGAAAGCTGGACAAGCATCGTAAACTTGTTCGCTTTTCCTTTCCTATTTGGTTGTACGTAACCATTACCGGCGTTGTTGTTTACTTGATGATTTCACCTTACTACCAGTTTTAATATGAAGAAGATTGTTTTGGTTAGTTTTTTAGCACTTTCTGCATACGTTGTAGAGGCGCAATGTCCCATGTGTAAAACCGCTTTGGAAGCTTCTCGAAAACAACAACAGTCAAAAACAGTAGGTAATGGGCTTAACAAAGGCATACTCTACCTGCTTTCTCTTCCCTATTTAGCAGTGGGAACCGTAGGTGGGGTTTATTATTTCAAGACCCGCAAACGCAAGCAGGACTAACAATGGCTGCGAAAAGTTATTTAGCT
>JAIXUI010000078.1 GCA_027484125.1 Bacteroidota bacterium | reverse complement strand
GATGTACAATGGCGTCGCTGGTTCCCCATTGCGTCACCATGTTTACGGCACCAGCATGGCTGATTAAGCAGCGATACCTGCGGGTGCTGGCCTGCATCCAATTGGCAAGATGACCACCATAACTGGCGCCACCAGCGGCTTGTTTGCCGGCATCGAGGAAGGTAAACTTGCGCAGGGCTTCGTCAGCAGCTGCGTTTATGTCGTCAGCAGGTCCCTTGAGTGGATCAAGTTGAATGGCTTGACCGAAAGCTTCGCCATATCCGGTAGAACCGGTGTAATCAGTTAGAAGCAAAGCGTATCGGTCGGAAGCCAATAGGCCATAATTCCAGCGGTAACTCCAGTTTTCTTTGAAGGAAGAAGCCGGTCCACCATGCATGACCACAAATAGCGGGTATTTATTGGTTGGTTTGAAAGCAGCAGGGCGCACCAACATAGAGCGTATTTTTCTGCCTCGGTGGGTAATCCAAAAAGTCTCCGGCTGCTGCAAGTCCAAGGTATCTAAAGCGGCATCGTTGAAGCGGGTAAGCCGTAGTAATTTCCCATCAGGACGAATACGAGCTAATTCAGGAGGTGCAACGGCAGACTCTACATTCACCACCACAACGGGAGAATTACCGGGAGTGAGTTGCATATTGGTTAAACATCCGGCAAAAGACTCATGAATCGGCAAAGCCCTTCCTCCATTTCGTGACATTCGCCAAACTTGGTCGCGGCCTTGATCTTCAACATTCAGATAGAGGAAAGTATCGGATTCTGCCCATGCGGAAATTGGACGGTCAACCAAGTTGGAAACACAGCGAAAACCGCTCATCGAGGGCCATTCGAACCGATAAATCCTATTCAGATGATAGACTTTGGTGGAATGCGAAGGATTGCCGGAAACATATAGAAAACGGCCATCTTCACTGAATCGAGGTTGACTGAAATCAAACGGTTCCGTACTCAATAATTTGGCTTCGCCTCCTGAAAGTGGCAATTGATAAAGCCGGTAAGCAGGCTCTTGGTAGGCGGCTGAATGCGCTTCGGTGGAAGCAGAAAAGAGGATTGACTTGTTGTCAGGTGTCCAGCAGGCAGCTTGAAGGGCAAACCCTGGTTGATTGATTGCGAGTTTAATGGTCAGGTTTCGCGCAATACCGGAGCCTTCAACAGACTTAACGAAATAGTGAGTTTCGCGTTCATCTAACCAACGATCCCAGTTTTGGACTGGAAAAGTATTGTAAGCATAAACCTTATAGGACTGTTTCTTCTTCTCTTCCAGGCGCTTTTTATTGATAGAATCTGTATCTGCTTGCGAGAAAACGCGGCTGGAAAACAAAATTTGGCTCCCATCAGGGCTCCATTGAGGAGCAGAAGCACCCGTGCTGAGTTGGGTAAATCGTTGGGCTTCGCCGCCTGAGGCAATGGGTAGCAAGTAAATCTGGCTTTCGTCATCACCGTCACGTTTGGCAGTGAAAGCGAGCGTTTTTCCATCAGGACTCCAGCTGTAAGAAGACTCTCCTCCCTTTCCGGCAGTCAATCTTCTGGGCGAAGAAGAACCATCAGCAGGGACGATCCAAAGGTCATTAACCACCTCTTTGTCCTCGTAAGAAGGTTCCGTCACACCAAAGACCACCCATTTGCCATCGGGGCTTATTTGAGGAGCTCCTACCCTTTTCATCATCCACATAGAAGCGTGGGTAATGGGCTTTTTATTCAGACTTTGACTTGATAAATCAGTCAAAGAAGCCAAGAGGAAGCAAATGAACAGCGTTAAATTTCGCATGGATTATCAGTTTTGACGAGGGCGAATAAGCATGTATGCATTCTTGACCGTGGTGGTACCACCTGGTGACCGCCAAGCATGCAAGGTCATTTCGTAACGGAAGTTTCCTAAAGTTAGCGGCTTCCAAATGCTCTCATACACCCAAAGGTTGTTTCGAATATTGGAATACCCATCTGATTCATTCTCATTAATTAGCACAACAGGGGAACCTACAGAAGACCCTTGAAGTTGGAAGTTATTGAAGGAAGTTCCATTCGTTTCGTAATAAACTACGAGTTTAACTTCTAGGTTACCGTTTGCGTTGTACAAGTTGGGTAAAAACGGGGTAGTTCCCACATCTTGTCCGAAATTCTGAAGGTTGAAACCTCCATTGCTTGGATAGGAAATCAAAGTAACACTGCTGATAAAATTGCGTGCAGCGATATCGCCTTGTACATCCAGGTTGTATTGTGGGTTGGCTCGTTGAATACCTAATCTCCCCGTAGCCGACTGATAAGTTAAAGAGGTGGCGGCTGCAATGGTATTACTATCGGTCCAAAAAGTAACCCTATTGGGACTGCCTTTGATGCCGGAGAAACTTCCTGTGCCATTTCCTTTCAACATTCCTTCGAAGAAACTACCACCTGTTCCTCCGTTAGCCACAGGAAGAATTCCGGAAACTTTGGTGGTTAAATCCACTGCTCCAGGCTGAATTTTGTTAGTAGAAATGGCACCATCGGTGATAGTGAGAACGCCCGAATTAGAAAGTGTAGCATCGCCGGAAAGGGTACGTTCCACCGCGAAGTTGGTACCATCGCCAATCCAGATATTTCCAGAGAGTAAAGAGCGATTAAGCTTGTTGTTGAAGGAAGTCCAGTCGGTCAAAGAAAGCGCGCCAGAGTTAGTTGCGGAAGCCAATCCCAAGCTTAGTTCTTGACCTGTGAGGGATAATCCATTGGCTGTTCCCAAACTCACGGGATCGTGGGTAGCGCCATCTTGAGCCATGATTTGCCAAGTGCTGCCATCGAATACAAAAGATTTCTTATCGGTGGTATTGTAATAAGCTTGGTTGAGTGTTGGGGTGAGCGGCGCTGAAGCCAGATTGCCTAACCATTGAATGGAGACGCCATTGATTCCTGCTGTGCCTTGAGGCCCGCGAACAAAGCCCGCATTGATAACCTGATTGTTGGATAAAGTAAGGTAAAGGGAATCGTTTTGGATTTGGGTCGAAGTAATCGAGATACCGTTGGTGCCATTGGCACCTGGAACTCCTTGAATCCCCTGAATCCCCTGCGGACCAACAGGCCCACGAACGAAGCCCGCATTGATAACCTGGTTGTTGGATAAAGTCAGGTAAAGGGAGTCGTTTTGGATTTGGGTCGAAGTCACAGAAACTCCGTTGGTACCATTGGCTCCGGTTGCACCAGTTGGACCAATCGGCCCGCGAACAAAGCCCGCATTGATAACCTGATTGTTGGATAAAGTAAGGTAAAGGGAGTCGTTTTGGATTTGGGTCGAAGTAATCGAGATCCCGTTGGAGCCATTGGCTCCGGCTGGCCCTGCTGGACCAATCGGCCCGCGAACGAAGCCCGCATTGATAACCTGATTGTTGGATAAAGTGAGATAGAGAGAATCGTTTTGG
>JAIXUI010000112.1 GCA_027484125.1 Bacteroidota bacterium | reverse complement strand
CGTAATCAAACGGGAAGCGTGGGGAGTAGCAGCAGTACCTTGACCCATAGTTCCGGAGTTACCATTATTATCTCTCCAGTCAGAGTCGAAAATAACGAAACCGTTCGCACGGGTTGGGGACTGAATGGGGCCTTGTGTTCCTGCGAAAGCACCGCGTGATCCGGTGTTTACGTTAGGAGTAGTGTTAGCACCACGGTATTCCCAAAGTGCATTCGGCTTTCCTACTGCATCCAAAGACTCATTGGTCCAGTTTGCAGGGATACCATTAGCGAAATCCTCACTCCAAATCGTCTGAGCGCTGTTCACGCGTGCCTGGGGAGTGGGGAGTGATACAGGAGCTTCGCCTACAGTGTGGCTAAGCGGCGCCTCATTGGCGGCACGGTTGTAAACTACCTTGTTTTGGGCAAAGGCAGTACCCGCAGCCATGGCGAGAGAGAAGAGTAAGAGTTTTCTCATAGGTTTGGGTGAATGTTAGTCTATCAAAAATAGAGAAATTCGTTTATCAAGGCTTTTTTTTAACGAAATAGATTAAATCTATCTAACAGTTTAGGCCCTTTTAAACTATTTCCTGCTCGTAAGCTTCCATTGGCGGGCAAGAACACACTACATTTCGGTCTCCATAGGTGTTGTTTACTCGCCCTACTGATGGCCAAAACTTAAAGCCTCTGAGCCAACTTGCCGGATAAGCAGCTTTCTCGCGGCTGTAAGGATAGTCCCAATGATCTGCCATTACTACATGAGCAGTGTGAGGTGCGTTTTTCAACGCATTGTTGAGTTTATCGGCTTTTCCTTCCTCTATCTCACGAATCTCTTCGCGAATAGTAAGCAGTGCCTGGATAAAACGATCCATTTCTGACTTAGGCTCACTTTCCGTTGGCTCTATCATGATGGTGCCGGGAACCGGGAACGACATGGTTGGCGCATGGAAACCGAAGTCCATGAGTCGCTTTGCAACATCCTCAACTTCTACTCCGGTGCTCATTTTGAAACCACGGAAGTCGAGAATCATTTCATGGGCTACTCGGCCATTCTTGTTGGTGTAAAGCACTGGATACGCCTTCTCCAATTTCGACTTCATGTAGTTGGCGTTCAAGATGGCATAACGGGTAGCGTTGCTCAATCCTTCTTCTCCCATGAGTCGTATATAAACGTATGAAATAAGGAGAATGCTGGCACTGCCCCATGGTGCTGCTGAGATTGCAGACATCGCCTGACTTCCGCCTGTTTTTATCACAGGGTGGCCGGGTAAAAATGGAACTAAATGTTCACGAACACAGATGGGTCCCATACCGGGGCCTCCGCCTCCGTGAGGAATACAGAAGGTTTTATGGAGGTTCAGGTGGCATACATCTGCACCGATCATCCCGGGTGCTGTTAATCCAACCTGAGCATTCATATTCGCTCCGTCCATGTAAACTTGGCCACCTTTGCTATGGATGTATGCACAGATTTCAGTGATGGCTTCTTCAAACACTCCGTGTGTGGAAGGATAGGTTACCATCAATACTGCCAGTTGGTCAGCATATTGGTCGGCCTTGGCTTTAAGGTCTGCAACGTCGATGTTGCCAAGTTCATCGCACTTCACCACTACTACCCGCATTCCGGCCATGACGGCACTTGCCGGGTTGGTTCCGTGGGCAGAAGAAGGGATTAAAGCGATGTCGCGATGGGTTTGGCCAAGCGATTTGAAGAACTCACGAATAACCATCAAACCGGCGTATTCCCCTTGTGCACCAGCATTGGGCTGAAGCGAAACTCCTGCGAAAAAGGTGATTTCTTTTAAATACTCGCTCAGCTCGTTGAAAATCTGGGTATAGCCCTTGGCTTGTTCTAGCGGTGCAAATGGATGCAGGCCTCCGAACTCTGGCCAAGTCACAGGAATCATCTCGGTGGTCGCATTCAACTTCATGGTGCACGACCCCAAAGCAATCATACTGTGGGTTAATGACAAATCTTTAGATTCGAGCCTCTTGATATAACGAAGCATTTCATGCTCGCTGTGGTAGCTGTTGAAAACCGGATGCGTCAACCAATCCGATTGACGCTCTAAAGTACCAAAACCGTCATTTAATAAACTAAGGTCTATCTGATGCGGATTCACATGTTGGCCAGCAACTGTTCCAAACAAGTCGCAAAGGTTGGTCAAATCCTCTTCGTCAAACTTCTCATCTACCGATATTCCTACTTGTCCATCGAAGAAGTAGTTCAGGTTAATGCCTTTCTCTTCTGCTAAAATTCTCAGCTTTTGAATGTCAGCACTGGACATTTCAATCGCAAGTGTGTCGAAGAAAAGGGC
The DNA here is from genome assembly GCA_027484125.1 of Bacteroidota bacterium. Classification (GTDB taxonomy): domain Bacteria; phylum Bacteroidota; class Bacteroidia; order UBA7662; family JAIXUI01; genus JAIXUI01. Next base: position 20,927 of record JAIXUI010000112.1, on the reverse strand, counting down.
GTTCTTCTGCACATAACCCATTTGTTGGAGGGCAGCTTCTAACCAAACGGCATAGCCATGAATGCGTGAAGCGATGGCCTTCAATCCTTTTGGGCCATGATAAACCGCATACATGCTCGACATAATGGCCAAAAGCACCTGAGCAGTACAGATGTTTGAAGTTGCTTTATCGCGTTTAATGTGCTGCTCACGGGTTTGGAGGGTCATTCGAAGCGCGCGATTTTGCTGCGCATCGATAGAAACGCCGATTAAGCGCCCTGGCATGTTGCGTTTGTACGCATCTCTTGTAGCGAAATACGCGGCATGAGGTCCGCCATATCCCATAGGAACACCGAATCGCTGGGTTACGCCTACCACCACGTCGGCACCCCAATGTCCGGGCGCTTCGAGGGAGGTTAGCGCCATCAAATCGGCACAAACCGCGATCTTAATGTCAGAAGCTTTGGCTTGCTCCATCCATGGACGAATGTCCATCACATTACCCCAAGCATCCGGATATTGAATCAAGGCACCGAAATACTGATGATTAGGGGTAAAGTCTGCAACTTCTCCGGTTTCTACCACGATTCCCAAAGGCTCAGCACGTGTTTGCAACAGGGCTAAGGTTTGAGGGAAAACGCGGTTGCTCACCCAGAAATGGTTGCCTTGGTGCTTTTCTTTCAAACTAAAAAGCATAAACATGGCTTCCGCAGCTGCTGTAGCTTCATCCAATAAGGACGCATTGGCAATTTCCATCCCGGTTAAGTCCATCACCATGGTTTGGAAATTCAACAATGCTTCCAATCGCCCTTGTGCGATTTCCGCTTGATAAGGGGTGTACTGGGTGTACCAGCCTGGATTTTCCAGAATGTTGCGCTGAATGACGCCTGGCACCAAGGTGTCGTAATAGCCCATACCGATGAAAGAGCGGAACACCTGATTCTGAGAAGCAATTAGCCCCAATTCCTTGAGCAAGTGATACTCACTCATGGGTTGCGGCAATTGCATCGGGTTTTTCAAGCGGATATTATCCGGAATGGTTTCAGCTATGAGATGTTCCAGGGAAGAAGCCCCCGTAGCCTCCAGCATGTGGAGGGTGTCAATTTGATCGGCACAGATGTGACGGCTGTGAAACTCTTTGTTGGTGGAAGCGATGGGTTTCATTGGGAAAGAGAAGCGGTTCTGATGGCGTTAAGGTAAAGGCGAATGGTGTTTTCAATGCCATAATACAAGGCATCTGCGATTAAGGCATGTCCGATGGAAACTTCTTCGATTTCCGGAATTTGCTTAATCAAAAAAGGAAGGTTATGCAGTGATAAGTCATGGCCGGCATTCAAGCCAAGGCCAACTTCTACGGCTGCTTTGGCTGCCTCCAAATAGGATGCAACTGCTGCATGAGGGTCGGTAGGAAAATGCGTAGCGAACGGTTCGGTGTAAAGTTCAACCCGGTGGGCACCGGCACGTTTACACCATTCTATTTGTAACGGATTGGGGTCCACAAAAAGAGAGACCCTAGCGCCGGTTTTATCCTGAATTCTCCCGATGCAGCTACTCAACATCTGAAAATGTGTTTGAGCGTCCCATCCAAAGGAGGAGGTTATGGCTCCAGGCGGATCCGGCACCAACGTAACCTGTTGAGGTTGGATGGCCTCAATTAAAAGCAGAAAGTCGTCCGACGGATATCCTTCAATGTTGAATTCCGTCGTAACGACTTCTTTGAGCGCCCTGACGTCCGAATATCGGATATGTCGTTCGTCAGGACGCGGATGTACGGTTATGCCTTCTGCTCCAAAGCGTTCGCAGTCTTGTGCAAACTGCACCACATCGGGAATTTTACCTCCTCTGGCATTGCGCAGGGTAGCTACTTTATTGATGTTGACGCTTAGTCTTGTCATGGGTGCTGTCAGGAGCAGCGAAGGTTATTTCTCGATGCTCAATAATTCAACCTCAAAAATGAGGGCATTGTTTGGGCCAATGCTACTTCCGGCACCGCGCTCGCCATAGGCTAGTTCAGATGGGAGGAAAAGTCTCCATTTTGAACCTGTTGGCATAAGCTGGAGGGCTTCGGTCCAACCTTTAATCACACCATTCAATGGGAAAGTTGCCGGTTCACCACGCTGTACAGAACTATCGAATACGGTTCCATCAATCAAGGTGCCGTGGTAGTGGCACTTCACTTTGTCGGTGGCGGTAGGTTTCGGACCATTTCCTTCTTTCATGACTTCATACTGAAGTCCTGAAGCGGTGGTTTGAACTCCTGGCTTCTTTTTATTTTCTTCTAAGAAAGCTCGGCCTTTAGCCAGGTTGTTGTCGCCTTCTTTCTTCTTAATTCCGGAGAAATAAGCGTTGATAATTTGGTCGGTTTGATTCACATCAACCAAAGTAGCACCACCGGCATAGTGGTCTTTCATGGCTTGAGCAAAAAGTTCGAGGTTGATGTCACCAAAACCTTGTGATTTTAGGTTACGGGCAATGTTCAGTCCGAGACTGTAGCTAACGGTATCGAGAGTTGTCATGATAGCGGGTTTTGCGGCTGCAGCAGGCTGCTTGCCTTTTTTCTGAGCCACTGCTGGAGCGGCGGTAAGCAGGCTTGCGGCCAGCATTACAAACAGATGTTTTGACATATGGTTGAAAAGAAAGGCGAAATTACAGTTTTTTGTCCGAAATGAGTCTTTCTGTTTGGCTGAAAGCCGCCCGCCTCAGGACTTTACCTTTGGCCTTTTCTTGCATTCTTGCCGGCAACTTACTGGCCCTTCACGCTCCAGGGTTTTCTTACCTCACTTGGACCTTGGCCATGCTTACCACTTTGCTCCTTCAAATACTCGCTAATTATGCCAATGATTATGGCGACTTTATGAATGGGGCCGACACCCACGGGAGAGAACGCTCCGATCGGATGCTGGCTTCAGGAAGTTTGACACCTGCCGCCATGCGCAAGGCTTTGTGGTTGTTTGGATTGCTCAGCTTGGGAACCGGAGTGGCCTTGCTGGCTCATGCCCTCCAAAAGGCTACCACCCGGGATTTCATTTTCTTCTTGGGATTGGGCTTGTTCGCTATTGCCGCAGCGTACTTTTATACAGCTGGGAAAAAACCCTACGGTTATCGCGCATTAGGCGATTTAAGCGTATTCCTCTTTTTTGGGCCAGTGGGCGTAGCCGGAAGTTACTACTTGCAAACGCTGTCTTTCAACCCAATAATTCTTCTACCTGCTTGCGCCATGGGATGCTGGGCCGTGGCCGTGCTCAATCTCAACAACATGCGCGACCGTATTCACGATGCCGCCGCCGGAAAGCGTACGCTTGCGGTTCACTTGGGCAGTCGTGGCGCAATGGTGTACCATACTTGCCTGTTGCTGGCTATCACCTTCAGCCTCGCAGGGTTCGAACTCTTTCATGGATGGACCAGCTGGAGCTGGCTGATACTTTTGCCAAGCTTTTTTGGGCTCTTGATGCTGGACAAATTGTGGAAAATTAAACAGCCCGCTGATTTCGACCCCTACCTGAAACCAACGGCCTTGTTGGCTTTGGTTAATGGATTGTTGATGGCTTTGACTTAACCTCTCGTTCATGTGCATTAAGAAGGTGGGAGGGTCTTGAAGATAATTCAATACCTTTAAAACTAGCCTGCATTCTAGCTTGCATCTGCCCTGGCGATAATATCTAATTACTTGAAAAAAGAATTCGATTGTCCGGACTTGCTATCATTAAGGCTATATTGACACTTTAAATACAAAGTTGTCTAATAATCGTCCATTTTATTCCCTCTGAGTAAGAGCACATTTGTTTTGTGGCTTTACAAGGGGAGTTGTTGGAAAAAGTGTTGAGAAGAAGTGGAATGTCTATCTCCGCTTTCGCAAGAAAAGCAGGTATAAGCCGCCAGCACCTCTATAATTTATTCGAACGGGAGCGGTTTAGTTACGAAGAGTGTGAGCGATTCAGCAGTGCGCTCGGTTACGACGTTCATCTGCTGCTCACCAAATTTCCCGACAGCGAGGACCCCTTATCCGAATACCTACAACTCAACATTCCTCAGGAACAGACTACCTGGCAAGAGCGATATTTTCGCTTAGCTGAAAAGTACATGGAGTTTCTGGAAGAACAAGCACGCAAAGACCACTAGAGGCATTTGAAATTAGCACGTTAGGCTTTCCTCAACGCCCTGCTAAGTCGTATATTCGCGTACTTTTTTTATCCCCCCTCGCATGAGCGAACAACAGAATAATTCCGGCTACTCGGCCGATAACATCCAGGTACTCGAAGGCCTGGAAGCCGTACGTAAACGTCCGGCCATGTACATCGGCGATATCGGCATGAAGGGCCTCCACCACCTCGTTTACGAAGTAGTGGACAACTCCATTGACGAGGCCCTCGCCGGACATTGTGACACCATCTACGTCACCATTCACACCGACAACAGCATCACTGTTAAAGACAATGGCCGTGGTATCCCGGTTGACATGCACCCCAAAGAGAAAAAATCAGCGCTCGAGGTGGTAATGACGGTCTTACATGCCGGTGGTAAATTCGACAAAGACACCTACAAGGTTTCCGGCGGTCTTCACGGTGTGGGGGTTAGCTGCGTAAACGCCCTTTCTACCTTGCTCCGCGCTACCGTACACCGCGACGGCAAAATCTATCAGCAAGAGTATTCTTGCGGAAAACCCATGACCGCTGTAGTGGAAATGGGCACCACCGATTACCGCGGAACCATCGTTCATTTCAAACCCGACGATAGCATCTTTACCGTTACCGAATACCGGTTTGAAACCCTCTCCGCTCGTATGCGGGAGCTGTCGTACCTTAACAAAGGCATCACCATCACCCTCACCGATGAGCGTGAAACCAAAGCCGACGGCGAACCACTCTCTGAAACTTACTACTCCCAAGGCGGACTTCGCGAGTTTGTAGCTTTCCTCGATTCTGCCCGTGAACTCCTGATTCCGGAGCCGGTTTACATCGAACACGACAAAGGCATTGTTCCCGTAGAAGTGGCTCTGCTTTACAACGATTCTTATTCAGAGAACGTCCACTCCTACGTCAACAACATCAACACCCACGAAGGTGGAACCCACGTGGCTGGCTTCCGCCGTGCACTTACCCGTACCCTGAAGGCTTACGCCGACAAAAGCGGTATGACCAAGAACATGAAGTTCGAAATCAGCGGGGACGACTTCCGTGAAGGGCTTACGGCTGTAATTTCCGTGAAAGTGCAGGAGCCGCAGTTTGAAGGGCAAACCAAAACCAAACTCGGCAACAACGAAGCCATGGGCGCTGTTGATGCAGCCGTTGGCGAAGCGCTCAATATGTACTTGGAAGAGCATCCAAGGGAGGCTAAAGCCATCATCAACAAAGTGATTCTCGCAGCCACCGCCCGTCATGCTGCAAGAAAAGCCCGCGAGATGGTGCAACGCAAGAGCGTACTTACCTCTAACAGCCTTCCCGGAAAACTGGCTGACTGCTCTGAAAGCGACCCCGCCATCTGTGAACTCTTCCTCGTTGAGGGTGACTCGGCAGGGGGTACCGCCAAACAAGGCAGAAGCCGTGCTACCCAAGCTATTCTCCCCTTGAGAGGTAAAATCCTCAACGTGGAGAAAGCCATGGAACATAAAATCTACGAAAACGAGGAGATTCGATTCATCTTCCAAGCTTTAGGCGTTTCTATTGGCACCGCTGACGACTCTAAAGCCCTCAATCTCGATAGGCTTCGCTACCATAAAATCGTCATCATGACCGATGCCGACGTGGACGGAAGCCACATTACCACCCTGATCCTCACCTTCTTCTTCCGATACATGAAGGAGTTGATAGAAAATGGCTACATCTACATTGCTACTCCTCCGCTCTATCTCGTGAAAAAAGGCAACAATTTCCGCTATTGCTGGAATGACGAAGAACGTATTGCGGCTATCAAGGCCATCGCCGGCGAAGGCAAAGAAGACTCTGTAAACGTTCAGCGTTATAAAGGTTTGGGAGAAATGAATGCCGAGCAGTTGTGGGAAACCACCATGAATCCGGACACTAGAACCCTTCGTCAGGTTACCATTGAAAGTGCCGCCGAAGCCGACCACGTATTCTCTATGCTGATGGGAGAAGAAGTAGCTCCACGCCGAGAATTTATCGAGCGCAACGCCAAATACGCGAAAATCGACGCATGATTTCAGCCCGTGGCATCATCAGGCGCTATGGCAGCCTGGAAGTGCTGAAGGGCATTAACTTGGACCTTGCAGCAGGGGAGATTGTGAGTATTACCGGAGCCTCAGGCGCTGGGAAAACCACCCTGCTGCAAATTCTAAGCACCTTAGACCGAGCCGACCAAGGCAAACTCCAACTCAATGGGGTTGAGGTTTCTTCCCTCACAGGGAGTAAACTGGCCGCGTTCCGATCTAAAAATATAGGCTACATCTTCCAGTTTCACCATCTCCTCGAAGAGTTTACCGCTTGTGAAAATGTGGCGCTAGCAGCCATGATTGCGGGCTTGAGCAAGAAAGAAGCGCAGTTAAAAGCCGCTGACCTTCTCGACAAACTTGGCTTAGGAAGCCGCCTCACCCACAAACCTTCCGAACTCTCTGGAGGCGAGCAGCAACGCACCGCTGTTGCGAGAGCGTTAATCAACCAACCGTCCATTGTGTTTGCCGACGAGCCGTCCGGCAACCTTGACTCCAAACACGCCGGTGAACTCCACGATTTATTTTTTCAGCTTCGCGAAGCCAGCGGACAAACATTTGTGATAGTCACACACAACCCGGAATTAGCCGCCCGCGCCGATCGCCAGCTTCGCCTGGTAGATGGCCAAATAGCCTGAGCTTATGGCAGCGGACCTTCACAGCTTGCTCAAGCTGCATTGGGGCCATAACCAATTCCGGCCTCTACAGGAAGAAATTATCCGTGCCTCCCTCGATGGCTACGACACCTTGGCGCTGCTCCCCACAGGCGGAGGAAAGTCAGTTTGTTTTCAGATTCCGGTAATCGCAAGTGGAAAGCTGGGAATCGTAATCTCTCCCCTCATTGCGTTGATGCGGGATCAAGTGAAGAACCTTAGAGAACGAGGCCTTCGTGCCGAAGCCATTATTTCCGGCATGAAGCGTCAGGAAATCGAAGAAATCCTCGTTCAAGCTCAAAAAGGAGCCCTCGACTTTCTCTATGTATCGCCTGAAAGGCTAAAAAACCCGCTCTTTCTTTCCGTTGCCCCTCGCTTGCAGGTAAGCCTTATTGTGGTGGACGAAGCCCATTGCATTTCACAATGGGGCCACGACTTCAGGCCGGAATACCGCGAAATCAAACAATTGAGGCACGTATGGCCGGTGCCGGTACTGGCACTTACCGCCACCGCAACCCCTGAAACTGTTCAAGACATTGAACAACAGCTGGACTTCAAGAAAGATAGCAAGCGCTTTCAAGCACCTTTTGCCCGACCTAATCTGGCGTATGTAGTCCTCTATGAAGAAGACATACGCGGCCACCTTTTTAAAATGCTTCGGAAGATGGCAGGTTCCGGAATCATTTTCGTAGGAACCCGTAAAGCCACCAAAGACCTCGCCTCTCGCCTGAAAACCGAAGGCATTGATGCCGCAGCCTACCATGCCGGACTACCAGCCACCGAACGTCAAACTCTTCAGCAAGCCTGGACCGACGGCTCTCCACGAGTGATGGTTTGCACCAGTGCATTCGGCATGGGGATAGACAAGCCTGACGTCCGATTTGTTATTCACCTTAGCCCTCCTGAATCCATCGAAGCTTATTTCCAAGAAGCCGGTCGTGCCGGCCGCGATGGCGAAAAAGCTCGCTGCATCCTGTTCTATCACCCTAATGATCGTACAAAAGCACTCGCTCAACTTGAGGCTTCCTATCCGCCGGTAGAGCGCGTTCGAGCACTTTATGCCGCCATTGGCAATCACTTGCAAATTGCAACCGGTGCCGGAGCCGGCTTGGAATACCCCTTTCAACTGGAACCTTTCGCCTTTAAGTATGGCTTCAAACTGGGTGAAGCTTATGCCATCCTCCAACATTTGCAACGGGAAGGCTTGGTGCGGTTTTCTGAAGTCAGCTTCAGGCCCTCACGCCTCAAGTTCCTCACCGACCGCCTCGGCTTGCAGAAATTTATGTATCAACTAAAAGCCTTCGACCCCCTTATTCACTTTTTATTACGCGCTTATGGCGGACTCTTCGAGCTTCCTGCCGCCATTTCAGAAAGCAGAATTGCCAAAAGCCTTCAAGTAGAAGAAAAACACATTCGAAAACAGCTTTTTGAATTACATCAACGAAAGCTGGTCTATTATGACCCTCCCGCAGAAGGCGCTACCCTAACACTGATAGAGCCACGGTTAGACGAACGTTACATCTTCAGTGATGCAAGTAAATACCGGGCACTCCACCAAAGGCAGGAAACAAAACTGTTGGCCATGCTTCACTATGCAGCCACCAGAGACCAATGCAGGCAGCAGCTTCTATTGGATTACTTAGGCGCTCCTGCCTCAGCTCCCTGCGGTAAATGCGACTTTTGCCTCAACCTTCATGCTCCACATTCTGAACATTTAGAAGTCTCTATGAGCCAACATCTGCAAAAGATGTTGAACCTTGGGCCAAAACCTTTAGCTGAAATTTTATCCGCATTTGGACCTTTTCCCGCAGCAGCTTGGCAAGAATGGGTGAGAGAACAAACCGATAACGGCTCCTTAAAAGAGAAAGAAAACGGCCTTTGGGCCATGAAATAGGCCGATTTTATTCCCCTTATTCAACAGCCTGACTAACTTAGGCACATGAATCTGGAGGAGTTCAAACTACAGGAAGCCAGCATACCGCAGCTGCCCGGAGTGTATCGCTATTACGACGAGAACAACCGCCTCCTGTACGTAGGAAAAGCACGAAATCTGCACCGAAGGGTAAGCTCGTATTTTAACCGTGACCATGATACCGCCAGACTCAGGCTCATGGTTCGGAAAATTAGGCGCATTGAATATACCATCGTGGATTCAGAAATGGATGCCCTGCTTTTAGAGAACAGCCTCATCAAAGAAGAGCAGCCTTTTTACAACATTCGCCTTAAAGACGACAAAACATATCCTTATCTGGTTATTACCAGGGAAACTTTTCCGCGCTTGCTCGTAACCAGAAATAGAGGCTTGCAAGGCCGGTATTTTGGCCCTTACACCTCCGGGCGTACCATGCATATCCTCTTACAACTTATCCGAAAAAACTTTCCAGTACGCACCTGTACCCTCAACCTTCAACCCAACACCATCCGGGAAGGCAAGTTCAAAACCTGTCTCGAATACCAAATTCAAAACTGCTTGGGACCTTGTGAAGGCTTACAATCGGAAGAAGAATATCGGTTGATGATGGAAAAAGTGACCGACATCTTGAAAGGAAACGTGGCTGAAGTGGTAGAACAAATTCGAGCAGACATGATGCTAGCTGCTGAAGCCCTTCAATTCGAAAAAGCCGAATACCTGCGGCAGCGCTATGAACTATTAGAAAACCACCAGGCTCGATCTACCATTGTGAATCCCAACATTCACCAAGTGGACATTTTGAGTTACAGCCAAGTAGAAGAACGAGTGGCTATTCACTTCATGAGGGTGTTTAGAGGTGTGATTATCGCCAGTCACAACTTCAATTTCAAAACCCAATTGAACGAAACGGCTACAGATCTCTTACCGACTGCCCTTACCGAGGCCTATCGCCTCTTTGGAGAAGGAGGAAAAGAAATCATCAGCAATGAAACTTTTGAAATTGAAGGTTCCGGCATTCAGGTGGTGATTCCACGAATTGGCGAAAAGAAAAAACTACTGGATTTAGCACTGAAAAACGGCTTCATCTCACTTTCCCGAGATGCCAAAGAACATTTAAAAAGCCTGAAAGACGAAAAAACACGAAAGCTGCTGGAAACCATGCAGCGCGACCTTAGCCTGAAACAGCTTCCGCGGCAAATAGAATGCTTCGACAATTCCAACTTCCATGGCGACTTCGCAGTTTCTGCCTGTGTGGTGTTTGTAGATGGAAAACCGGCGAAGAACCTGTATCGCCACTTCAACGTAAAAACTGTGCAAGGCCCCAACGACTTTGACACGATGCGGGAAGTAATAACGCGACGTTACAAACGTCAACTGGAAGAAAACCAGCCCCTCCCCGACTTGATTGTGGTGGATGGCGGTAAAGGTCAACTGGGTGCAGCGGTGGACAGCCTGAAAGCCCTGGACCTGTATGGAAAAGTGCCCATTTTAGGCATCGCGAAAAACCTTGAAGAGCTCTTCTACCCCAACGACCCAGATCCGCTCCTGCTCGACAAACGCTCCATCACCTTGCGCATTATCCAGCAAATGCGAGACGAAGCGCACCGTTTCGGCATCACCCACCACCGCGATCGTCGCTCTAAGGGCACCATCAAAACCGCCTTAACCGAGATTCCCGGATTGGGCGCGAAATCGGTAGAAGCCTTGCTCAAGCGGTTCCGCTCCCTGGAAAATATCAAACAAGCACCTGATGCTGCTTTAGAAGAAGTGCTTGGAAAAGCACGTTTAGCCAAGTTAAAAGCTTGGCTCAATCAAGACGTTAACGGAGCATCTACCACCACGTAATAGAGCTGATAGTTCTGCGTGAGTTTCACTTTTTCCTTCTTCGCCAGAACCAATAAAGGCCCGCGAAAACCAATAGAAAAGGCCACCAGCTAATTACCATCAGGAAAAAGCCCACAATGTTTTGGCCTCCGTTGAAGAAGCTCTCCTTGAAGCGCTGAACGAACGAGAGAGGCTCATTGCCTTGGTAAACGTAAGGCTTGAGCTCAAAAATCTCCAAACTGAGGCTGCTATAACTTACCTGTCGGTCCCACACTTTACGCTGCCCTATGCGGCTTTCCATCTCTTCTGTTAACATGCGGATGCGTTCTTCAATCTCCAGCATTTCCTTGACCGTATTCGCTTTTTGCAGCATCGCGCGGTAGCGTTCTAAATAGGCACGTTCGGAAGCTAATCGGCTTTCGTTGTCCACATACTGGGCCGTGATGTCCTCACTACTGACCGATTTATGTACCACTTTACCACGTTTACCTTGCTCCAGCTCTTTGGTAAATGCCTGAAAATGTGCAGCAGGAATCCTCAAATCGAGGTTCATGGTGAGCCTTTGCGGCTCATCGGTTTGAGACTCACCGGCAACCCAGCCTTTATACTTGCGGCAGAGACTGTCCACCATAGCACGAGTCTCCGGCAGGGCTTCAGAGGCCATGCTCATGCTGCCTTGGGTGATGCGCTTGGATGGAATAGCCGCGGAATCAGCAAATGAACCCACTTCAGGAGACATTGACGATTCTTCTTTCACCATGGGAGGCATAAATTTTAATTCAGCTAGAGCACCAGGTGATGACTGGGCCTCGCCCACTGAGCTTGAGGCATCCATGGCGGCAGCTTCTGGCTGCTCCTTTTGGCCATTGTTACAAGCGGAGAGCCCTGCCATAAGCAGGAAAATCAAAAGAAAGCGTTTCATGAGTTTAGGGATTGATGGCAGAACGAAGAAAGGAGAAAATTCGTGTTGAAGGTGGCGAAGGCAACCCGTCAACCATTTTCAATATCGCCAGACTGTGTGGAAGCAGCCTGCGTGAGGGATGTGGAGGGCCTGCGAAGCAGGGTGCGGCCGGGGGTAGCACTGCCTATCGGAGCGGAAAGATATATTCCCCCGGCCGTACGGAACCCCGGAGCAAGCCCGACCCTCGGCGGCGGTGCACTGCTTCAAGAGCCACTAAAGCTTGACGCCGCCGAGGGGCACGCCCAAAAAATGCAGCTAAAAAGGAAGCCTATTCTTTATGTTTTGTATTTTTAAAGAACCTTATTCACTTACTATGAGCCGGATTCTTACAATTTTTCTATGCCTCATTACTATTTGCAGTGCTGCTGCTCAAAACACTGCTCCCTTTTTCCACGAAAGGCCATTTAATTACGAACAATACAGCCAAGTTTGTGAACGCTTACAAGGTGGCTATTTTGCCTATGGCATGTTTCAGCCAGGGCCGCTTTCGCCCGCTGAACCTATGCTGGTTAGGTATAATGCCTATGGTCAACAGATATTAGCACGAACCAACAAAGGCCGTTTAATTCAGTACATCAGCAAAATGCTGCCGCTTCAAACTGGCTTCCTCGGATTAGGCGTTATTCAAGAAGCAAGAACTTCTGACACCATTTATTACTTAGGATTTGCCCGATTTAATGACAATTTGCAAATAGACAGCACTTGGAAATTGGCAGAAAGTGAAGGGGTTGTGGCCCTTCACAAAGGTCGATTTAGCGGTGACTGGTGGCTGCTGACCTCAAAAAACTGGAGTTTAAAGCTGAAACGCCTGAGTCCGGATTTGAGCCAAGTCAAGTTGGACACTGTGATTCAACGACCAACAGGCCTACCCAATTCATGGGGCGGTTACGACTTTAGAGGTGATATACTCGAGTTTGACCAACCTAGAAGGTTGATTATTGCGGTAGATCACACCTTCCTCGCCGATAGCATCATCGGGGAGCCTGTGATGGGAATCATAAGTTGCGATACGCTAGGACAAATTCAGCACAGCAACATTGCGTACATAACCACACCTCCTATGTACTCCGATAATTACGGCGTGATGTCTCGATCGGTTACCAGCTGTTTAGCCTATGGAACCGATAGCACTTTCCTATTGTATGGCCAAGTTCGGCGATTTCCGACCTTTGGTGGAACTGTTTGGTGTGCCACCGACACTTGCATTCGACAGTGTCAAACCGAATGGACCATCAATGGCCTACAAAGAATCCGAACATGGGTAAGTCCTTATACCCGTAAACCAGCTTTGTTTCAGGGAGTGGTGCTTGGCAGTGGACGAGAGCATTTGGTATGGGGGATGAAAGATTATTTGTGGACAAGCTTCACGAATGACACAAGAGATGAAACCGCTATTACCTTGTTTAAATATTCCTCCCCTCAGCAAATAGCCATCCAGCGTGAAATGAACCAAGTAGGCTACTGGCTTAAGCCAAACGGCGTTATTAGTTGCGCCAATGGCGATTACCTGATGTGGGGACAGTATTTTGATTTTATAAACAATGTCAATTATCGCTTCGCACAACTTGCGTTTTTTACACGCTTCAACTTAAATGGAAACTTCCTGGTAAACACCCGGGAAGAAGTGATCAGCAAGGTGGACTGGAGCATTCACCCTAATCCTATTGGAAAAAATGGTCTTACTCTTACCATCAAAGACGATGAAAGCGCAAATTCCTACAACCTTAAAATATTGGACGTTACCGGAAAGGTGATGCTGCAAACCAAGGTAGAATCGGGCACCAATTGGTGGGCGAAACCCGCTTGGCCAGCAGGATTATACTTAGCTGTGCTAGAAAACAATGGCCGACTATTAGGAAGCCAGAAGTTGATGCTGCTAGCCGAATAAGCCACAAGCACCTGCTTCAGCAGCGTGTAGAGCTAGGAATAAACTCCTATCCCCTCTTTCAACATTGAAAATGTCATAAAAAAACCTGAGCCATGGAATCATCCAAATACTCAGGTTTTATCGTTAATGGGCAGCAAAGAGCTGTTTTTGGCTCATTGGTTATGCTGGGGGAAATAGCGCTTTTGGAATACCAAGAGTAATCCTACGCCGGTAGAGATGGCCATGTCGGCCAAATTGAATACGGGACTAAAAAATAAGAAAGGTTCTCCTCCCCAAATAGGGAACCAGGAGGGGAAAAAGCCTTCGAACAATGGAAAATAAAGCATGTCCACCACTTTGCCTTGAAGAAGAGGAGCATAGTTAAAGGCTACGCCGTAGAAAATACAGTCGATCAGATTGCCCAAAGCGCCAGAAAACACCAAAGCCACACTGATTCTTGCTCCGCGTGTAGAGCCGGCATGTTCCAGTTGAAAGAGAAAGCGGCCGATGATTACAATGGCGACAAGTCGAAACAGCGTTAGCAGGATTTTACCCCAGTCGCCACCGAGTTCCATACCGAAGGCCATGCCGTTATTCTCAACAAAAAGCAGGTGAAACCAATCATGAAAAACCGTGATGCGCTCACCGAGCTGCATGTTAGTTTTAATGAGAAGTTTTACGACCTGATCAACGAGAATGACGGCTACACTGACTTGTAAAGCCAGATTACCTCTCCACCTCACCCTTTAAGCGCGCGCTTTATTTTCCTTGGCTTCTACAGAAAGCGTAGCGTGCGGTACTGCGCGCAAGCGCTCTTTCGGAATAAGGTTGCCGGTTTCGCGGCAGATTCCGTAAGTTTTGTTTTCAATGCGAATCAGCGCGTTCTCGAGGTGATCGATAAACTTACGCTGACGGCCGGCCAATTGACTAAGCTGCTCACGTTCTTGTGTAGCAGTGCCTTCTTCGAGCGTTACATAGCTATTGGAAGTATCGTCAGTGCCGTTATTCAGATTCATCAGTTGGTCCTGATAGTTTCTGAGCATATCGCGGGCTACATCCAGTTTCTTAAGGATTAACTCCTTAAACTCCATCAGCTCCTCATCGCTGTAGCGATTTTTCTTGATCATCTCCTCCATGGTGTGGCTAAAATTTGATGCGTTTACGCCTGTTCGTACAATGTGGCTGCAAATATAGAGGCCGGCCTCGGGAATGAGACCGGCTTCGACATTTGGTGTATAACTTATTGTGTGGACAACTTTTAGGCAATACGCTGTTAACGCGATTAAAGTCCGAAAGTTGCTTTTACTTGATCTACGTAATCGAGTTTCTCCCAGGTAAACAGTTCAACTTCTATCTTTTTCTCATTAGACTTGCCGGCGTTGAACACTTTGGTGATCACTTCGTTTTGACGACCCATGTGTCCGTATGCTGCGGTCTCGCTGTAGATGGGATTGCGAAGTTTCAAGCGCTGCTCAATAGCGTAAGGACGCATATCGAAAAGCTCCTCCACCTTGCGGGCAATAGCGCCATCGTTCATATCCACCTTAGCAGTGCCATAGGTGTTGATGTAAAGACCACATGGTTTTGCTACGCCGATAGCGTAGGAAACTTGAACCAGCACTTCGTCGCAAAGGCCGGCAGCTACAAGGTTTTTAGCGATGTGGCGAGTAGCATACGCGGCAGAGCGATCCACTTTAGATGGGTCTTTACCGGAGAAAGCACCACCACCGTGAGCACCTTTTCCACCATAAGTATCCACAATGATTTTACGACCGGTAAGGCCGGTGTCACCGTGAGGACCTCCTATCACAAACTTCCCGGTAGGGTTGATGTGGTAAGTAATCTGGTCGTTAAAAAGTGCTTGGATGTTAGCAGGTAACATCGCTTTTACGCGAGGAATCACGATGTTGATTAGGTCCTCACGGATTTTGCCCAACATGGTTTCATCGTCTGCGAAGTCATCGTGTTGGGTAGAAACAACGATCGTATCGATGCGCTGTGGCTTGTTGTCGTCGCTGTACTCAATGGTTACCTGACTCTTTGCATCCGGACGGAGATAAGGCATCAGGGCCAATTCGTGGTTACGAATGTGGCTGAGGGTTTGAAGAATTTTGTGTGAGAGGTCGAGTGCCAAAGGCATGTAGTTGTCGGTTTCGCGGGTTGCGTAACCGAACATCATTCCTTGGTCTCCGGCACCTTGTGCATTTGCGCGGACTTCAAAATCTTCGGTGTTGGTTTTACGATCAACACCCATGTTGATGTCTGCACTTTGCTCATGAATGGCAGAAAGTACACCGCAAGAGTTCGCTTCAAACATATAGTCTGACTTGGTGTAACCAATCTTGCGAATCACTTGACGGGCAATTTCCTGCACGTCTAAATAAGCCTCAGACTTCACTTCGCCGGCGAGGATAACTTGTCCGGTGGTTACCAGTGTTTCACAGGCAACTTTAGAGCTGGGGTCATACGCAAGAAAATGATCGATCAGAGCGTCTGAAATCTGATCGGCAACTTTATCGGGATGGCCTTCTGAGACCGATTCGGAAGTGAAGAGGTATGGCATCTTGGCAACTTTGGGTTTAAGCAAGGTATTTGCGCCGCGAATTAACGGCTTTTTTGGGAATTAGTGATGGAGTAGCCTGTTAATCAACGAAGCTAGCTTGTCGGCATTGGGCAACATGGCTTGCTCAAGCCCGGTATTGAGCGGCACTGCCGGAATATTCACACTACCCATGGTCATTACAGGAGCGTCTAAATACCGGAATGCTTGCTGACTTAAGCGACCCGCCAAGGCTTCGGCGAAGGAGTTAAGTGCCTGTTCCTCGGTGAGCACTAGGGCTTTTCCATGTACTTTTATTCTTTCTAACAGAAAGTCTTCATCCAAAGGATACAAGGTTCTCAAATCTACTACTTCTACTTTGTTTCCGCATTTTTCACGGGCTTCTTGTGCCCAATAAACCCCCATTCCGTAAGTGATAACCAATACGCTGTCGCCATGGTCCACTGCTTCTGGGTCGGCTTCTACAACGAGTCGGGCTTTGCCGAGCGGTACTACATAATCTTCGTCTGGTTCAATGCATTTGGCGCCTTCAGTCCCAGGAACTTTACTCCAGTATAGGCCTTTGTGTTCGAACATTATTACCGGATTCGGATCGAGAAATGCCGCTTTCATCAGTCCTTTCATGTCCGCAGCATTCGACGGATAAACCACTTTTATCCCACGAACGGATAGAATAGCCGACTCAATACAACCGCTATGGTAAGGCCCACCACCGCCATAGGCACCGCATGGTATGCGAATGAGTGATTGAATTGGAAACTTTCCGGCGGTGAGGTAGCACGATTTCGACAGTTCTACTACCAACTGATTCACGCCTGACCAGATGTAATCGGCAAACTGAATTTCTACGATAGGCTTTACCCCTACCGCTGACATGCCGGCAGTTGAACCAACAATATAGGCTTCCTGTATTGGCGTATTAAAGACGCGTTCATCGCCATACTTCTGCGCTAGTGTTGCTGCTTCGCGAAAAACACCGCCCAAGGTGCGCCCTACATCTTGTCCATAAAAAATGGCTTCGGGGTACGTTCTAAGAATTTCATCCATGGCGTGCAAGGCAGCATCCACCATGATTACTTTCTCGCCCCCTTCAGGATGCCGAACCCCTTGCTCTTCCGTAACCGGCGATGGAGCAAACTCATGATGCGTTAGGGTTGATGGGTCCGGCACAGGTGCTGCAACCGCTCGTTCAAAATCGGCGGTGGCGCGTTGTATGGCTTCCTGGCGAATCACCTCCAGCTCGAAATCGGAAAAGCCTTCGTCGCGCATGCGCTGGGTTAGCTTCACGTAAGGATCTTCAGAAGCATGTTTGGTTAAGTCGTCTTCCGGACGGTACCATTCACGGCGTACACCGGAAGTATGGTGACCCAACAAGGGCACCCATGCATGAACCAACATGGGTGCTCGCTCTTCACGTACATAGTTGAACGCTTCGGTGAGGCCTTTGTAGCATTTTACAAAATCGGTTCCATCTAAACGTTTGCGCTTCATGCCTTTGAAACCATCGGCATATTGGTAAGCATCCATGGCACGCATCTCTTCGGCACGAGCGGAAATGCCCCAGTCGTTGTCTTGAATAAGAAAGAGCACCGGAAGTTTTTTTAGTACGGCCATTTGAAAGGCCTCTGCTACCTCACCCTCAGTCACAGAACCATCGCCCAAGGAACAAAGCACTACGGGCCTCTCTCCTTCTTTCAATAAACCTTGTTGTTCTAAGTATGCAAAACCATGGGCCATTCCGGTAGTTGGTATGGCTTGCATTCCGGTAGCGGAACTCTGATGGGGCACCAAAGGCATGCCTTCGCGGCGAATAGATGGATGGGCATAGTAAGTACGCCCTGCTGAAAAAGGATCTTCACCCTTTGCAAGCAATTGAAGCATAAGCTCATACGGCGTACAACCCATCGCCAGTAAAATAGACTCATCGCGGTAATACAATCCGGCGGCATCTTGTGGCTGTAAAAGAAAACCTGCCGCAAGCTGTATGGCTTCGTGGCCTTTTGAGGTAGAGTGGACGTACGAACAGATGCTTCTGTTGGCATCATAGAGGTCGGCCATGGCACGGGCGGTGCTCATGAGCCGGTAGGCATTGAGAAGGAGCTCCTGGTTCATTGTTGATTGCAGTGCGAAATTCCTCAAATTTGCGGCATTAGAAAGTGTTACGCTTTTTTTTTTTTTTTTTTGCCAGATAAGAGAAAAGAGTATTTTTGTCTTAATTTATCGATAATGTTTTCTAAATCCTGCGAATACGGCCTACAGGCTATTCTGTATATTGCGCTGCATGCTTCCGGAGAACGCCGTGTTGGCCTTCAGGAAATCGCTGAAAATCAAGAGATTCCTTCTCATTTTCTCAGTAAAATCCTTCAAATACTTGTTAAACAAAAATTGCTCAGTTCCACTAAAGGTCCTAACGGTGGGTTTATTCTCAATCGTAAGCCGGAAGACATTACCTTGTTGGAAGTGATTGCTGCCATTGATGGCCTCGATATCTTCGACCGTTGTGGCATCGGGCTAAAGACTTGCTCTGATGAAGTGCCTTGTCCTATTCATAACAAGTTCAAATTCCTTCGCGAAAACATTCGTCAAACACTTTCTAATGAGACGCTGGCAGATTTACGCCTTCAAGTTGTTCAAGGTAAATCGTTTGTGACCGTGAAAAACCTGGAAGTAGGCAACTAATTTCTCGCTCTTTGCTCAAAAAAAAGGACCAATGCCCCTGTGCTTTGGTCCTTTTTTTCTGTGCAATTCCCATCAACCATAAACCACTTTTCAAGTCCTCTTTTCTTAGGGATTGAACTGCCTTAACTTCGCGCCCCATGGCCAGAAGAAAACTGAAACATTTCGCCGAGATGGCGGCATTGCCGAATGTACTGGAGTATCCTGAAAATATGCCCGGTAAATGGGCCGAACATTTCGGAAATAACAATCCCTTGGTGCTAGAGTTAGGCTGTGGCACCGGTGCTTATACCATCAGCCTGGCCGAGCGTTATCCGGACAAAAACTTCATCGGCGTAGATATCAAAGGCGCAAGAATGTGGCATGGTGCAACTGCTGCCCATCAAGATGGCAAAACAAATGTTGCTTTCCTTCGAATTGTAATTGAAAACATAGCCGAATATTTCGCTCCTAACGAGGTGAGTGAAATCTGGATTACCTTCCCCGATCCTCACCCTCGAGAGGGAAAAGCTCGCAAACGCCTTTGTTCGCCACGGTTCCATGAAATTTATCGGAAGTTTATTCAGCCGGTTGGAAAGCTTCACCTGAAAACCGACAATCAGGAGCTGTTTCAATTCGCGCTTGATACCACTGATGAATCGCAACTTTATTTAGAAACAGCCTCTAACGATATCGACCGAAATCAACCTGACGCCCAAGACCTCGATATCATGACCACTTACGAACAGCGCTACCGAAGCATTGGTAAACCTATTTGCTATGGGAGATGGCGGCAAAAGTAGCCAGTTCTTGAATGGGTCATTCGGGATTAAAAACAAATACTTCCATTCTCAGCTTCTAAAGCACCTTTTGCCCGATTCTGTGGTGAAAATGAATGAAAAGATGCAGCTTATATAACAAAAAATCCCGGCAGTGAGCACTACCGGGACCAACCACTAAACTGAACAACGATGGCAAACGCACTCGATGTTTGATGAAGAAACGATATACAGGGTGGTTTGTTTAACCAATCGTTGAAATTTATCTGATAGCCGTATTTCGCAACTTATCTTCGCACCATGGCAACCGCGAATAACTCTGGCTTACACGCCCACTTTTCTTCACTAGATCAACCAGAAAAGTACAAAGTTGGAATAGCTGTAGCGGAATGGAACGACCAAATTACCGGAGCATTGGCAGATGGCGCAAAATCTGCCTTATTAGAAGCTGGAATTCCATCTGAAAAAATCTTGTTGCACCCAGTTGCAGGCAGTTATGAGCTACCTCTGGCTTCTGCCTTGCTGCTGGATGCAGGTTGCGACGCGGTCATTGCTATAGGCTGCCTCATCAAAGGAGACACCCCTCATTTCGAGTATATTTCTGAAGCGGTAACCCAAGGAATCATGCGCCTTAACCTTGACAGCCGTAAACCGGTCATCTTTGGCGTTCTCACTACGCTTACCATGCAGCAAGCCCTTGATCGCGCAGGCGGAAGCTTAGGCAACAAAGGCCATGAAGCTGCTGTTGCTGCGCTTAAAATGCTTAAACTAAAATCCGAACTGCTAGGCTAATCTCTGTTTATTGCTGTTAGGCCTCGTTCCTTGGAAAACAAAGCCTAATGGTAAGGCCTTGATCTTCTTGCCCCTCTGCCTCTATGCGTCCACCTAAGGCTTCCATCTGGGTTTTAACCAAGTATAAACCCAAACCTTTGCTATCAGCATTGTTATGGAACCGCTGATACAAGCCGAATAATCGATCTGAATAGCGAGCTGTATCTAACCCCATTCCATTGTCATTAAAGGTTACAATATGCTCTTTTGCCGTTTCAGTCATGCCAACTCTTAATTCAAGAGGACGCTTGTTTGAGCGATACTTGATAGAATTAGTGACTAGGTTGAGCATGATGCTTTCCAAATAAGTGCGATTAAACCACAGTTTTGAACATGGATGAAAATCGAAGTGCCAAGAAACATCCGCTTTTTCAAGGGCTAGCGACACCTGCTGTTGAACACGTTCCAGCATCTCCGGAAGATTGAGCCACTCTTTTTCAGCCTGTGCTTTATCCCTTATTACGAGTATCTCGTTTAGATCCGAGATGGTTTGATTGATTTGAGCGCCGGTTTTCTTCAACCCCTGATAAATTTCATTAAGCTCCTCTTTTGATTCAGGTTCATAGTCAAGTAATTCTAACAATCCAATTAAATTGGCAATAGGTGCGCGCAAATTGTGAGAGGTGATGTAAGTAAACTGCCTCAGATCTTGATTACTGCTAATTAACCCTTTGATTAGCATTTCCTTTTCATTCTGAATTTGATGAAGTTCTGTTACATCCCTGCCAATGGCGTAAACCTGT
>JAIXUI010000136.1 GCA_027484125.1 Bacteroidota bacterium | reverse complement strand
GGTCAATGTGATGACCGAATCGCATCCGGCCACGTTCACCAATGTCCTCGTATAAGTACCGGCGGAAGTCAGCGTTTGACTGCCGAAACTATAACTCTGTCCCTGGCAAATCGCTGCAATCAGCGTAGAAGCAGTTGGCTGCACCAAGGTTAATGTAAGATTCACTACGGAGTCGCAGCCTTGTTGGTTCGTAAAAGTTGCTTGAAAAGTACCTGCTGAACTCAACAATTGACCATTAAACAAATAGGTTTGTCCGCTACAAAGGGATGCTTGAACAACCGATTGGTTGGGAGAACCAGAGAGGAGTACCAGGATTATCAAGGAATCACAGCCTGCAGCAGATACCAATGTATCCCCGTAAGTACCGGCTTGTGTAAGCGTCTGTCCAGCAAATGCATAACTCCCTCCCGGACATAAAAAGCCTTGGATTGTAGTTGTTATTGGGGACAATACCGTCAATTGCAATTGAAGAACAGAATCACAACCATTTACCGCAAGCAAAGTATCCCGATAAACCCCTGAAGTACGCCGGAATTCTCCGCCAAAAAGTACACTATCTCCTGCACAAAGCTGTTGCTGTAAGGAAGTCAGATTAATGGGTAAAACCGTCAGTTGCAATTGAACAGTTGAATCACAACCAACCGAATTGGTCAATGTTAATGCGTAATTTCCACTAGCAGACAAAGTTTGACTACCCCAGTTATAGGTCTCTCCTGCACATAACTCCACCTGCAATCTCGTTAAACTGCTGTCTTTTACTGCAAGTTGAAGGGTTATAACCGAATCACACCCTTCAGCATTGAGCAATGTGCGGGTATAAGTCCCTGGAAGCTGTAGTGTATTGGAACCAAACACAAAGGTCTCACCTTCGCAAATGGTAGCGTTGACTTGGGCAGTAGTTGGTTGTACCATGCGTACTTGAGTGGTTACAACCGAATCACAACCCCACTGATTCAACAAGGTTCTGTTATAATTTCCAGCTTGCTTGACCCATTGATTCCCAATTAAAATACTATCGCCCAAGCAAAGCTGGCGCAAAAGCACCACGGAATCCGGAATCAAGACGGTAAGCTGCAACGCTACGATAGAATCGCATCCCTGTGCATTTACTAACGTATCCCGGTACAAACCGCTCTGATTCAACGACTGTCCTGCAAATGGATAGGCCTGTCCACGACAAATCCTTGCTTGAAGTGTGGTGGTTGAACTTCCAACTGTTTGAACCAAAATTGTAGCCTGATTAGAAGGGCAAGCAGTTGAAGTATCAACCGCATTCACTGTATATTGCCCAGATTGAGTAACCCCAAATACAGGCCCGGAAACGCCCGCTATAGGCTGTCCATTTCTGCTCCAGCTATACCTCAGGTTCGGCCCGCCTACTGCATTCAAAACAAGCGTTGAACCACTACACAACGTAGCAAAAGCCCCTTGTTGAAGGCTAATGTTGGGAGCAGAAGCTTGCGCTAGTACACGTATTGGGCTAAATGCCTGACATCCGCCACGATTGACCTCAAACTGATAACTGCCTGCTGATGTTGCTGTGTAATTATAAGAAGAAGCGCCAGCAAGAAGTACCCCATTCCTGCGCCAAGCAAATGTAGCTCCCGAAAGCCCACTCGTGTCAGCTTGAAGGAAAACACTGCTCTGACCCGTGCAAAATGCTTTTCCGGAAGCTGCACTAAAGCTCGCTTGAGCTATGCTGTTGCAAATGGTGAAACTATCTAGTTGGGCCAAACTCCAACGGCCCAAACTATCTGCCGCTCTTACCCAGAGCTTATGACGGCCCGTTGTTAACCCATTCAAGGGAATCAACCAAGCGTGATTCACCGTATCTGCTTGTACAAATCCTGTTACCGGAATTGCACTTCCGATGCCGGGATCTACATCGAGGGCATATTCCATCTTACTAATTGGACCTCGGCTTACTTCAGGCGCACTCATCAAATAAAATGGCCGTGTGAGGGCTAAACTCCAACCTTGGCTTGTTCTAACCCGAATATTCAGATTGTGAAATCCAGAGGTTAATCCCGACACTGGAACAATCCATGGTACAAGAAGACTATCGCCTGAAGCTGGCATGGTCAACGAAACTCCTCCACCAATGCCAGGATCTGAATCAAAGAAATACTCCGCCTGCAACCAATTTGCTGTTGGGGTTGAAGCAGTAGATAAAACAAAAAATGGTCGTATCTGGCTAAGCGCCCACCCCTGCTCGGTTTTAAGCCGAATGCCTAAGGCATGAAAACCCGTACTTAGCCCGCTTAAAGGAATAATCCAATTGCCTGTAGCGGTATCGCCCCCATTGATCGTTAAAGGAAAGCCTGTTCCCGGTCCCCCATCTGAATCAATGAAATACTCCCCTCCAAGCCAATTATTTCCTGTAACACCAGTTGATTGAAACAAATAAAAGGGCCTATAAACCGATAATCCTAAACGACCGTCGCTATAACGTGCTCGAATGCCTAGCTGATGGAAACCTACAGAAAGTCCGGAAACGGACAAAGTCA
Organism: Bacteroidota bacterium; assembly: GCA_027484125.1. Classification (GTDB taxonomy): domain Bacteria; phylum Bacteroidota; class Bacteroidia; order UBA7662; family JAIXUI01; genus JAIXUI01. The sequence goes on along the minus strand of JAIXUI010000136.1, from coordinate 20,360 downwards.
ACTGAGCATTTACCGTATCACCAACATTCGCGGAAGCCCCATACCATTGACCACCTCCAACCCCTGGGTCTGCATCAAAATAGGTCTGCCATTGGCTTACCGTTTGCGCAGTTGCCGGGCCGATCATCATGCCACAAAGGCAAATGATGAAAATGAAAACCCTCATGTGATTAGCGTTTTACAGCCTTCACCCGAACATTTAAACTTCCATTAACCGGTGCCACCGAGTTTAGAATTTCCATCTCCGTGATCTGTGGAATCCCAGGGAAACCAATGTTCGCCGTCCAGGGATATTGTCCCCCATAAAGCCCAAGATCCTGTCCATCGGTGCCCGCATTCTTTCCAGGGGAATTGGACGCCAAGCGGTAATTGTAAGTAAAATTGGTGTAATGAGGGGTGCTGGTATAATAGTTTGCGGAAGAGGGAACATTTACAAACAACGGCTGCTGATTCTCCAGGTTACCACTTCCGGAATTACCAGCCGATGGCAATAGTGGTTGAGGATAATTGTACGTTAAGTTATTGTTGAAAACGCAACCCTGATTGTTTGATGAATTGATGCTACCGCTTCGAGTCAAATTCAAAAAGATATTATTCGTTATCAAAATGTTCCTTAGGGAACTCCAACTAGAGTTGACTATAATACAGTTGCTTATTAATCCTCCTGATTGACTGATATTGTTCACTGAAGAAATCGTTAGATTGGAAAACAAACTATTCGATAATACACCACCAGCATTCATCCTAATGGGTGTAGAACTTCCTGTACAACGAGCAATTCGAAAGTTTACTCCAGGTTCTATCGAGGTGGAAGAAGGCAGGAAATAACAATGTTCTACTACAACCCCGGAAACGCCTACCGCTGCACTCATGCTACTGATTATCAGTCCTTGAAATACACTATTACTAGCATTGGCATTGGGTAAACTATATTGCAAGGTTATCCCAAGTGTACAATCCAAATCCGGAGTGGTAGTCGCCCCGTTGTTTACCCCTATCCCAAGTACCACCAAGCGCTTACTCACATTGAGGTTACCATAACTCGTACTACTTGGCATCAACTGAAGGGTATCTCCTGTTAAACTAGCATCTGCAGCGGCCTGTACAGAGGTAAATTGCGCGGGATAAACACTGCTATTGCTTACTGTCCGTACAGTAGCTTTCAGTGAAACTGATGCCATAAACATCATGAGCATCAACGAAAAGAGGTTCTTTTTCATGGTATAGTTAAATTGGTTAAGCAAAAACTATCACCATTATTCCATATCAATTAATAGCTATAATTCTTAAAAATTAACCGATTGCGCAGAAAAGACTAATTGTCGTCATAAACCGCACTGGAACAATGATTTACATACAACTTTACAAATAATATTGAATATTCTACCATTCATTCAACTTAAAGTTCAAGCTTAAAAAACATCTTATTAATTATTCGTCTTTAATATGAATTACATTGCCATTTAATTATCAATAAAAAAAATAAATTATTACTATTGAGATTGATAGCGTTAAAAAAAATGTGGCTAGCTCTATTCAATCCTATTTTTAACCGAATTGCTCTTTTAGGATTATGTTTTCGACATTCCTCAATGACCGACCATGAATAATTCAATTTTTAATAATAAAAAACTAATCCATTCGTCATTTGCTTTGAATTTACCCTCCCAGATTCACTTCCATTTTCATGCTGTTAGGTGTAAATACAACCGCATGTTGGCGCTATTAAGGTTTTCATGTTACCCTTTTAAACCGCTTTATTCAGGCTTCCATCTGCCGGCATCAGGTGGTTATACACGGCTTTATGAGAATGGGCTTTTCTATTAGCACTTTACCTACCAACGGTTTGCCCTTGTTTTTTCTTTAGCACTTGATGCTAGTTGCAATAACCCCTAGCGCCCCTCTTCTATCATCTCCAAGTAGCTATTCAAAAATGCACCACGTACTTGCTTTTCCTTCGTTAATCGATGGAAAGCTTCGAAAAATTTTTCATCCAAAAGCTTACCCGGATAGGTAAACTCAAAACGATTTCCTCCACTATTCAACTCCATCTTCGAAAAACCAAGGCGCAATGCCTTCCGCCTGAATGCTCGCTCCTCTTTTTCGTCGATACCGGCATAAACTACGTTGTTGCAATAGCTTTTTCTCGAATAACGGCCTATCGTATAAAGCTGACAAACCAAGGCAATGGTACTGTCTTTCACCAATTGCTGAAGCACTTCTCCTCTTTCCGATATAGTCAATTCCTCTAAACTAAAACCTTTCTGATTTTCGCTCATCCTCACCAGGGCAATCTTGGGATATTGCTTTTTCAATCTGTTCACAACCTCATCCATGAGTTCGGGAAGCGTTCTTTTTTGGGTACGTAGAAAGAAAGGATTGAATACCAGCGAGTATTGATTTTCTACAACTTGAAACGGCATTTCATGGTATCCCACCTTAAGGGTTCGTTCCCCAGGTTTCAAGAGGTAAAACTCCTGCTTGCTATAAACCGGACTTTCCGAATAGGACCACTCTATCGCAAATCGTGTACTGTCGGTGTAAGCCTCTACGCTATCGATTGAAGGATTGAGGTACAGGTGAAGTTGCTGCTTGTCCCTATCAAAAGCCGGCTGCTTCCAAACTCCTTTGTCCCTAACGCGTACCGAAAACTGATGATGTGCTGCACCACTCCGGTCGTCCAATGCCGACAATGTAAGCAGCTTCGAATAGGTAACTTCTTTGCTTCTGTTGGTTCCCTCTTCAAAATACAACCAATTCCCCAACTTCTGGCTGGTATCCCGGTCGAGCACCACTCCCTTGACTCGAAGTTGTCCATTGGGATGAGTGAAAACTGCCGTTGAAAAGCGCGCATCGGGCTTATTACCCAAGGCATAATTCACAGTGCTGTCGGGGCGGAAATAGGCCTTCATCTGATGGCTGACCATTGGTACCATCACGGTCACTCCCCTCACCGACCCATCCGTAAACTGGAGGCCGGCGTAAAAATGCTGAATATGAAAATCGTATTCATCGGGGGTTAAAATCCCCCGGAATATCAACGGCACGCGCTGCTTAGGCAAAATGGTGGGTGTTATAGCGAAGAAGTCTTTCGTAGTGCTCTCGATTTGTCGGATAAACAAGGTGTCTTCACACCGGTTATACCACCAAATCGTATCGCTTACCGTCACCCGGGTGTTGGTTCCTACTACTGCTTTTAAGGGTAAAAAAAGAGACTGGCCAGAAAGTGCAACCAAGCAATCTGCAATTGGCAACTTGTTCTTAGACACAGGCGGTTCGAAACGTTGCTCCAACTGATCCACGAGCCCCCATTTTTTATCCGCTAGCTGGTAGGTATAGGTAATTCTGGCGTGCTTCGTCCTTTCAAACACATACCGGCGCATCACTTTCAGCGTCTTATCCTCAAACACATCCGGATAATTACTCAACAACGTGTCTAACTCATACCGTTGAAGGGTTGGATTAAAGACATAGTAATTACGTCTCTGTCGGTAACCCATTATCTCTGTGTCTCTCCAGCTTTCAGTTTGAACAGAAAAGTCGAGGGCTTCTATGATGCCGCGTTGGTAGCAATCGAGGAATTGCACGAGGTAAGGATTCTCCTTAGAGCCCGACGGAGTAATTCGCGGAATATCCAATTCCTGGTGCAACTGCCCCGTATGAGTGCTATAAATTCGGACTTTGTTGAGTAAATAAGTCTCCATTCCTCCCCTTTTCCCTTGGATAGTTTGATAACTTAATCGAAAGGCATACTTCAGCCCCCCATTCCATGCTGAAGCTTCCAGCCGTGGAGGTTGATCATCCAACCGAAGCACAATCGGTTCAAAGGGGTTTCCATCCAGCATTTTAACAGGCATTGCAGAAGGAAAACTATCCGTAATACCATTGTTGCAAATCCTCACCGCTTGGTGTAAAGGCAAGGGAACAGAGAACGACTGACGCACACCCTGGAGCGGGTTAGCCTCTATATTCACCCGATAAAGGGGGAATAGGGTTGGATTTTTCAGCCATTCCGCCTCAAGCCGAAAAGCAACCACATAATAATTGCCAATCTGAAAGAACTTCCGTCGAAACAGCGGGCGAGCACCACGAACCAACGGAGCTTGGGCATTTTCCCAGAAGAACAAAGTATCGGCGCGGTGCTTCCAAGCCCCTTTCTCCTCGTAAGCGACATGAGCCAATAAAGGTTGCTCGGCCTCATCTACCAAATACATTTTCAAACCGGAAGCCAACGCTTCATGATCCGAAGTCCGGACATCCAACACAAACAAAAAATACTGCTCAAAGCCACATGACTGCGCGTAAAGCTTGACCACTGAAAAACAAAACAGCAGAAAAAAAAGAAGAGAGATTTTCCTCATCAGGTCGCAAGCATACAAGTAACAACCGCATTAACGAAAAACCCAACCCCAAACGTTGGGCAAACAGAAATAGCCTTCTGCTTTTATTGAAAGCAAAATGGGAACTGTCAGATAAAACAACCACTCCGCAACAGCAGAAAAATAATGATAAATCAATCCAGCAGCAAGACCACCAAAATGGCATTAGGTGTTCCATTCGTAATTCGTAATTCGCTGGCATAGCCACACCCTATACTTAGTAAGTTACCCCGAAGAGTTCGAGAGTTGAGGTTTTTAAATGGGCATCCCATCTATAGGCTGGTCACTTTTTCCGAAACCCATTTTCGATGGGGAGATACAATTTGGATTACACTCTCTTACACTTCTAAAAACTCAGTGAACTCCGCGTAAACCCTGCACCCTCCGCGTGAAAAAACCATCTCGCCAAGACGCCAAGCGAAGCAATAAAAACCGTTGCGACTTAGCGAGAAACAAAAAAAACTGCGCCCTCCGCGTGACCCCTGCACCCTCCGCGTGAGAAAACCATCTCGCCAAGATGCCAAGTGAAACAAAAAAACCTTGGCGACTTCGCGGCTTAGCGCGACAAATAATCTCGTGAAGACGGCAAAGGCGCAAAGTATTACTAAAAAACTTGGCAAACTCTGCGTAAACCCGGCGCCCTCCACGTGAAAAACTCTTCGTGTGTTTGTGATACAAATTGCCCTTTGTGATACATGGCTTGTGGGTTGTACCTTAGGGCTTTCTCGCAATCATGAGTACTTCTACTGTTTTGTATCAGGGTCAACTGCGGACTCAAATGACGCACCTCGCTTCGGGCAACCAAGTCATCACCGACGCTCCTGTCGATAACCAAGGCCGTGGTGAGGCTTTCTCCCCTACCGACTTGGTCGCCACTGCTCTGGCGTCTTGCGCCATCACCATCATGGGCATCGCAGCACAAAACCACGGCTTCGACCTTCAGGTTACTGCCAACATCACCAAGATTATGGCGGCCAACCCCCGCAGGATCGGCGAAATCCGCATCGAATTCCTCTTCACCGGCGACTATTCCGATCAACAAATCCGACTGCTGGAACATGCAGCCCGCACTTGTCCGGTTAGCTTAAGCCTTTCTCAAGACCTTGTTCAATCGCTCAACTTCGTATTCGAATGAAAAGCCTCGCCCTGCTCCTGCTGCCCCTAAGTTTGCTGGCGCAGCCTAAAGGCAAGCCTAACTCCCTGAAAAAACTACTGACTCAGCCGGCTGGTCTCACCCAATATGTCAATCCGTTCATCGGTACCGGCGGTCATGGCCATACTTTTCCGGGAGCTACTGTCCCTTTTGGCATGGTGCAGCTCAGCCCCGACACTCGCCTCGAAGGCTGGGACGGTTGCTCAGGCTACCATTTCACTGACTCACTCCTGTATGGTTTTAGTCATACACATTTAAGCGGTACGGGAGTCGGCGACTATGGCGATGTGCTGCTCATGCCGTTTCGCGGTAAGGCCAATCCGGATAATGGCTACAAAAGCGGCAACGGCTACCGACAGCTGATGGATAAAAAGTCGGAACAGGCCAATCCCGGGTTCTACCAAGTAAAACTCCCCAACATTGGGGTAACGGCCCGCATGACTTCCACCGAACGGGTGGGCATTCACCAGTATGACTTCGACCCTAAGAACAGAACGCAAGGCGGATTAATCCTCGATTTGATGCATCGCGATGAAGTCCTTCAAGCTTCGCTTCGCCAAGTTTCTCCTACCGAATGGGAAGGGCACCGCATCTCCAAGGCGTGGGCGAGAGACCAACATGTCTATTTCGTGATTCGATTCTCAGCGCCTGTGCAAAGCTTCCAATACTTCGTTGACCAGGAGCCAGTGACCGCTTTTCCGGAAGTTTGCACCAAGCAGAAGGCTGCGTTTTACTTCAATCCCTCCGAATTGCGCAAAAGCCTCCAGGTGAAGGTGGCCATCTCCTCTGTGAGTGTAGCAGGCGCCAGACGCAACCTCAACGCCGAAGCGCCACACGACAACTTCCAAGAATATCGGTTGAATGCGCGGCAAAAATGGGAGAAAGAATTGGGCAAAATCCAAGTGGACGGCGGCAAAGCACGCGACAAACGCATCTTTTATTCGGCTTTGTACCATTGTTTCACCCAGCCTAACCTATTTTCTGATGTGGACGGACAGTACCGCAGCATCGACCGCTCTGTGAAACGCAGCACCGATGGTCCGCAATACACCGTCTTTTCTCTGTGGGACACCTTCCGCGCTTGGCATCCGCTGATGACGTTGCTGGATACCACTCGCACAGCCGATTTCATCCGCAGCTTCTTGCGCCATTTCAAAGACTATGGCCGACTGCCCGTATGGGAGCTTGCCGGCAATGAAACCGACTGCATGATAGGTTACCACGCGGTTCCGGTTATCGCCGACGCTTGGGCCAAGGGCATTCGTGGCTTCGATGGTCAACTGGCGTTGGAAGCCATGCGTGCTTCCGCAGAAACCAACCTCTTCGGCCTCGATTCTTACCGAAAAAACGGATGTGTATTTGCCGGTGATGAAAGTGAGTCGGTATCTAAAACTTTGGAATATGCCTACGACGATTGGTGCATTGCTACCATGGCGGAATCGATCGGACAAACCGGTACCGCAGACGTCTATTTCAAACGTGCGCAGTCGTATCTCAACCTTTACGACCCTACCACCGGCTTTTTCAGAGCGAAAAACCAACATGCCTGGCTGAAACACTTCGACCCTTACGAAGTGAACTTCAATTTCACCGAAGCCAACGCCTGGCAATACAGCACTTTTGTGCCTCAAGACATCAGCGGCCTGATTCGCCTTCATGGTGGCCCGTTAGCGTTTGAGGCTCACCTCGACCGACTCTTCACGGCTCCACCCAAAACAACAGGTCGAGACCAAGCCGATATGACTGGCTTCATCGGTCAGTATGTTCATGGCAACGAACCAAGTCATCACAAAACCTGGCTGTATCATTACGTCGGTAAACCTTGGAAATCGCAAGGTTATGTCAACGGAATCCTCGACAGCCTTTACCACGACGCGCCCGATGGGCTGAGTGGAAACGAAGATTGCGGACAGATGTCGGCTTGGTACGTCTTGGCTGCGATGGGCTTGTATCCGGTAACGCCCGGAAGTACCACCTGGGTGATGGGACTGCCGTTGTTTAATTCCGTGAAGATGAAATTACCGAATGGCAAGATGCTTCAGCTCCTGAGCGACAGAAAAACGGCCTTCGATGCAGTAGGCAGTGTTCAAGTGAACGGAAACCCTTGGAATAAATCGTGGATAGACCACAACACTTTGATCGAAGGCGGTATGTGGAAGTACGAATCCACGAGCAGCAGTGAAGCCACGAAAAGCAATTGGGGGACCGGGAGAAATCAACCCGTTCAGGCCATTGAACCAGCGCACCAAATCTTAGCGAAGCCTACTTTCATGAGTCGGAGAACCACTTTTCTGGACACCTTGCAAGTAGGCCTTACACATCCATCGGCTGATGCGAAACTCTACCTCGCCAAAAGCCCTGAAGCGTTGTTTAAACCGGCCAGCTTATATCAAAATGCCCGGGTTTTGCAAGAAAGCGACACCTTATGGGCAGCAGCAGAAACTTTCGGGCTGCGTTCAGCTCCTGCCAGAGCGGTGTTTATTCGTAGTAAGAAGAACTGGGACCTTAGTTTGAAGCATTTATACCGTCCGCAGTATGCTGCTGAAGGTCCGAGAAGCTTGATTGACGATATGACAGGCGGGCAAGATTTCCGCAACGGACTGTGGCAGGGATTCAAAACCGAAAACCTAGAAGCTACGGTCGATTTAAAAGCCTTGCGTCCGGTGAAAAACATCAGCATCCGATGCTTGCAAGACATGGTTTCCTGGGTGTGGTACCCAACAGAAGTTCGATTCGAAACTTCTGTAGATAGTGTTCAGTGGACGGAAGTAGGAAAAGAGCTCGCTCCCCTCAGCCAAAAAACGGCCGGCAGTTTTGTCCATAATTTCAGCAGTAAAGCCGATGGAAAGCCGGTTAGGTATGTGAGAATTACCGCCGTAAACATCCGCAAATGCCCGGAATGGCACTTAGGCGCCGGTGGCGATGCCTTCATCATGGCCGACGAATTGGATGTTACATGGTAGAAAGTCAACTTCAACAATGGCGAACCCGCTTTCAATATGCAGCGGACGCCGGCCATTTATCTTTCCTTGGACTCACTACTTCTCAATTCACCATTTGGAACTTGAATTATGAAGAAAAAGAGGAAACAAGGCTTTCCATTCCATTTCAACCTGATAAAACCTGGTTACTCCCTGAAAACACCAAGCTCAACGAAGCGTTAAGAGCGCTTCTTGATTTATTGGAATCGAGTTTGCCTTGGGAAGAATGGGCTGATGCTAAGGAACAGCGGGTAGCTGATTCAAAAGAACTTTTACTCAAACTTACCGACAAAAGTCCTGGTGCTTTTTTTCAATTTGAGAAACGTTTAGACGGCACCTTGGCATTCCCTTTTCTTAGTAAAGGCATTGAAGACATCCACCCGGGTTTGACAGTGGAAGCCTTACAAGCCGACCCGAGGCTAGGTTTTAGTCAAATTCACCCGGGCGATCTTCCGGAAATTATGGGGAAACTTTCTCAAAGTTATCGTGAACTAACCCCGTGGGATTACGAGTTTAGGGTTGTTCAACAAGACCAAACGGTATGGCACCGTGCTTTAGCGCAGCCAGAACGAAAACAAGATGGTACTGTGGTTTGGTATGGAAGCTTTCAAGACATCAATGAACAAAAGAACAGGTACTTTGCCCTTGAGGCTAGAAATGAGCAACTTAAAGAAATCGCCTGGCTTCAGTCGCATGTGATTCGTGCGCCTGTGGCGAGGTTGATGGGATTGGTAGAAGTGATGGAATTGGGTAACCTTACCGAGGAAGAGCGTGCGATGATGTTAGACGCGGTGCTTGCATCGGCCCACGAGATTGATGAAGTGGTGAAACAGGTGGTTGATAAAACCAGCAACCCGTAATTCACTCCGTCATGGTCGAGGAGGGCGAGGAATCACCACCCTAAACTGCTCACCCTCTACCTCGTTGTACAATTCAATGTTGGGTTGATGTTGATACGCCCGCTGGATGCCGGAACCTAAGCCACGGAATATTTATTTTGTTTTGGAATCTTAATGATTGCATTCTTTTAGATGATTGCGCTTCGCTATTTTAATTAGCATCTCCCCCTTCGCGTACTTTTATCAGGAAAATCCGTTAGTTCAATAAACCTCACCATGTCAGGACTCCTGAAAAAACTGCTAGTCGCATCAGCCGTGCTGTTGCTTATTCCGCTTATCGCTGGGCTATTTACTAAGGAAGTCAACTGGTCCGGCTTCGACTTTCTGGTAGCAGGAATCTTGTTTACGCTTGTTTCCTTATCCATCGATGCTATCGTGAAACGCTTCCGCAATGTCGTATATAGAAGAATCATGCTGGCCACACTTGCCCTTGTCTTTATCCTATTGTGGGCTGAAATGGCAGTAGGATTATTCGGTTCGCCTATTGCAGGAAACTAAAAAGCCCCGAACCGCTTTCATTTTTAGGTTGAAAGCCATTCGGGACTACGATTAGAGAAGTTCTTGATGGATTAATCTTCGTGCGAAGCCGGTAGTACAGCCCCTTTCCGGATTTCAGGGTGACGAATTTCACCCCCTGTAGTGCCGGTTTGTTGTGCCAGATAAAGATTGAAGATGGTGGCAGCCACTAATACGAATTGTACACCATCGGCCCATTTTTTCTCTTTCCAACTGGCCCAAATCCCGAGGGAAGCCAAAACTGCGAGGCCGATAGAAAAATTGGTAAATGTCTCCGCTGCCTCTTCATGTTCTTCTACATACTGTTCCTCAATACCTTGAATCTTTTCAGCTATATGCTCCGCTTCATCGCCAGTAGCAGATGCCGCGGCGGCGGTGATTGCGGCAATGAGGTACAAGCCTAAAGCCGTTCTGCGCAACAAAGCAGATTTCCAAACCCAGCCTCCCATAAGTAACAACAAAGCAATCCCAGGGATGATGATAGGAAGATGGTTAAACGCGAGATGGATGTGAATGGGATTCATGGAATGAGTAATAATTTAGTATAAATATATCTATTTATTCTTTTTCCGCAAAGTCCAAGCAACGCCAAACCGACTTCTCAACACCGGGCTTCCTTTGCCTTCTACATCAAATAAAGGGCTTATTTCCATCAAGACTTTGAAGTTGGGATATTGTTTCAATGGCCTAAGTCTGAATCCTAAATCGGCTATAATCCCATTGACTTGATCATCACTTTCGCTGCCAAGCTTAGAAGGAATGAAACTTAATCCGCCACCTAAATACCAAAAACCGTAGTCATTGGATACAAGCTTAACCCTTGGTGCCAATTCTGCCCGAATTAGGTCTAAGGGCGCATTGGTTTCTAGTTTTACATCTATACTGACTCGCTTTTCCGAAAAGAAATGGGCTCCAACCCAAGCGCCATCCGGAATTAGATACAAATCAGTTTGGGCTTGAGCTCCTAATGTGGTGCTAAAAAAAAGCCCTGCAAGTACCAAGTATTTTTTCATATCAATCAGATTGAAAAACTAACAACCGCTCTAAAACTTAGTTTTATTCATAAATGAATAATAGAAAGAGGTGTTAATGTGAAAACATTGGTGCACGCTTTCAAGGCAAAAGGCGTTTTGACTATCTGCCTTATCCTTGCGAGGGTTGGCAGCTCGGCGACTCCGCTCATCAATCGGCGTTGAAGCAATCGTTAGTTCGAGATCAAAGCACAGAAAGCGGGCTTGGGTTGGTATTCGTCGTCCCATAACAAAGGCGACTCTTGAGGTTGATCCGCGGTTCTGAGCCATGAATACCGATCGCTAACGCCCCAAAGGGTGATTCCGTATTGGGATTTGCGAGGCAAACTGCTGTACATGCTCACCACCGTTTGGTAGCGGTTGGCTTGTTTTTGCCATAATTCCGAAAGGGAGCCGTTACCTTTCGCCAACTGATCACCAACGGCAATGTCTAACTCAGATAAATGCAAAAGGAGCTGATGGTCGGCAATATCGAAAAAGGTTTTACCCATTCTGGCGGCATCCGGATAATACAACTGAATGTGCATTTGGAGCCCGATGCCATCTATCCTGATTCCGCGGGCTCTCAACTGATCCACCCACCTTAATACTGCTCGAAGTTTGGCGGGATTGTCTTCCATACCAAAGTCATTGTAGAAAAGCAAAGCCTGTGGATCTGTTTTGGCGGCTTCTTCATAGGCTATAAAAAGATATTCCGGGCCTAGTTTATCCAGCCAAATACACGGACGCAAACGCCCATCAGCCAGAAACGCCTCATTGACTACATCCCAAGCCCTAAACATTCCACGGTACCTGCCCATTACGGTACGGATATGGGACCGAAGCAATTGCTCCCAACCACGAGCATCAGCCTGATAAAATGGTAGCCAGTCGGGCTCCTGTCGATACCAAATCAAGGTATGTCCATGCAACTTTTTCCCGGCTTGAAGGGCTGTTGAAACAAAAGCATCGGCTTCAGTCCATTGGTAGGTTTCCGGTTGAAAGGAAATGGCTCCCCATTTCATCACATTTTCCGGCGTCCATTGATCGAAGTGGTAGTGGCTTATCACTCGATAAGAAGAGTCTGAAAGCGCATAAGCCGGTTCATAAGCAACACCGATTGGAAAGTCAAAGGCATGTTGTAAGGAAGTATGATCCGAGCATGGTGCGAAGTCTGCCTTTCGGCATCCTATCAGTACAAACATTAAACACCACCACCAAAAACGATTCATCGATGCAATAACACGATGTTGGCTTGATTCACCAACAAGTCTTTTCAATATGAATTAACATTAAAGTTTACCTAATTTAAAGATTTCATTGTGGCTCACATTTAAAAACATTAATCCTTTATAATGAGGCAATAAGCTGTCAAAACTGTTGATTTTTTTCTTTTTTGACAGGAAATAAAACGATTATTTAATAGTTAACCTTTCCCTCTTTTTATAGCGAACAGCTTTATTTGCTGCTATGGCATCTTCATTCATTCTTTTACTGGTAGCTGTAATATGGGTTTGGATTCAAATTAAAAGGCTCATCCCATCCCATTTATTCCACATTGGTTTAGGCATTTACCTCGCTCTTCAGTGCATGCTTGCGTATCAAGGTTTCTATGCCGGAGTGAGCCGTCAACCGATTAGAATGGCTTTGCTTTTAGGACCGGCCATCCTGTTCATAAGCTGGCTGTTTTTTAGTCAAACAGGGAAAGGATGGCGGTCAGGGTGGAGCATGACCCCTCTCATTATGCTGCATTTGGCGCGTGTACCAGTGGAGTTTATGCTGCTTGAATTGGCCATGAACGGCCTTGTCCCTATTGCAATGAGCATGGAAGGTTACAACTTCGATATATTCAGTGGATTAACTGCCCCATTGGCATATTTCATCTATCGGCATTACCGAAAAGAAAAACTGTTTGTAGCATTTAAAGTCTGGAATGTTATCTGCCTGATATTGCTTGCTATTGTGGTGATCACAGGAATTTTGTCGGCTCCAACCCCATTGCAGTTAATGAATTTTGACCAGCCTAACCGCGCAATTCTACAAGTGCCTTTCAACTTATTACCTGCGTTTATCGTCCCTTCGGTGCTGATCAGTCATTTACATGCCTTAAACCTGAAAGACCGTCGCGCTAAGCCTGCGGGTTAAGGGTTTGAATGGACAATGGTCTCCATTTTAGGTAGGCCCGGATAGCTAAAACCAATAACACCACATAAAAGACGAAGGTAAAATACAGTTCGCTCTTCCAGTAAATCCATAAATACAGGCTATTGACCACCATCCAAAATAGCCAGTTTTCTATTTTTCTGCGCACCAACAGGCGTTGAGCCGTTACGCTTAATACAGCACAAAGGGTGTCGATTCCAAGCATTTTTGCCTGGCCGGATGGCGCTAAGATGCCATACAATAGGGCTATTCCAACCACATTGCCTATTAAGAGCATAGGCCATTCTTGCGCTGTCATCTTTGAAATGGGCAATTGCTTTTCTTCTTTCTGACTCCATTTAACTAACCCAAGCAATGAGGAAAGAAAAAACCAGATTTGAAGCAGGCTGTCTGCGAGTAATTGGCTGGAATAAAATATCCAGGCATACAGCAAACATGCTGGTAGTTGAAATCCCCATGAAATGGACTTGTTGGCTGAAGCCAGCCACACCCCGACAAGTCCAAAGCTCGCCCCTAGGAATTCTAACCAATTATTCAGGCTCATGCCTGAGGGGTTCCACCTTTCAGTTGGCGTTCAATATCAAAGGATAAGGTATGAAAGATCAATTTCGAATTGACATTACGCTCTATATAAAAAATAGACTGTTCAATGCTTCTTGCCATCACATTGAGCTTTTTATGGTCAATAAAAGGACTGAACTTCTTCACAAATTCTAGTTCACTACCGATTAAGTTCACATGTTCCGGGGTTCCGTATCGGTACATCAAGCATTCTCTCAGCATGTGCAAACTGTAATTAAGCAGGTTTTTCTGCTTCTCCCTCCCTAAGCCGGCCACTATTTCAACCCATTGGGAAAGGTCACGAGCGTTTTCTTTAAGAAAACATTTGCGCATCCAGTCGGTGAAGAGCTGCTCGTTCAAATCAACTTCTTCTTTCAGCAACCGATTGGCCTGAGCGATATTGCCTTCCGACACCAACGCCAAGCTATGCGCCTGTTCTTCGGGAAGCGATTGATTTTCTACCAGCCATGCTGTGAGGTCGGGAGTGCTGATTCTTGGCACTTTTACTAATAACAATCTAGACCTGATGGTACTGAGAATACGCTCTTCGTCTTCGGCCACAAACAAAAACAGTGTCTTTGGTGGTGGTTCTTCTACAATTTTCAAGAGCACATTTCCAGTTGTACCTAATAGCTCAGGTTGCCAAATGATGAGCACCTTAAAGGCAGCTTCGAAAGCACTCAAACTGAGTTTTCTGATGATGTTTTGGCACTCATTGACCGTAATGTTTCCCTGTTTGTTTTCAGCTGAAAGCCTAAGCATCCATTCGTTTGGAGTGAAAAAACAGGTTTGAGCCCACAATTCTCTCCAAGGCTTGAGATAAGTATCTGCTACAGTATGTTCTTTTTCTTTCTCACTTCGGATAAAAGGAAAAGAGAAATGTAAATCAGGGTGAATGAGCTTTTTATACTTCAAGCAAGACTCGCACTGCCCGCAAGAGTCGGTGGGGCCGGGCTGTTTACAATTGAGATAAGTAGCGTAAGCAAGGGCTAATGCGAGGTGGCCCCCGCCTTCTTTACCGAGGAAAAGTTGTGCATGACTAACCCTTCCGGACTGGGCAGAACGAATGAGTTGTTCTTTGACCGCAGAAAGACCGGGGATATCGGCAAAAAGCATGGCACGAAGATACTCGCTTTTGTTACTTTTGTTTGACGCAACAACACTGCATTTATGAAGATTATCGTGCCAATGGCTGGCATGGGTAAGCGCATGCGCCCCCATACCCTGACTGTCCCTAAACCACTGATTCCTATCGCCGGCAAGCCGATTGTGCACCGATTGATGGAAGATATCGTTAAAATTTGCCAGGAACCGGTTGATGAAATCGCTTACATCATTGGCCCAACTTTCGGAGAAGCGGTAGAGAAAAACCTGGTAAACATTGCGAAATCACTGGGTGCTAAAGGTTCTATCTACTATCAGGAAGAAGCTTTAGGCACAGCTCACGCCATCATGTGTGCAAAAGAAAGCTTGAGCGGCCCTGTTGTGGTGGCTTTTGCCGACACGCTATTTAAAGCAGACTTTAAATTGGATGCTTCAGCTGAAGGCATCATCTGGGTGAAACAGGTGGAAGACCCTCGCCAGTTTGGGGTGGTTAAACTCTCTTCTGACGGCCATATCACCGATTTTGTTGAAAAGCCGGAAGAATTCGTTTCTGACCTCGCCATCATCGGCATCTATTTCTTCCGCGATGGCGAGTACCTCCGTAGCGAATTGCAGTACCTCCTCGATAACGATGTCCGTGACAAAGGCGAATACCAACTCACCAATGCGCTGGAAAACATGAAAAACAAAGGCATCCGCTTCAGTCCTGGAACCGTTACGGAATGGCTCGACTGTGGCAATAAATCGGCTACCGTTTACACCAACCAGCGTTACCTCGAGTTTATCGCAGACCAAAAGCTGATAGCCGACTCCGCCGTTGTAACTAACAGTGTTATTATTCCTCCCGTTTTCATCGGTGAAGGCGTCCATATCACTGATTCGGTTATCGGTCCTCATGTGTCGGTTGGAGAAAAATCCAAACTCAAAAAAGTAGTTATTTCCAACAGCATCGTACAAACCAACACCAGCTTGAGCGACAGTGTAATCGCCGATTCGCTCATTGGAAGTCATGTACATGTAAAAGGCCAAGCCAGAGACTTGAACCTCGGAGATTACTCTACCGAATCTTAAGCATGAAACCCGTTAAGGGAATTTATTCAATCAGCGTACTGGGCCTCATGGGCGCATTGGTGCTAAGCGGCTGCAAAAGCTCGGCACCAAAACCAAGTTCCAAAGGAATCACCGAAGGGCGTAAAGAATTTGAAGCAAGAGAATACTTTCTAAGTGCTTTAAAAGAGCGTACCATCGGCAATGAGGCCCAGGCTGCTGCTTTCTTTCAATCTGCCCTCAACCTTAAACCTGATTTGGCAGCCGCTCATTACGAGTTGGCGCGTTTGCGGTTTACGGACAATAAGATGCAGGAAGCCTATCAACATGCGGTAACTGCCTCCAAGTTGGACCCGGCTAATCCTTGGTATCTTTTACTTCGTGCCGATGCTGCCCGAAGAACAGGTCAGATGAAGGAAGCTACCGAGTGCTTGCAAAAGTTGTCGGAATTACAACCTGAAGAATCGTCTCATTGGTACGAACTTTCCCTGCTTTATGGACAACAAAAGCAGTATGAAAAGGCGCTGGAAGCGGTTCTTAAAATCGAAGCTTTATCCGGTTTGGGTCCTGAGTTGATTGACCAGGCGAAAGCGTTGAATGAAGCCATGGGCAAACCCAAGGAAACCCTTCCCTTACTTCGTCGTTTTGTTGAAGCCCAACCTCAGTCGGTTGAAACCCAACTCTATGCTGCCCAGGTTTACATGGAACTACAACAATTGGAGGAGGCAGAAAAGGCACTGAAAGCTGCCTACGAACTTGAACCTACCAATGGCAAAGTAACGTTGTCATTGGCTGATTTGTCACGCTTGCGTGCTGATCGGCCCGGCATGAACCGCTACCTTCAGCAGGCCTTCCGAGACCCTGCACTCGCCATCGACTATAAAGTTCAAACCATCCTTCAGCTTTTACAAGAAGCCCAAGGCGACGCTGCCCTTCAGCCTGTCCTCGATTCTCTTAGTGCTGAACTCTGCATCGCACACCCGGAAAATGCGAAAGCGTTTGCCTTGCGTGGCGACATTCTTTCGCGCCAAGAGAAAAACTTCGATGCCATTGCTGCTTACCGTAAAGCCCTCCAGCTCGACCAAACGCAGCCCAAATACCTCATTTGGCAACAGCTTCTCCTTTTATTATACACAACCGAACAGTGGGAGCCTCTGAAGAAAGAGTCTGAAGCCTCTTTAGAGCTGTTTCCTCAGCTTCCCATGCCGTACTATTTCCGTGGTGTAGCGCTGTATCAAATGAAGCAATATCCCCAAGCAGTTCAAAGCTTGAAAAATGGACTGAATCTCTGTTCTGGAGATAAATCTTTGGAAGAGCAATTCTGTGGAATACTGGGAGATGCTGCCTACCAAGCCGGACAATATGCGGAGAGCAATAAAGCTTATGAAAAAGCGCTTGCCAACAATCCGAACAGCGTTTATGTATTGAACAACTATGCATGGCATTTGGCGTTAAGAAAAGAGTCGCTTACAAAAGCACTTGAAATGAGCCAAAAGGCCAATAACCTGGAACCCGGAAGTCCAAATTTATTAGACACCCAAGCTTGGGTTTATTTCCAGCTAGGCAAGTATCAAGATGCGCTGGTTTGGATTGATAAAGCCATTCTGGCTTCTAAAGAAGACCCGTCACCAAGCACTTTGGAACACAAAGGCGATATTCTTTTTAAACTAAACCGTGCCGCTGAAGCTCGGGAATTCTGGATAAAAGCAAAGAACAAAGGTGCGACACAAGACAAGCTCCTCAAAAAAATTGAATCAGGCACCTGGGTTGAGTAAGCCTTTCTCTTTTCGATGGTTAACATTTTTGATGTTAGCATTTATTGGGTTTACCGGGTGTAAATCGAAGAAATACACGGCTATTGCCTACAATCCTTCTTCTGATAGCTTGCCGGCAACCAACGTTATGCTGAATAGCCTCAAAGAAAAAACCATTCTTTTCAAGGAAATTGCAGTAAATGGAAGGTTGGAAGCCAATATGAATGGCTCTGAAAACAGCATGCAATTCGCGTTAAGAATGAAGCAAGACAGTGTCATTTGGTTATCGCTTAAGCCTTTGCTCGGAATTGAAGCAGCCCGCATTGTAATCACCAGAGATTCTGTATTCATCGCCGACAGGCTCAATCATTTATTCTACAAACGAAATCTTCAATACTTACAGAAATTCCTGGGTACAGCGGTTCCTTTTCAATTGTTGCAGGATGTATTACTTTCCAACTTAACCGAAGTACTGAGTTATCAACCTAAAATTGAACCTGATTCAAACTTTTATCTTCTATCGAAAGACACCAATTCGCTTCAATACAAAGCGTGGGTAACCCCGGATTTCTACAAAATTTCCCATTTACGAATCACACAACCCGGCACCAACCGCATACTAGAAGTGTTTTACCCCTTCTTTCAAGACCTTCAAGGCAAAGAATTTGAAAAAGCCACATCTCCCACGGCGCTTTATCCTAAGGTTTTGAATGCCACTTTTTCAGATGCTGCCAGCAAAAGCAGTCTGCTTATTGAATTTGGTGCATTTAAAATGGAAGAACAGCAGAATTATAGCCTTAGCGTTTCTAAACGTTATAAATTGGTAGAAGAATGAGCAAACGTTTTTCCCTCTGGTTGATACTTATCATTCTGGCATGTGCTGTTCCCGTGGTTTCGCTTTGGGCGCAAAAAGACAGCAAAAAGGCGTTGGAAAACAGGCGCATACAGCTGCTCAAAGAAATTGAAGACACCAGAAAAGAGTTAGATCGGGTTCGGGAGAAGAAACAATCCAGCATCAATGAGCTGGTAATGCTGAAAGGCCAAATCAACACCCGCGAGTCGCTCATTGGCAACTACCAGCTCGAAATTGAGGCGCTTTCAACTCGCATCAAGGACATGACGGCCATTGTATCGTCCATGCAAGCCGACTACAATCGAATGCGGGAAGAGTATGCTCGGCTGCTGCGTGTGTCGTACAAAAACACTGCGAATTACAACGGATTACTCTTCATTCTTTCCGCCAACGACTTCAACCAAGCTATTCAGCGTTACAAATATTTGCAGCAGTATAATCGCTACAGAAAAAAACAGTTACAATTATTGGAGCATACGCGTGTAAGCCTTCAACGCCGTATGATGGAATTGCAGGGTATCAAGGTGGAGAAAGACAGCCTGAAACAGGAAGAAGAAACCATGAAAAAGGTCCTGGTTCAAGAGTCGGATAAAAAGAACCAGTTGGTGAGTGAGTTGCAGCAAAACGAAAGGCAACTCAACAGGGAATTAAAAGAAAAAGAAGCGGCTTCAAGAAGGTTAAATCGTGCGATCGACGACTTAATACGCCGCGAAATTGCAGAAGCTGAAAACCGCCGTAAGCGGGAACGCGATAAGCAATTAGCGGATATCAGAGCGCGGAATAAAGCCAACAACAAAGGCAAAAACAAGCCGGAGCCAGAACCGGAACCGGAAAAGCCAGCCACAAAACCTGCTAATGCGGCTGAAGAACTGGGCTTAACACCGGAAGCCGTTGCTTTAGGAGGAAGTTTCTCCGGCAACCGAGGAAAACTGCCCTGGCCTGTTGCTCGTGGATTCATCAGCGAAAACTTCGGAACCCACAACCACCCTGTTCTCAAAGGCATTGTGATGCGAAACGATGGCATCAACATCAGCACTCGCCCTGGTGAACCGGTACGTGCGTTATATAAAGGGAAAGTCACCGGCATTGTCACCATTCCAGGCATGCAAAGGGTGGTGCTCATTCGTCATGGAGAATACCTCACAGTTTATGCGCATCTCGAAAATGTAAGTGTCAGGTTGGATCAGATGGTAGAAGGATTACAAACTATCGGAACTGTTTACACCGATACTGATAACGATAAAACGGAAGTTCACCTACAGATTCGAAAAGGTCGGCAAATGCTGAACCCGGCAGATTGGATTAGCCGGTAATAAAACCTTGGTGTGATAAGCGATTATTCAGCCCATATTAGGTAAATTAATGGGATGAAATCCCATCTGGCGTGGTTGCTTCTCGTCATTTTCGCAAGTTGTAATAAGGAAGACGGGCCAACTGCTGACCCACGAGATGCGTGGGTAGGCAGCTATCACGGCATAAAAACCAGCACCTTCTGGACGATGAATCAGCCTTCCTCTACCAGCAGCGACACCTTTTCGGTTGTTGTAAAGAAAGACCCCAATGCTGCCGGATACATCTTTGTAGGAGCGCAACGTGTTCTACCCGATGCCAATGGCTACGTATCCTTAGATTATTCCAGCGGCTGGCGATTGTGGGAACTACAGCTCGGTGGAGATAGTCTTAAACTAAATACGGCCAGCGGGGGATTAGGTGGAGGGACCAACAGTGAGTACCTCGGGAAGCGAATTCAGTAATTCGAGGTACTGCTCATTAACCTTCGAACCATATTTCAAATAAAATGGGAGAAGTACATTAAACTTCAACCTAAAAACCATTGTTGCTCACTTCCATTGCAGCCATTAGCTCCTTAGCTAGTCGAACCTTAAAAACTATTTCTACACTATTTAAATGCAGAAAGCATTGAGGCAATGCCGCAGTGT
>JAIXUI010000010.1 GCA_027484125.1 Bacteroidota bacterium | reverse complement strand
TGGAAATCCTTGAATACTTCGCTGGTTAACTTGTGCTGAACCGCCGTTTGGTATTTCAAATTTACAATACTATTGTTCCTAACCATAACCGTCTGACATTTCATGGTCCTAGTTGGATGCTTGACTGTCCCACCTCAATGCTTGACGGTCCCAGTCGAATGCTTAACCGTCCCACCTCGATGATTGACGGTCCCAGTTGAATGCTTGACTGTCCCACCTCAATGATTGATGGTCCCACCTTAATGATTGATGGTCCCAGTCGAATGATTGATGGTCCCACCTTAATGTTTCATGGTCCCAGTTAAATGTTTGACCGTCCCACCTCAATGATTGATAGTCCCAGTTAAATGATTAACCGTCCCACCTCCATGTTTAACCAACACAACAAAAATCTGCCAACTCAAAATCCCCTCAAAAAAACTTCGCGCACTTTGCGAAACCTTGGCGCCCTCTGCGTGAAAACGCGTGAAATCTCTGTGTGAAACCGCGTGAAAACCGCGTGAAACCAATCAGTCTTGCAGATACAGCTCCAGCTTCATCCCACGACTTCCCTTCAACAGCACCATGCAATCCTCCAAGCTTTGAACAGGAACCTGAGCCTTCAACGCAGCAACATCAGCAAACACCTCCACCCGCACATCCGCAACCGCTGACGCCGCTTTCTGGAAAGCTTTACCCGCCAGCAAAATTCGCTTAGCGCTGGTAAGCAGAGCCTTCTGAAGAATCGCGGCATGCTCCTCCGCTTCAAATTCACCCAACTCAAACATGTCTCCCAGCACCACCACTTTAGTCTTGTCCGTTTTTACCCGCTCCAAGTATTCCAGTGCTTTCTCCATAGAAGAAGGATTGGCATTGTAACAATCAACCAGAAATACATTCGAACCCGCTTCCACCAACTGAGAACGGTTGTTTTTCGGTTGATAGGCGGTAATGGCTTCATTGATTTTCCGGTAGGGAACCCCGTAATATTTGCCAATGGTAGCTGCGGCCATCACATTGTAAAAGTTGTAATCGCCGCTCAACTGCGTTTGCAAAACCGGCGCACCGGGCAAGGCAGCATAGGCGGTCTCCCAACGCATGCGAAGCTGTAATTCACCCGGCGACATAGCGCCCACCACATCAGCTTCCTTGTTTTTGCCATAGCTGAATCGGTTTCGGTAGCTCTCGGCACGTGGAAAAAGAATCTCGTCGTCATGATTCACAAAAACGACCCCACCGGAGGCCATCAATTGATCATAAAGCGCACACTCAGTTTGAATAATCACCTCCAGACTTCCAAAACCTTCCAAATGCTCCTTGCCGATGCTCGTGACCACGCCACAATCAGGGAGAACCAATTCGCACAACAATTCCACCTCACCCGGATGATTAGCACCCATCTCCACCACCGCCATTTCATGCTCCGGCCGGATGCCTAAAAGCGTCAAAGGCACTCCGATGTGGTTATTCAAATTACCAGGTGTGGCATGTATAGCGAAATGACTACCAAGCACTTGAGCAATTAGTTCTTTGGTAGTGGTTTTTCCATTGGAACCCGTAATTCCGACCACCACGGCCTGCAACTGCTTGCGGTGATGTTGGGCTAAAGCCTGAAGTGCCGAAAGTCCATCTTCAACCAGCAAGATGCGTTCGTCAGTAACCCATTGCAGCTCGTCCACCACAGCGAATGAAGCACCGCTTTCAAGGGCTTGGTGCGCAAACTGATTACCGTTAAAATTTTCACCCTTAAGTGCCAGATAAAGGCAGCCCGGACTAATTTTTCTGGAATCTGTACTGATTTGTTGGTTGCAGCCAACGAACTTCTCGTAAAGTGCGTCTGTTGATGTGTACAAAACCTAATTTTGAAGCTATGTGGAGAAAAGCCAAAGTTATAGTCTTCGCCTTAACCGTGGTGATGTTGCTGAGCGGAACTGCCTTAAAAGCTCAAGCTCCTATCCGTTTTAAGTACCATGCAGCGGTACCGGTTACAGGTCTTTCCGGACAACTACTGGCTGATCCTTGGTCCGGCAGTTTGGGTGTTTCTCAGTTCGACTTTATCGATTTCAATGGGGATGGCATGAAAGACCTTGTAGCCCTCGACCGAAACGACAACAGAATTCTAACCTTCTTAAAGGTGCAAAGGAATGGACAATACACCTATCGCTATGCACCTGATTATGAGCGGATTTTTCCTGACGATATTCGCTATTGGTTCTTATTTCGTGATTATAATGGCGATGGATTGCTGGATCTATTCTTCAGTACTAACGGCAATGTTGGCGTCTATCGAAACATAGGAACTCCACTTCAACCGCAGTTTAGTCTGCTTTCTTCCATTTTAGTTGCCGATTTTGGTTTCGGATTCCCCATCAACATTTATGTGATGAACCTTGACATGCCCGGCATTGCAGATTTAGATCGGGACGGAGACCTCGATATTCTTTCCTTTGATAATTTCTTTACCGGTCAAATCAACTTCTTTAAAAATCTCAGCAGAGAGAAATATAACCACAGCGACAGCCTTGAATTTAAAGCTGAGTCTCGCTGTTGGGGAAAGTTTTACGAGTATTCCCTGAATAATGGCGTGCTGTTGCTAACGGATAGCAACTGCAATCCCACCGCTGCTTCATTCAGAACACCGCGAGTGCAACATTCCGGCTCTTCCATCACCTTAATGGATATAGACCATGACAACGACCAAGATGTACTGTTGGGAGACGTAGGTTTTCCCAATCTGGTTTATCTTAGAAATGGAGGAACTATCCAGGAAGCCAGGATGACCTACAAAGACACATTATTCCCGCATTATTCCACCAAAATACACAACCCGATTTTTCCTATTGCTTCCCCTGTTGATGTGGATGAAGACGGAAAAACAGACCTTGTTGTCACTAACGGCGACGCCTTCTCCTCCAACCGCGACAATCACATTCAGTATTATCGCAATATCCGCGGAGCGCTACCAGCATCAGACAGTTTTCAGTTAGTCAGTAAAAACTTTCTGATAGATCAGCATATAAGAGGTTGGCGTCGTTCAGTACCTGCCGCCGGTGATTTAGATAACGACGGCGACCAAGACATGCTAATCGCCTTCATGAACTGGGAAAATAGGGCAGTTTTGCACTTCTACCGGAATACCGGTACCCCCCAGGCCCCAGCTTTCCAGTTGGTTGATACCAATTATTTGGGACTGGCTAATGGAATTTTGTTCCGCGATTTAGTGCCCTGTATAGCCGACTTCGACGGCGATGGCGATCAAGATATTTTGCTTGGAGAAAGAGATGGATATGTGCACTTGGTGAGAAATGTTGCGCCCTCAGGCAGCGCACCTCAATGGGCTCAACCCATTATGAACTATCAGAATATCTATGTCGGAGGAAGAGCTGCACCGGAAGCCTTTGATGTGAATAACGATGGTAAAAGAGACCTCGTTATTGGCAATTTCGCGGGTATTCTCAAGTATTACCGAAATACCGGAACCGCCGTTAACCCACAGTTTGTTTTAGAAACCGACACGTTTGGTAGGGTCAACGTCGCAACATTCTCAACAGGTTACTCCATACCTAGAATCGGCTACCTCAATGGCAATAGTCGCCCTGATTTGGTAGTAGGTTCTGAAGATGGATTTGTCTTCGTCTATCCCGACTTCACTTCCAACTTAACCGGTAATTTCCCCCTCGACACCAACCTATTCCGAAATGGAATCAACGGATTGGATTATAAGAAAAGAATTGGCTCCTATTCCGCTCCGGCGCTCATCAATTTGAACGGGGATACTTTGACAGATTTGCTTGTTGGATTTTGGAGAGCAGGCATTCAGGCCTTTCTGAATGTTGCTAACATTACCACCTCTACCAAGGAAGTGAACCTTGAAAAATGGACAGTTTTTCCTAACCCCAATGCAGATAACAACTGGAATCTGAGCGGACTTGCCGGAAATCCGGAAGACTGGACGATAGGTTTTTACGATCTGGCCGGAAAACTAATCCAACCATTTAAATCGCCGGACTCTAACTGGAACATACGCACGTCCCTGAGTTCGGGGATTTATTTGCTACAGGCAAGAAATACCTCTGGCATAAGCCAATGGCAAAAAGTGGTGGTAAACGATCGATGATGGAAAAGAAAAAGGTTTGGGTAGTCAACGGGCCCAATTTGAACTTGTTAGGGACCAGAGAACCGGAGATTTACGGTCATGAAACCTTGAAGGATTTGGAAGAGCAGCTAACTCAACAGTTTATAGAACAGGTTGAGTTTACGTTTTTTCAATCCAATTATGAAGGGCAACTCATCGACTGGTTGCAACAGAGTGTTGGCCATGCCGATTTAGTGCTACTCAATCCTGCCGCTTACACCCATACCTCGCTTGCGCTTGCAGACGCCTTGGCAGCCATCACTACCCCGGTTATTGAAGTGCATATTTCTAATCCCGCTTCGAGGCAAGATTTAAGAAGAGTGTCGTTAACTGCACCTTTCTGTATAGCATCCATCGCAGGTTTTGGACTTAATTCCTATCAATTTGCACTATCGGCTTGGTTAAATCAGGGTTCATGACGCGAAAGTTGTTGCTGATAGCCTATTGTATGATTGGTTTGGGCTACCATCAGGTACAAGCACAGCGTTACACCTATTGGAACCAATTGGTTAACTGGAATGGAATAACCCATTGGTCGCAGTATATGCGATATGCGCCAGCCTATTTCGGTCCCAATGCATTACCGGTGCCGGAAATGCCGGATGCAATTTTAAGAGGCAAAGCTTACTTAGAGTCTAGGTTGATGCAGCACAATTTGCTAAACGATAGAACCACCAACCTATTCTTGAAAGCGGTATTTCCTTTAGGAGAAAATGCCCAACTGGAACTCTCCGGTGTGCCGTTGGAGTATTACCATACCGATTCTGCCACACGAGATTTAAGAAGAGCGAGAAACCCTGAAAAAAGTGGATGGGCTACCGGAGACTTGTATTTCGGAACAAGAGTTCAACTCATGCAAGAAAGAGGTGGATTTCCGGCTATTTCATTAGGGCTTTATGGTCGAACCGCTTCCGGTGGAAAACTGGATGATGCCCGCTACACCGACGCTCCCGGTTATTGGTTCGACCTATGTGCTTCGGAGGAAGTTGGGCCCGTAATTGGAAGAAAGACTTGGATAAGGTGGAAAGCTTTGGTGGGCTTTTACTCCTGGCAAACCGCTTCCGATGAATACCGTCAGAACGACGCCATCATGGCGGGTGGAAGTTTCGGTATCGGAGAGCCCGGCAAGTATTGGCTGGATACGGAATTGTCGGGGTATTTTGGTTATATCGGCAATGGCGACCAACCCATTGTGTGGCGTTTGAATTACAAAGAGTTCGGAAAAAAGCACAACTGGGGACTGATGTTCCAGCAAGGGCTACATAATTACCCGTTCACTTCCATCGGAATAAGCAGATCGTTGAATTTGCCGAGGTTTTCTCGCGCACGTTTTCGAGATGTAGGTTTTGACGCTTATTGACCGACTAATCCTTAGCTACAAGTCAATTTTAGAACCAGACCGTCAGGTTGGTAATCAGCAAATGGTTATTGTTGGAATAGCCGGAATCTCTGCCGAAAAAATGCTGATTCGAAGCCGTGAAATTCCTGTATTCAGCCCTAAACATCGCTTGTTTGCTTAATCGGTGATTGAAGCAGAAACCTGCGCCTCCAGTCGAAAATCCTACTAAAACAGGATTTACCGAGCTTATTTGGATGTTATGTGGATCATGGAAGTATTCCGCTCTCACCGCAATAGCGCTTTGCTTGTTGATGGCATATTGTAAAACACCATTGATTTGTCCCCAACCGAAGCTTTTTTGCAATTGGTTGCTGGTAGTCATGTTTTGAATTCCGAAATAAGCACAAGCTGTGGCGCTCCAGGGTCCGTCAGATTTCCATACGGCATACAAATCTCCAAACCATCGGTTTCGGAATCGTGGACGATTTGCTTGATTTTCGTCGCCTCCGTATAAATTCAGGTTAATCAGCCAATGCTTATTGGGCCTGAATTCCAATTGCGCTGCTATGGCTAAACTTCTGTTTTGGTCTTGAATGTTTTGCCAGCCGTTGATTAAATAGCCGTAAAGAGTCCAACGGTCGGAAATAGGGTAGGTGATTTTAGCGCCGGTGATGAAATAGGGAACATATTCAGGAGCCAAGGCTCTGGTGTACATCAGGTGATCTTTTGAAATAGCACTTTCATTGGTAAAGGGAGAACCTAGCACGCCCGCATCTAACCAAATGTTCTTTTTGGGAAATAGTAAAACTCCCGCATTGGCTTCTACCAAGTTTTTTAGGGTGCCGGTTTCAGTGGCATAGTTGGAGTTGATGTAGTTGCCGAAGCCGGGAACTAGCCTTGCTCTAATCCGTTCTGACCGAAATTTCACATCTACATAGGCTAAGTTGATATTGAATTCGTGATCCCGATTGGAAGAAACTGCATAAGGGCGCTCCTGATTGGGTGGTTTACTAAAGTCGTAGAGGAAGTAGGTGTCAATGAATCCTTCTATGGTCACTTTTCCCAAAGCGATTGAATCATACTGGTCGGTCATTCCCGGATTGACTATCTGTGCTTTTACATGAGGCGTTATTACCAAGCAGAGAAGGAGTAACTTCAGAAGAAATTTCACCTAGCAAATAAACTAAATCAACTTAAACCATGGAGCATGTCTTTTTTCGAACTATCGATACAACCATACCTCTTAGGTTGATAAATCTAAAAGCAGCTATCTGCAAAATTGTAAAATAGGAAAGTTGTTTGAGGACATGACCCCTGACCTTGAGCGGAGTGATATTTACGCGCCCTTTACTCAATACCTGAGATTTCGAAGTGAACTACAATCTCGAAAGCTATAAAGATGTTTATCAGAGTTAAGGCTGATACAGTGCTACTGATCGCTCCAATATTGCAAGCGTTTCGTCTTGATAGGCCAACTTTAGTTTGTTTCTGCTATTGATCCAAGCTTCCAAAGTTTGAAAATGAACATCATTAAGCTCTGGGATTACCGGAACACCTAATTGTTGAAGGGCGGCGGCATTGCATGCTTGTTCATATTGTCCTTTCATCGGAATGACCATCAGCTTTTTACCAAGATAAAGCGCCTCTGCCGGGGATTCAAACCCTGCTCCACAAAGTAATCCGGCGGACTGGATGAGACTTTGGGTAAACCCTTCGGTGTTGACTGGATTTACCTGAATGTTCATAAACCGGTAAGGTGTTTTGCATTGGGTAGAAAACAAATGCCATCGAACTTCCGTAAGTTGGGTGAGCCAGCGGATTACTTGCTGGTCGCGGTAGGCTGGAAGATAAACCGTATAGTGGCCGTGATTTTCAGGCTCCGCGCTGCGTATGTTTCCACGAAGTATGGGCCATTCAATTTTTGAATCGAATTTTTCGAAGTGAAAGCCGAGGTATTCATCAACCGGAGCGTAATGCTTGAAGAGTTGCTCGGCAATCCAATGCGACTTTTCTGGTCTAGGGCTTTTGGGACTTAGAAATGCTGCCTGATGACTGAGCCCAAGAACAGGAACTCCCTTAAGCTTACCTGCCCAAGCGCTTATCGGCTCAAAGTCATTGATAATCAAATCATAGTTTTTGACAGGAAGTGCATTGACGTCTTTAACAAATCGGGAAATGCCCAGTTGACATAAGCTTTTACTCCAGGATAAATTGCCATTTCTGCCGTTTACATAAGCAACTCCCTGGTAGGCATAACGAATTTCAAAGGGGAGTTTTAACTGATGTTGCCTTCCACTTACCAACACATCTACTTGGGCCATTTTGAATAAATGTGGCAGCAATTCCATGGCTCTGGCGGTGTGCCCGTTGCCAGTTCCTTGAAAGGCATAAAGGATTTTCATGAAATGATTTTGCTAAACAATTGAACCACTTGTGTTTCAAGAAAATCAGGCACAATCATTTCGTCTTCTTCCTCTGCTTTTTCGGGTACTAATTCCTGATGTTTATACAGTTTCCAATTACCTTGATGGTATTCCAATGCACTTAAGTTTTCTATCCAATCACCGGAATTGAGGTAAGTAACTTGGCCTTTGTCAGTGGTAATTTCTCGAATGATGGGTTGATGAATATGACCACAGATCACAAAGTCATAGCCATTTTCAATCGCTAACTCAGCAGCGGTCATCTCGAAATCGTCAATAAACTTTACAGCTTTTTTCACTCCATTTTTTATACGGGCTGAAAAGGAAAGTTTGCCTTTTCCCATTTTTTGGCTAATGGTATTGCAAAGTCGATTGAGCAAAATGAGCAAGTCATAACCAATCGCTCCTAATTTGGCTAACCAGCGGGAATGTTTCATGGTTACATCAAACACATCACCGTGAAAAATCCAGGCCTGTTTCCCATTTAATTCAAGCAAAAGTTTGTTTTTGAGTTGAAAACTGCCTAATTCGAAAGGGCTGAATTTTCTGAGCATATCGTCATGATTGCCGGTGAGGTAAACTACTGGTATCCCTTTGCTCATCATGCTGACCAGCTTTTTAATCACTTTCATGTGTGATTTTGGCCAATAATGTTTGCTGAATTGCCAGATATCGATGATGTCTCCGTTGAGGATGAGCATGCCCGGATTAACACTGTCCAAATAGTGAACAAGTTCCTTGGCATGACAACCAATGGTACCTAAATGCAAATCGGATAGAATCACCAATTCTACTTGACGTTTTTCTGTCATAATAAATCGAGTCGAAATAAGTGGAGCAGTATAAACCCTTCGTCAAATGGACGTTACGCTTCTGTTAGCAACCCACTATCCTAATTTGGGCTTCTCTCATCCATAGTATTCTGATTATTTTGCATCGATGAGCGAAAAAATCAACCTGATGCCCGATGCGCTGGCTAACCAAATTGCGGCCGGCGAAGTGGTACAACGGCCTGCTTCAGTGGTGAAAGAGCTGTTGGAAAACAGTGTAGATGCGGGGGCAACAGAGGTTCGGTTGGTGGTGAAGGATGCAGGGAAAACGCTGATTCAGGTCACTGACAATGGTTCTGGTATGGGCCCATTAGACGCTCGCATGTGCTTCGAGCGTCATGCTACTTCTAAAATCGCTTCTTCCGACGATTTATTTCGACTCTCAACTTTCGGGTTTCGTGGAGAAGCACTTGCTTCTATTGCTGCGGTGGCCGAAGTAGAACTCAAAACCCGAAGAAGTGATGATGCCGTGGGGCAAAGGCTGCTTGTTTCCGGCTCTAAAGTGACCGAACAAGAGCCTGTAGCATGCAATACCGGAACACAATTCACAATTCGAAACCTATTCTTCAACATTCCGGCTCGTAAGGTTTTCCTGAAAACTGATAATGTTGAATTCAGACATATCGAGGACGAGTTTATGCGCTTGGCCATGTCGCATCCTGAAGTGGCTTTTAGCCTGGAACATAATGGCCATACCTTGTACCAACTTCGCTCAGAGAACCTTAAACAGCGCATTGTAGCACTATTGGGTCAAGGTCAAATCGAAAATCTGATTCCTGTTGATGAACCAACCAGAATTGTAGCGTTAACCGGATTTATTGGAAAGCCTTCTCATTCCAGACGAAGTAGAGGGCAACAGTTCTTTTTCGCCAACGGACGATACATACGCGATGCTTATCTCCATCATGCGGTAATGAATGCTTATAAAGACTTATTGCCCGATGGTCATTATCCGCTGTATGTGCTGTTCATGGAAATGGACCCCGCTGCGTTGGATGTGAATGTGCATCCTACTAAAACTGAAGTAAAGTTTGAGGATGAAAAAGCGGTCTATGCCATTTTGTATTCCGCGTTGAGAAAGTCCTTGGCTCAGTTTCAATTGGCTCCCAGTCTCGATTTTGAATCCGAGACTGTTTTTCAAAATCCAAGTGCTAGGCTTTCCGGCTCTTCTTCTCTTTCAGGAACAGGAAGTTCGGGTGCGAACAATTTTCCAGGTGGAGGTGGACACCTGCCCGCTGCTACCATTCGCTCGTCTGGTCAGGCAAGTACGCCTGCTGCTGCTTGGAAATCCTTGTATGAAGCGGCCCTTCAAACAGCTAAACCAGTAGAACAAGACCAAGCGGAATTGCCTTTGGAAACCTTACAACCGGAGGAGGAAAAACAAAAGCAGTTGTTCCAGCTTCATCATGCTTATGTAGTGGCTCAAATTAAATCGGGCATGTTGGTGATTGACCAAAATGCAGCACACGAGCGCATTTTATTCGAGCAGTATTTATCGAAATGGCAATTACAGCAACAGGTACCGGTACAGCAAATTCTGTTTCCAGTGCGACTTGAACTAAGTGTGCAGGAATCGCAAGTATTAAGAGAAAACCTTGAGGACTTGCTTCAATTGGGTTACGAATTAACAGAATTCGGCCCCACGACCTTCTTGGTGCAAGGTTTACCAGTGGATATGGAAGGAGTTGATGCCTCATCTTTGATTCAATCCCTCATCGACCAAGTTCGTCACCAAGTCCAACTGCATAGGGCGGATAGGAGGGAAGCACTAGCACGAACCTTAGCCCGCCTTCAAGCTATACCTGCCGGAAAAATGCTAAATCGGGTAGAAATGGAGAAGCTCATCAACCAGCTTTTCGCTTGTCAATACCCTGATTACACGCCGGATGGCCGGCAAACTTTGTTTACACTTTCACTTCATGAAATAGCAGAAAAGCTCAAACCTCAGGCATGAGTCGTGTAAAACGGAATTGGTGGTGGCCGCTGCTGCTTCTTTTGTTCCCTATTTTTTGGGCGCTTGTCTTCCAAATAAAACCTTGGGTAGAAGGATTATGGAACTGGGCAGAACCACTTCGCCTGCAACACGCCGCTCTTACCGGAAGAGCACACACCATGGAGGAATACCAATGGTTGGTGATTCGAGTCAGCTTTTGGAACTCTCTGTTACTGGCGTCGATTTTATTTGTTTTTATTCGCTATAAGTTTGAAATTCAGCAGCATCTCAATCGATGGTGGAATGAGCAAGTTTCGTTGGGACGGTTAGCGATTTACAGGATTCTCGTTTACGGAGGCCTTCTGGCTCTTATTATTCAGAATCATCCGGCCAGCATGAGTTTGCTGCCCGATGAATTACAAGAACCTCCATGGTTATGGAGCTTTATAAAAGGAACATGGTTGTTGGAACCAGAATTAGTATCCATCGTTTCATTATTGGCCCAAGCAACTTCCATAGCGGCCATGATAGGATTTCGAGGTAGTCTATCTGCAAAAATTGCGACCATCAGTTCCTTTTTTGTTTTACTTGTACCTCAATCATATGGAAAGGTGGATCATTACCATTTATGGTGGTGGGCTGCCTTGCTATTAGCGTGGTCACCAGCATGGAAAGTATGGTCAGTTGATGCTTGGGTGGCCAAAATGAAAGGGGAAAAGGAAGAAAATCCGCGTTCCGATAGCAGCTTCAAGGGATTGTTTTGGTTGGGTTTATTGATAATAATGGCCTATGTATTTCCTGGTTTATGGAAATGGGCTTGGAATGGTCCATTATGGGCAACACCAAATGCCATGAAAGCCATTGCCTATAACCAATGGTCCGTATTGCCGGAGTCTCCGGTATGGAAACCCACATCAGATTGGATGTGGATGATTTTGAGTGGTTGGGTGTTGATCTTCGAGTTAACCTTTCCTCTGATAATCCTTGGGCCAAAATGGAGAAAAGCCTACATCTTGATGGCAATGGGATTTCATTTGGGCGTTTATCTTACCCTTGGTATCGCATTTTGGCATTTAGGATTGCTGCTGATTTTAATATGGCCATATAAAAATCCATTGGGCTCTTTCGAAGAAAGAAATGAATCAGTACCATGGAAATCACCATGGGCTTGGGTTGTAGGCGTTTTTATTGGCTGCGGTGTAAGCTATTTCGATACTTGGCCGGTTGGAGTTTATCCAGGTTTTTCAGCTGCATTGGCTCAAAAAGTCCAAACCATTACCCTAAAAAAGCAAGATGAAGTTGTTTGGGAAATGTATAAGGCTCCTTGGGGAGTAGGAAATAGAATTTTGAATCCCTCAAGGAAAATGGGCATCGTTACGCAAATGGTTAGGGTGAAAGGAGAAGTGAGAAATCAGAAGCTCAAAGCCCTTCGGTTGTTCTTGTCAAGCGGTCCTGATAGTCTTCTTTTCAAGGATGAAAACCTGATTTTCGACCTTGATTTGAAAAACTCAGGGCCTGATTCCCCGAACTGATTACTTTTTTCATAGTTTAGGCTAACTAAATCAAGTCTATCGTGTCAACAACTACTTCGCACCCCCGCGGATTGTACTTGCTCTATTTCACTGAAATGTGGGAGCGGTTCAGTTATTATGGTATGCGCGCCATCTTCACCTTGTACATGGTGAACGCGCTGATGTTTGATAAAGCCTTTGCTTCTAAAATCTACGGGAGTTATACCGGATTAGTTTACCTAACCCCTTTGTTAGGTGGATACATCGCTGATCGATATTGGGGCAATAGGAGATCCATCATTTTTGGTGGTGTTCTGATGGCCATCGGGCAGTTTTTTATGTTCATGAGCGGCAGTTTGTTTGAGACAGTTGAAACATCCAAACTGCTTATGTACACCGGTTTAGGCTTCCTCATTTTTGGTAATGGCTTTTTTAAACCCAACATCTCTTCTATGGTTGGACAGCTGTATCCGGAAGGCGATAGCCGCGTAGATTCAGCTTTCACCATATTCTATCAAGGCATCAACTTGGGGGCTCTTTTAGCTCCGGTTGTTTGTGGGAATCTTGGTGAAGTATATGATGCAGCCGGACAAGTAGTTCCCTCTATGTTCAGATGGGGATTTCTTGCAGCATGTATCGGGATGATTTTGAGCTTAATCGGTTTTGTATGGCTCAAGAATAAATTCGTTGTAAGACCAGACGGCAGCGCGGTAGGATTACCTCCGGTGAAAATTGACCACCAAGCGGAAGGAGCAACTCCTCCGGCTAAAGTTAGCCCTGTGAAAATCATCGTAGGTGCTGCCTTGTTGATTGTACTCTATTGGCTATTCACGGCTAAAGCCGGTTTCGACACCATCGGTGGAATTATCTTCTCTGCTTGTATCGTACTTCCTGGATTAATTATTACAGACTCAAGCCTAACAAAAACTGAAAAAGACAGAATTTGGGTAATCTACATCGTAGCCTTTTTCGTAATCTTCTTCTGGTCTGCGTTTGAACAAGCAGGAGCGTCGCTTACTTTTTTCGCTCAAGAGCAAACGGATCGCGTCATATTAGGATGGACCATGCCCGCTTCACTATTCCAGATTTTCAATGCTCTTTTTATTGTAGTACTTGCACCTGTTGCAGTTTCAGTCTGGACTTTTTTGAATGCAAGAAAGAAAGAGCCCGCTTCTCCGGTTAAACAATCTTTGGGATTAGCTTTCCTCGCACTTGGTTATTTGTTTATCGCATGGGGAGTTGACGGCGTTAAACCATGGGATAAAGTATCCATGATGTGGTTGATTGGCCTTTACCTGATTCATACTATTGGGGAGCTTTGCTTATCACCGATTGGATTATCAATGGTAGTGAAGCTCGCACCAACCCGCTTCGTGTCGTTGTTGATGGGTGTTTGGTTTATGTCAACAGCAACCGCCAACAAATTTGCCGGAGACCTTTCTGCCTTATACCCTGAAGAAGTTAAGATGGTGGCATCTTGTAAAGTTGAAAATCAGGACTTGTTGGCTTCTATCAACACCATGAAACTGGCAGAAGGCGTATTCAGCCAATCTCCTAAAGATAGTTTGGCGTTGCCGGTGACAGAGATTAAGTGTGAAGACGGAAAAGTAATTGGAGCACAGGCCATTCCAATGGAACAGAAAAATGTTTCGGTTTATGCCCTCAAATTAATAAGTGCAGCAAGCAAAGGATTTTCTAATGCCGCTATTTCTCAGGATGGTCAAATGCTTTACACCATGAAAGATGGAGGTCAGATAGAGCAATGGAATCTTAATCCGGAGCGACCAACGTTCTTAGGCATGAAAATCAGTAACCTTTACGACTTTTTTATGATTTTCGTTTATATGGCTGGAGTTGCTTCCCTGATTTTATTCTTGATTAGTGGACGACTGCTTAAAATGATGCACGGATTACGTTAACACAATCTCATTTGAAAAAGGAGCATTTCATTGGATTAAAAGTGGAAATGCTCCTTTTTTATTTAACTTTAGGCCAAAACCAAATCAAATGATTAAACGCTTACGATTGCTTGCATTGTTGAGCCTGCTGCTAATTGGTTGGCAGTCAAAGGCTCAGCTAACGGTAACGGTAGGTACAGGTACAACGAATAACACCGGTACCACCTATCCATCACCCTACGGCAACTGGTATGAGTCTTCCAGGGCTCAGTTCCTCGTGCTTGCCTCAGAATTAACTGCCGCCGGTGCATCCGCTGGTAACATCAATGCCTTGGATTTTGATGTGGTCACAACCGCACTGACAACTTATTCTGCGAGTGGAGGCTCACTTTCAACAGCTTTGTTGAACTTTGAAATTAAGATGGGAGGAACCACTGCAACAGATTTGTCTGGTGGTTTTGTAACTGGTCTGACTTCAGTCTATACAAACCCTTCTTACACGGATCAGCAAGGTTGGAATAACCATCCTTTCAGCACCAACTTTTTCTGGGATGGTGTTAGCAATGTGGTTATAGAAGTTTGTTTTGATAACTCAACACCTTCAGGTACTATTTCCTACACCAATAACGCTATTGTTAATATGACCGGTACCGGTTTTATGGCTAGTATTTGGGATCGTCAGGACAATGTTAATACTTGTCCCGGTACTACAGGGCAAGTATTCAACAGTCAGGATCGCCCAAACATGCGTTTCGGTTTTCTCCCAACTGCAGGTACTGACGCTGCTGCAACTGCTTTAATCAGCCCAACTAGCCCTGTATCTCCAGGTAACGCAACAGTTACTTTCCGCATTAACAACTTCGCCGCAAATACCATTACCTCTGGCTCAGTTGGTTTCTCAGTTAATGGCGGAACTCCTGTTATTGAGCCTTTTAGTGGAAGCATCCCATTAGGTGGAAATACGCTTCATACCTTCGCAACTCAAGCTACTATCCCTGCTTCAGGAACTCCTCAATTAAAAGTTTGGATTACCAACGCCAACGGTAGCCCTGATTTAAACCCTGCCAATGATACTTTAACTTCCAATCTGTGTTTAGCACTTCCTGCAGGTACTTACACAGTAGGTACTGGTGGAACTTACAGCAGCATTCAGGATGCAGTTAATGCCATCACCTGTGGTGGTGTAGCAGGTCCTGTAGTTTTCCAAATTCTACCCGGAACATACTATGGTCGTTACACCATTAATGCGGTTCCAGGTTCTTCTGCTACCAATAGTGTCATGTTTACCTCTTCTACTGGCTCAGCTGCTGACGTCACTTTGTTATGTGATACCGCAAGTGCTGCTCCTCACCGTGATATCTTCCGTGTACAAAACGCAAGCAATGTTAGTTTTAGTAACCTAACATTTGCACGCCCAGTTATCACTGGAAATTTCACAAGCTCTACCTTATTGAATTATGGAGTTGGCGCTATGAATGGCAGTATCTCTGGTTGTGTGTTTAATGACTCTACCACCATTTTTGGAAATGTTGGAATTAGATTTTCAGGTAGCGGCTTTAACATCGATGGAAATACATTCAGAGGGGTTAGCGATGCAGTGACTGGTGCGGGGTCAAATAGTGTGTTTGGATTAAACACCATAGTAACTAATAACATCATCGTTAATTATAGAGGTACTGGTATAAGCTTGACTCGTCAAGATGCTCCTCAAGTAACTAGCAACACGCTAACAGGTAATGCTACTAATACTCCTGGAACTGGTATCCGTTTAGAGTCAGTAAATGGCGCTTCAGTTAGAAACAACCTTATCAATGGAAACCTTGGTACAACAGCTTTCTACTTGATTGACATGAACAATGTTAATGCTACCGCCAATCAGGTTTATAACAACGTCGTAAACGTTATTACAAGCAGCACAACCCCTCGCGCTTTCACTATCGAAGCACGATATGACACTGTTGCTGCAAATCCGAATCCTAAAGACAACCTTGAAATTGTGTTTAATACCGCACGTATTCAAGCTGGTAGCGGTGCTGCATTCGGTACAAATGGTATGGTTTCTTTAAACGAGAATTTTAACAGCTTAGACGCTTATGCTTTTGACAATCTCGTTTTCAAAAACAACAACATAGTTGGCTTGAAAGCCAATAACGCTCAAAACACTGGTAACTCTTGGGGTGGTTTTTTTGTTGCAGATACTGCGCTTTTAAGTGGTGCTCAGTTCTCTAACAACAACTATTTCCAAGCAAACAGTGTTGCTCCTTTGTTTATCGCAACTTTTGCTCCTCTTACCTACAACACAGTAGCCGACTGGACAGCAGCTACCGGACAAGAGATTAGTTCAGTAAGTGCAAATCCAGTATTTGCAACTGCCACTAACCTTACTCCAAGTGCTCTTCCTCTGAATAATTCAGCAACTCCGATTGCCTCTGTTACAACAGACTTTACTGGAGCTACAAGATCTGCTACTCCTGACATCGGTGCTTATGAATTTAATGTTAGTCCAAACGATGTTGGTGTTGTGGCAATCACTTCTCCAAACAATGGTTGTGGATTAACTGCTAATGAGAATGTTTCTATTCGTATTTACAATTTTGGAACTGCTGTAGCTACTAACATTAATGTAAGCTATTCTGTAAACGGTGGTACTCCAGTTTCTGCTGTATTTGCAGGCCCAATTAATCCTGGCGATACGGTTAGTTACACCTTTACTACTGCGGCTAACTTAGCAACAGCTGGTACTTATAATTTTGTTGCAATTGCAAATGTAGCTGGTGATTTAAATGCGCTTAACGACTCAACCTTTAAGGTGGTTGAAAGCATCCCTGTGATTACCACATTCCCTTATACCCAAAACTTTGACGCTGGATCGGGTGGCTGGGTTTCAGGTGGTAATAACTCGTCTTGGGCACTCGGTACTCCTGCAAAAAGTATTATTAACTCAGCAGCTTCTGCACCAAACTCTTGGGTGACCAACCTAACAGGTTTGTATAATTCTAATGAAGCTTCTTTTGTTCAATCACCTTGCTTTTCGTTTGCCAATCTCTCCAACCCTAAATTGACCATGAAAGTATGGTGGGATAGTGAGAATAACTGGGATGGTGCTAACGTACAATATTCAACAGATGGTGGAGCCACTTGGACTGTACTTGGTACAGTAGGTAGTGGTATCAATTGGTATAATGCATCATCCGTGAACTCATCCAATGGACAGCCTGTTTGGGTAGGAAGTCCTGGTTCTGGAAGTTGGTTAACTGCAGAATATCCTTTGGCAGTATTAGCAAACCAAGCACAAGTTCAGTTTAGAATTAGATTTACTTCTGATGCTTCCGGAGAGGATGATGGTTTCGCATTCGATGATTTCACTATTGTTCAGCCAGTTGATCCAGTGATTCAGACAGTAACTCGTTTGAATGATACTTGTTCTGTGATGACTCGCCAAGTATCTGCCAGTATCCTTCGATTTGCTGGCTTACAGACGGTAAACCTTCATTATGATTTGAGCAACAGTGGCACATTTACCGCTGCTCCAATGAATTTCAATGCGGGTACTAATCTTTGGACTGGTACAATCCCAGGTGGAACTGCCGGAACCATGATTCGTTATCTGGTTACTGCTCTCGATAGTGCAGGTTTATCAGATACTAGCAATGTGTACTCTTATACTAATGCTTATCTGGTCATCAATGCAGGTCCTAACCAAAATATCACTACTGGCCAGACCGCTACTTTGACTGCTACATTACCGAATGAAAATTTGGTTCGTATCTCTGAAATTACGCTCTTCAAAACAGGAACAGGCCAAACAGCCTCTTATCCTGCCTATGTTAATCCTAATGATGCTGACTTTATTGAAATTGGAAACTTTGGTAACTCACCTATTAATTTGACAGGATACCAAGTTGAAGTTGTAGGTGCAACAACAAGGTCATTCACCATTCCAAACGTAGTACTTCCTGCTGCTGCAACCATGGTTCTTAATGTTGGATCCGGCACTGACGATCCTGCTAACTTCTACTTCAATATGGGTGGTACCAATGGATCTCTTTCTTCCGGTTCTCAGGCAGGCTTCATTTTACGTAATGTTTCCGGTGCTGTATTAGATGCAGTTGCTTCCAATGGATATCAGTTTGCTGCAACCTCAGGTGTTACTGCTGCTGATTGGTCAGGTTCGATTCCAAGTTCTTCTGGAAATGCTGGTCTTGTAAGAACTAATGTTGATGCAAATAATGCTTCAGATTGGTCTCTTTCTTCAGTAACTACTCAAACTATTGGAGCTGCAAACTCTGGAGTAACCGTGAGCTCTAATGCTCAAGTTAGCTGGAATACTACTCCTCCCACTCAAAATGTTACGGTTACTGTTGGGCCATTCGCTGCAGCAGGAACCTATAATTACATCGCTACTGTAACTGATGGTATTTGTACTTCTTCAGACACAGTAAGTGTTATTGTAACTGGTGGTAGTGGAACTTTAGATGGTGGCTTTACTCGCGTAAGTGCCCCTGCTGCAAGTACTGTTACTCTAAATCAGCCTGTAACAATCCGTGGCTGGTTTAGAAATACTGGTACCATCGCAATTTCTAATACTACGGTAGGATACAGAATTAACAATAATACCGCTGTAACGCAGCCATTTTCTGGTCCTTTGAATGCTGGTGACTCCGTTCAAGTAACCTTTACTACACCTTGGACGCCAACCGTAGGTGGTTCTTATACGATAAAAGTGTTTTCAGCAATCGCAGGCGATGCCAATGTTCAAAATGATACCGCAAGTAAAGTTGTTGTAACCCAAATGGTAGATGGTGGTGTAGCGAGAATCATTTCTCCAACTACTAATGCCAATATTTCCTCTGCAACACCTATAAGTGCTATTGTTAAAAACTATGGTAACATGCCTATCACTGGTTTCGACGTAGCTTATTCTGTAAATAATGTGTTTACTGCAACTCAGTCCGTTACCACAACTATCCAACCTGGCGATTCTATCACGTTCCAGTTTACTGCTCCTTGGACTCCAACAGGAACTGGTGCAAGAACCATCAGAGTTTATACGACTGGTCTAACCAATGATGTCAACCGAACTAACGACACTGCTTCTGTAACAGTAAATTCAACTGTTTCAGTAATTGAATTGAATGGTAAGGATTTTGGAAAAGTATATCCTAACCCTGCTAGCAGTGAACTTTACGTTCAATTCACTTCTGCTACAAATGGTCGTCTTCAAATGATTGATGCAATGGGTAGAGTGGTTAAAGAGCGTGTTCTTCATGGTGATTTATCAGAAGTCACTGAAACACTTGATGTTTCAGATTTGAGAGCCGGTATTTACACCTTGCGTTTTATTGGTCGTGATTCTCAAAGCACGGCTTCTATCGTAATTCGTAAGTAAAGTTTCAAATTCTTTATGCAGAAGGGCGGCCAATTGGTCGCCCTTTCTGTTGTTAATAGGTTTTAAAGAAGGCTAGTTATTTAACAAGCCTTTTTGCATTTATTACATGTTTTCGATACACGCAGTTTTTACATTTGTATTATGTCAAACAATACGATGAAAAATCTGTATGTATTCCTGCTTTTTTTCCTGAGTTGCCTTTCAGGACTTATGGCACAGACCAGTATAGAAGTTCCTTCGGGAAACCCTCCGCATCCGTCGAGTACTCGGACAAGGTTCCCCTTGAGTGTGGTCAATGGTTTTGAAAGAGCAGCCATTCTTTATACCCCTCAGGAACTTGGATTTAGGACTGGTGCTATTACTAAGGTTTCCTTTTTCATGGACACCACCATCGGTTTTTTCAATGCTCAGATTCCGTATTCCATTTATTTCTTACCCTGGAACGACACTACTTTTACCACTGGTGTACCCACTACATCCATTTTAGGTAGTGCTTTGCCCCACGCAACGGGTACCGTGGACACTGCTACAATCTCACAGGGAAATTGGGTTGATCTAACGCTTCCAACTCCATTTGTGTATTCCGGGGGGAATTTGATAGTTTTCATAGAAACTAATCTCGGTGGGGCAGGTATCACCAACTTTACAAGCCCAACTCAGTATCGAACGCATTTTACCAATGTTACTAAAATGCTCTCTTGGAATGCAGATAACAATCCACCCACCACTAATGGCACCTTGAATACTATCCGTCCAAACGTAAAGTTTGAGTTTGGAAATCTTAATGGGGCTGATTTAGGGTTAATGTCTTTAACATCTCCATCCCGACCAATTATCACAGGAACTCCTCAAACAGTAACTGTTCAACTTGGCAACAATGGAAATACCACCATTACCTCAGGTTCTCTGTCTTATCAGTTAGATAACAGTGCTGTTGTAACCGAGAGTTTGAATAATTCCTTTATTTCTGGGCAAGTAGGAACTTTTAGTTTCTTGTCACAAGTTACGTTCCCATCTACAGGTTCAGGTGTACTTAAAGTATGGGTTAACTCAGTTAATGGAGCTCCTGATATTTTAGCAGGCAACGACACATTGGTATTCAATTATTGTGCTCCTCTGAATGGCGCTTACACCATTGGAGCCAATGGCAACTTCCAAACTTTTGCTGCCGCTGTTGACGCTTTAAAATGTGGTGGTGTTTCTGGTTCTGTAACCTTCAATGTTGCTTCGGGTACTTACACTGAAGGTCCTGTGGTTATTCCTCCTATTTCAGGTGCCTCTGCAACTAGCCCGATCAACTTTGCGGGACCTGCTTCAGGTACAGCGG
Organism: Bacteroidota bacterium; assembly: GCA_027484125.1. Lineage (GTDB taxonomy): Bacteria > Bacteroidota > Bacteroidia > UBA7662 > JAIXUI01 > JAIXUI01. The sequence goes on along the minus strand of JAIXUI010000010.1, from coordinate 28,679 downwards.
TAATTACGTTTGATACTGTGCTAACTAAAATGGGATTTGATTTAGTTGGTGCCGATTATTTTGTTTTTTCTAACCTGACTTTCGCCCGTCCTGCCACATTTACCGGTACAGGTGCTACTCAGCAGTTCTCCATGAGGTTGCGATTGGATGCCGATTTCAACACCATTACTAATTGTACTTTCTTGGCAGACACTGTAACAGGAACTACAAGTACATTTAATCGATTATTGCAAATCAATTCCTCCTCTAACAACTTAGTTACTGGATGTACTTTTAGAAACGGCAATAATCAACTTGACTTACTTGGTCTTCCCTTTGCTTTTGGCTTATCTAACGGAAATAAAATTGCGAGTAACAAATTTGTAAGAGTCAATAATGCCTCTTTCATAACAGTTTCCAATCAGAAGGATTTAGAACTTAACAACAATGAATTCAATACCATTCAGACTAGTACTACCGCATTTGCAGGTACTTTTTCAAAAATTGTAAATTCTAAAATTCATGGAAACCTGGTCACCGGTGATTTAGGTGCCGGTGGATTTTCATTCTCTGATTTTGATGGGGATGTCAATACCCCCAATTTGTTTTATAATAACGTGGTAAGTGGAAATGTTCGTTCTACCACTCCTCGTTTGATGACAGTAGCTGCTTCATTTTCTTCAACTGCAATTCCGGTAAATCCTACCGATTACATGGAGATTGCGAATAACACATTAAACATTTCTTTGATTAATGGTAATTCTACCACCGTTTATGGGCTTATAAACGCAACAGGTGGTACGAGTACAAACCCTGCATACAATGGATTAGTGATCAAAAACAACATCCTTTATATTTCAGGCTCAAGTGCTACTCCAAGTTTAGGTGCTGGTGTAAGGGCTTTAAATATCAGTCTTGATACAACTGCAAGTGTAACTCAAAGCAATAACAATGTCTTCTTTCTAAACAATGCTGTAAACTCTAACTTGGTGAGAGTTGCTGCTACTGATTTTGCTTCTTTGGCTGATTGGACTACTGCTAGAGGGCAAGATGCTAATTCACAGTTGGTAAATCCTGGTTATTTGAGTCCAGTTTTCCCAATTCCAACAACTGCTTCGATTAACAACATCGCTCAATCCTTGTCTTACGTTACCGATGACATCTTAGGTGCAATTAGGAATGCTACTACACCAGATCCTGGTGCCTATGAGTTCAATGTTACACCGGTCGATTTAGGTGTTGTTGATCTTGCCGCTCCAATCTCTGGATGTGGTTTGGGTAATGATACAGTGAAAGTGAAAATCACCAATAGAGGTACTGTTGCTGTTTCGAATTTCAACGTTACTTATCAAATCAATGGCGGAGCAGTACAGAACACTTTGATTTCTGCTACAATTAATCCCGGTGATACTGCCATTTATTCGTTAACTCCTCTTGCGAATTTTACTACTCCTGGCTCTTACAGCGTTCGCATACAAGTTTCTGCTTCAGGTGACGGACAGGTATTTAATGACACCCTGCTTGCAGTAGTCAACAGCATTCAAACAGTTGCCACTTTTCCTTACACTCAAAATTTTGAAGCAGGAAATGGAGGTTGGCTAGCAGGTGGTGTTTTAAGCTCATGGGCTCTTGGAACACCCAACAAACCTGTAATTAATACTGCAGCTCCTAATGGTACTCAGTCTTATGTAACAGGATTGACAGGAACTCATAATCCCAATGAGCGCTCATTTGTAATGTCTCCTTGCTTCAACTTCTCAACATTGCCAAACCCCAGAATTCGAATGAACATCTTCTGGTCATCTCAGTTGAATATCGACGGAGCTGTGCTACAGGGTTCTATCGATGGTGGTACAACTTGGTTCCCTCTTGGTAGTGTTAATGAGTTTCGTTCAATCAACTGGTATAACAACAATGGTATGTCAGGTGGTTCAGCTCCCGGTTCTGTCAATCAATTTCTTACTAATGGCGGAACTTTTGCATGGTCTGGACTTGGTAGTACTAGTTCTGGAGCTTGGGTTACAGCAGAACGTTCTCTTCCTGAATTAGCTAATCAGTCTAATGCAAGACTAAGGGTAGCATTCGCCTCAGATGGTACTACTCAAAACGATGGTTTTGCATTTGACAATATTGAAATTTGGCAGCCTTTAAATCCTGTTATCACCTCTGTTAACGATTTAAGAGACACTTGTTCATTAATGCCAAGAACAGTTGAAGCGAATATTACTGCTCTCGCTCCAATTCAAACGGTTAACGTGCTTTATAACTTGGCAGGGAATGCTACAGGGCCCTTCTCAGTAGCTCCGATGACCTTCAATTCTGCCACTAGTCGATGGATTGGAACTATACCGGCTGGAACATCAGCTACCATGGTTTACTATAAAGTTGCAGCAATTTCTAACAATGGCCTTACAGATACTTCTCTTACTTTTAACTATACTGATGATAAAATCCTGGTAAGTGCAGGTCCTGATGTAAACCTTAATGTTGGGCAAACAACCATACTTAGAGCAGCTTACAACGAGCCTAAAATTAAGTTCACTGAAATTACGCTGTTCAGTACAGGTACTGGTAGAACACTTACTTATCCAGCTCATTTTACAACAACCGATGCTGATTTTGTTGAGATTTCTAACCTAGGAAGTTCACCATTTGATATGGGAGGTTACATTTATGAACAAGTAGGGGTTTCTCCACGAACTTACTCAATTCCTGCGGGTACAATTGTTCCAGGTGGTGGCCAATTGGTTTTACACTTGGGAACGGGAACTGATTCTCCGGCTAATCTTTATTTTAATACTGGCGGAACTAATGGTGCGCTTTCTTCGACTACTGCTGCCGGATTTATTCTAAAGCGTCCCGATCAAACAATTGTTGATGTTGTGGCATCTAATAACTTTAATGTCGTTGGTGTTTCAGGTGTCACCAGCCTTGACTGGTCTGGAACGATCCCTAGTTCCTCAGGTCGTGCTGGCATTATAAGAAAAATTAGCGATAACAATAATGCAGCTGACTGGGTGCTTTCTTCTGCAAATGACCTACAAACGGTTGGTTCTCCCAATACAGGTCTTACTTTCTCAGGCGGTGGTGCATGGTCAGTATCTTGGAATACTACTCCAGTTACCAATTCTGATACTGTTATTGTGGGGCCATTTGCAACTGCGGGAACTTATCCATTTATCGTAACCGTTACCGATGGCAATTGCTCGAAATCTGATACTATAAATGTGATAGTATCAGGTGTTGCTCAAACCACTGATGCAGGATTCACCAGAATTTCAGCACCACTTAGTGCAGTAAATGCCGGTAGTAACCAAGTGATCAGAGGTTGGTTGCGAAATTTTGGAACAGCATCCTTGTCCAATATTGCTGTTGGGTATAATGTTAACAATGGTACTGCAGTTACTCAATCAGTTCCTGGACCACTTAACCCGGGAGACTCTATACAAGTAACTTTCACCACTCCATGGCTGGTGCCTGCTGGAAGTTCTCATGTGTTGAAATTGTTTAGTCGTGTTACAGGCGATGTTCAAGTAGCGAACGATACTGCCACCCGGGTGGTCATAGTAAGTGCTACCGATGCTGCCATTCAAAGAATAGTATCTCCTGCTGCGAATGCAATTATTAGTGGCCCAACTCCAATTACTGCGACCATTCGTAATGTTGGTTCAATTGCAATTTCAAATTTTGATGTAGCCTATAGTGTCAACAATGTTCCTAGAGCAACACAAACTGTTACTTCTACTATTCAACCTGGAGATTCTTTGAACTTTACTTTCACTTCTCAATGGACGCCAACTTCTGGGGGCTCATTCAATGTGAGGGTATATATCACCGGATTTGCTGCCGATGGAAACAGAAATAATGACACTGCTAATGTTATTGTCAACTCGGTAGTTTCAGTTAAAGACTTCTCAAGCCAAGCTTTGAGAGTTTATCCGAATCCATCTGCTGATGTTTTCAATGTTGATATCAGTGAAGTTTCAGGAGTAACCGACCTCTATTTAATTGATCCGATGGGACGCGTTGTTAAACACGAAGTGATTAAACAATCTTCCCCTTTCATTCACACTTTAAATGTGTCTGATATGAATGAGGGGCTTTACTTCATTCAGGTGATTACTTCAGAAGGAAGAAGAATTTCTCCGGTAGTCATTAAAAAGTAAGGTTAAAGCCTAACTTAAAAAAGGGTCGGAATTTCCGACCCTTTTTTATTGAATAACGTTCAACATCTGCATTAACTTGCAACCATGTCAGGCATTAAGCTGAATGAACTTTTCTCCCGGCAAATCAGAGAGGTTTATAGGTTGGTAGTTCTTGATGAGGATAGTTTGCAAGAAAGAGCCTCGTTTAGACTATCACCATTGAATGTATATATCGCAATCAGCACCATGCTCATTGCCGTTATTCTATTGATATTTCTTTTCGTTGTGTACACGCCATTGAAAGAATACATTCCAGGCTATGCAGACCCTCAATTGAGGAAACAACTACGCCAATTAACATCTAAACTTGATTCTGCAGAAACAGCATTGAATCAGAATAAACGCTATTTGGATAACGTATTTAACGTAGTGTCAGGAAAAAATCTATCAACCAAAGATTCATTGAAGAATGTGAACCCCAAGCTTTATGATGCAGAGCTGCTAGAATTGTCGAAAGGGAATGATTCTATCCTCAAGAAGATGCTGATAGATATGACTAGTGCTGATCTGCCAACCTCCCGAAATAAGTCAGGAATGTATACATGGCCCATGCTTAATTCGAAGATTAGTAGAACTTATAATCGAACTGGGGCTTTTTCAGGAGTGGATATTGTTTCAACATCTGATAGTTTAGTAACAAGCATTCAACCGGGATTGGTGTTGTATGCCGGATATCTACCTGGTGCAGGAGAGTGTCTTTTAATTCAATCTACTGATGGTAGTCTCTTAGGTTATAGCAATCTGGGAGAGTGTCTGAAAAAATCGGGTAACTTTGTTAAAGCATCAGAGGTAATCGGATATTCGAAACTTCGTAAGATTAGGTTCTCTTTATGGATAAATGGTTCTCCTGTTGATCCAACCCCGCTCTTTCAAGCTTCTATTCAATGACAGACCAAGAACGTTCAGGAATACTCATTAACATCATCGGCCATGGAACGAAAGTGGAGGGAGCAGTTACCTCTCCTGGAGATTTACGCGTGGATGGGCAAATTCATGGTGCTGTTACTGTTGCCAGTAGATTAGCCCTTGGTTCTACCGGATTGATAGAAGGAGATGTAATATGTGATTCTGCTGATTTTTCAGGAATTGTAAAGGGAAATGTTACCTGTAGAGGCGGCTTACATTTGAAAAAGACGGCAAGAATTGAAGGAGACATCACGGTTGGTAAACTGATTGTAGAATCAGGAGCTGAATTTTTAGGTTCATGCACCATGCTGGGTAGTTCGAATAAACTATCTTAAATTGGACAATAAGTTTTCAGCTTATGGAAAATACGCCGGAATTGTGTTTCAAATGGCGGCCATCATTCTCCTTTTTACGTGGATAGGTATTCAATTAGATGAAATGCTTGCCTTTCAACAGCCTTACATGACCGCACTTTTTGCTTTGATTGGAGTCTTTATCTCAATTTGGCAGGTGATTCAAAGTTTAATGAAGATGAAATGAAAAAGTTTTTAGTTCAGCTATTGGCTATTCAGTTGTTAGTTTTTGTGCTGATTGCAATAACCTACGTTCAGCATTGGCCTTGGTATCATTTTTTAAGTGTGCCTTGTGCGATTTTTTTCTTTTTAGTTTCTCTTATCACCGGTTGGGTTGGGTGGAAAGGCATGCAAAAGGACCCGGAAAGTGCAGTAAATTACTTATTATCAGCAATAGGCGTTCATTTTATGGCTTGTTTAGTTGGAGTTGCTATAGCCATTATTTTACTGACAGGATATGACCTATTATTTGTAGGTTGGTTTTTCTCTTATTACATACTCTACACATGCTTTGTGGTTTGGAGTTTAATGACTACCTTGCGGCCGCATTTGAGGCCGTCCAATTCGACAGATAAATGATTCAAAACCACGCACTTAAGTCTTTTAAAGCGCTACTATTTTTAGTCGCCGGCCTGCTTTTAACCGCGTTTAATCCGGTTAAAGCATCTTCGGGAGCAGAAAATAATGGCGAAGAGAAGTTTAATATCGGAGATATGATTTTTCATCACATCTCTGATGCTCATGAATGGCACTTTTGGGATGGTGCTACGCTCTATCTCCCAGTAATTCTCCATACCCCAGATCGTGGTTTGGAAGTAATGAGTTTTCATCACTTTCATAATGAAACGTCTTCTTATGATCGTTATCATTATAACCACGGCCATTTTACGGTAATTGGCGATGAAAGCATTCATCCAATCGATTTGTCTATCACTAAAAATGTAGCTTCTCTACTGCTGAGTGCAGTGATTCTGTTGCTGGTATTCTTTACAGTGGCAAAGGGTTATGGACGTTCGTTGGTTCCGTCTGGGTTGAGAGGTTTCATGGAGCCTCTGGTGTTGTTTGTAAGAGATGATATTGCACGTGCCAACATTGGGCATGGAGCTGACAAATTTGTCCCTTATCTCCTTACGGTTTTCTTCTTCATTTGGGTTAACAACCTTTTGGGACTTATTCCAGGTGGTGCTAACCTTACCGGAAATATTGCTGTAACCTTAGTTCTTTCATTGTTAACCTTGTTAATCACACTTTTTAGTGCGAAGAAGTACTATTGGTCACATATTTTCACTCCTCCCGGTGTACCTCTTTGGTTGTATCCGATTATGGTACCGGTTGAAATCATTGGAATCTTCACTAAGCCTTTCTCATTAATGATTCGTTTGTTTGCCAACATCACGGCAGGCCACATCATCATTTTGAGTTTGTTAGGTTTAATTTTCATTTTTAAAAGCTTTGCAGTAGGCCCAGTTTCGGTAGCGTTCTCTGTATTCATGAACTGCTTAGAATTGTTAGTTGCTTTCCTTCAGGCTTACGTATTCACTTTGCTCAGCGCCATGTATATTGGTGGAGCAGTTGAAGAACATCATCACTAAAAACCCTTAATCAATTTTCATATGTTGAACACTCTTCTTCTTGACATGGGCATGGCCATCATGGGCGCCGGTATCGGTGCAGGTCTTGTTGCTCTTGGTGCCGGTCTCGGTATTGGTCGTATCGGCGGTAGTGCCATGGAAGCCATCGCTCGTCAGCCTGAGGCTACCAACAAAATCCAGACTGCGATGATTATCGCTTCTGCACTTATCGAAGGCGTCGCCCTTTTTGGTGTAGTTGTTTGTTTGCTCATCTCTTTCAAAGGCTAAGCCCCAAAGAACTTCGGTCAGGGTCTTTCACGGTTGGTGAAAGGCTCTGACCAAAAGTGTTTAACCCAATCGAAAATCAATGGAATTACTTAACCCCGGCATAGGTCTCATTTTTTGGCAGACCGCCACATTTTTAGTTTTAGTTTTCATCCTTGGAAAATTTGCTTGGAAGCCAATTCTTAAGGCTGTTCAAGATCGGGAGAAAAGCATAGAGTCTGCAATACGTCAAGCTGAAGAAGCGCGTAAGGAAATGGCTTCAGTGAAAGCTGACAATGATCGTTTGTTAGCAGAAGCAAGATCACAAGGTGAAGTCATTTTACAGGAAGCAAGAAAGAATGCGGAGGCTTACCTCGCTAAGGAGAAAGCCAAAGCAGAAGAAACCGCGCATCGCATGATTGAAGATGCCAATAAAAAATTGGAGGCTGACCGCCTAGCGCTTCGTGCTGAAATGAAAAACATGGTGGCAGAACTCTCTGTTGATATCGCAGAAAAGCTTCTACGTCAACAACTTGCAGATAAATCTGCACAACAAAAGCTTGCAAGCACACTTCTTGACGATATCAAACTGAACTAATCTTCGAAATGAAAGACTTTAAAGTCGCTGGGCGTTACGCCAAATCATTGTTCGATCTTGCAGTTGAAAAGGGTAAACTGCAAGAAGTTTTTCAAGATTTTTCAGACTTAAACCAGTCCATTAAAAACAACAAGCAACTTCACACCATGTTGAAGAGCCCTGTTGTTCCTGCTTATCTCAAGGCCAAAGTGTTGAATCAAGCATTTTCTTCTGAGTTCGATAATATCAGTATGCAGTACATTGAACTGATAGTGGACAAAAGAAGGGAGCATCTACTGCCTGAAATTGCTTGGTTACTTGACCAATTCTACCATGAACACATGGGAATTGTAAAAGCCACTGTTACAAGTGCTACAGAAATGGGCGATGAAAACATCGCGACATTGAGGAAATCACTTGAAAATTCTCTCAAAAAGAAAATTGTGCTTAACTCTAAAGTTGATGAATCACTTATTGGTGGTTTTGTACTTCGGGTTGCAGACAATCAAATCGATGCCAGTTTACGGACTGGCTTAAATGAAATCCGTCAGAACCTCGTAAATTAAGTAAACTTTTTACCCTCATATGGCACAAGTTAAACCGGACGAAATCTCAGCGATTCTCCGTCAGCAACTGTCAGGTTTTTCAACCGAAACCGAAATTGAAGAAGTAGGTACAGTCCTCCAAGTTGGAGACGGTATTGCTCGTATTTACGGCCTTTCTAAGGTACAGGCCGGTGAGCTTATTGAATTCAAAAATGGCACCCGAGCCGTTGTTCTTAACCTTGAAGAAGATAACGTGGGAGCTGTATTACTCGGTCGTTCAGAAGGTATCAAGGAAGGTGATACTGCCAAAAGAACAGGTCTTATTGCTTCTATCAAAGTTGGAGAGGGCATGCTAGGACGTGTTGTAAACACACTAGGAGAGCCTATCGATGGAAAAGGCCCTATCGCTGGCGATCTCTACGAAATGCCTATCGAGCGTAAAGCTCCAGGGGTAATCTTCCGTCAACCTGTTCATGAGCCACTTCAAACTGGTATCAAAGCTATTGACTCCATGATTCCTGTTGGACGTGGTCAGCGTGAGTTGATCATCGGTGACCGCCAAACGGGTAAAACAGCTATCTCAATTGATACAATTCTTAACCAACGAGAATTTTATGATCGAGGTGAGCCTGTTTACTGTATTTATGTAGCAATTGGTCAAAAAGCATCTACTGTTGCTAACATTGTTAAAACCTTGACTGATCGCGGCGCAATGCCTTATACTGTTGTAGTTTCTGCAACTGCATCAGATCCTGCTCCACTTCAGTTTTATGCTCCTATGGCTGGTGCAGCTATTGGTGAGTATTTCCGTGATACAGGTCGTCCGGCTTTGATTGTTTATGATGATTTATCTAAGCAAGCAGTTGCTTATCGTGAGGTATCTCTTCTTCTTCGTCGTCCTCCAGGACGTGAGGCTTATCCTGGTGATGTATTCTACCTCCACAGCCGTCTTCTAGAGCGTGCTTGTAAGTTGAACTACAATCAGGATATCGTAGCCAATATGAATGACCTTCCTGATTCTTTGAAAGGTAAAGTGAAAGGTGGTGGTTCATTAACTGCACTTCCTATCATTGAAACCCAAGCTGGTGACGTTTCAGCCTATATTCCTACCAACGTTATTTCTATCACTGACGGACAAATCTTCTTGGAGTCGAATCTCTTCAACTCAGGTGTTCGTCCGGCTATCAACGTGGGTATTTCAGTTTCACGTGTAGGAGGTAATGCTCAGATTAAATCGATGAAAAAAGTAGCAGGTACCTTAAAATTAGATCAGGCTCAGTATCGTGAACTCGAAGCTTTCTCTAAATTCGGTTCAGACCTTGATTCTGCTACCAAAGCAGTCCTCGACAAAGGTGCTCGAAACGTAGAGATTCTAAAACAACCTCAATACTCTCCATTTACGGTAGAAAAGCAAGTTGCGATTATTTATCTTGGTACGAAGGGTGCATTGCTAGACGTACCTTTGAATAAAATCAAAGAATTTGAAAAAGCATATCTTGAGTATATGGAAGTAAACCACGCCGACGTGCTGAAGGCACTAAAAGCTGGAAAAATTTCCGACGATTTAACAGATAAGCTTGTAGAAGCTGCTGGAGTTGTTAAAGCGAGATTCAAAGCTTAATCCATGTCAGGTCTCAAGGAAGTACGCGGCCGGATTGCATCTATCAATTCGACCCAGCAGATTACCAAAGCCATGAAAATGGTTTCTGCTTCGAAGCTGCGTAAGGCTCAGAGTGCCATTGTCCAAATTCGTCCTTACACTGCTAAGCTGAAGGAAGTTATTGGAAATGTGCAAGCTAACCTGACCGGAGATGTAGAGCTCGAACTTGGTGTACAACGCCCCGCTGAGAAAATCTTAGTTGTGGTGATGTCTTCCGACAAAGGCCTTTGTGGTGGCTTCAATATGAACCTCTTCAAAGCCGCTCGTCAATTGATCAACGAAAAGTATGCGTCACAGAAAGCTAATGGCCAGGTGACCGTTATGGCCCTTGGAAAAAAAGCCGCTGATGCTTTTCGCAAGTTCGATGGTATTAAGCTTGAAACGCAGCACCTCGGAATTTTTGGAAAATCATTTTCGTTTCAGCAAACTGCTGCAATTAGTGAATCTCTGATGAGTAGATTCACCTCTGCTGAGTTTGATGTAATCGAAGTGGTTTTCAGTGAATTCAAAAATGCAGTTGTTCAAATTCCACAGGCACAGCAATTCCTTCCACTTGTTTCAACGCCTGTTGAGTCAAGTAAGGGTGGTTCGAAAGCTGATTATCTAATGGAACCAGATCAAGCGTTTATTATTCGCTCTTTGATACCTTCTTATTTGAAAATACAATTCCATCGTTACATGCTTGATACCAATGCTTCTGAGCATGGTGCTCGTATGACTTCTATGGACAAGGCAACTGAGAATGCAGGAGACTTATTGAAACAGTTAAAGCTTCAATATAACCGCGCACGTCAGGCTGCTATTACTAAGGAGATTTCTGAAATTGTTGGGGGTGTAGCAGCTCTCGAAGGATAAACTTTCCTCAGATAAAAGAAAAAAGCAGGCTCGAGCCTGCTTTTTTCTTTTAAAAACCTTTTACAAAAAGGTTAATTATCAAGCCATTCAAAATCCTCAGTTCTTTCAAATAGATCTAAAAGGGCTAAAACAGACGCTGGAATTTTATCTAACAGTTTTCTGTGACGAATGTCTAACCAGGCTCCTTCAATGGTAACAATGGCTTTCAATTCATTTTCTGGATAACTTCTAAATTCTTGTCTCATGGTCCAGCGGCTGGCGTCTTTTCTCAGTGCCGCAACTTTCACATTAAGCGTAACTGAATCATGAAGGTTAATTTCTCTTCTAAATATAGCTTCTTCCCTAAAAATTACAGGACCGAAGCCTTGTTTCATCATATCTTGGACAGTAAGTCCTGCTTCGGCCATCATGTCCATTCTCAACTGTGAGCAGTAGTCGTAGTAAACGCTATGTCTTACATGTCCATTGGGGTCCAAATCAGACCATCTGATTTGCAGCTTCCGCTTCATTTCCATACGCAATTTTATAAAAAAGGCACTAACTAATGGTTATGATTTACCACCTGTTAGCGCCTTTCTTCAGGAAAAGAAAACTTGATTAACCTATTTTCAGAATTTTCCTTGTTTTTCCTTTAGCAACAAAAACAAACTGTCCATCCAAAAGCAAATCTGATTTTGGATTTAAAATTTCTTGGTCAGAAACAATTTTTCTTCCCCCAATCGACAGTCCGTTGTTTTTAATCATTTTTCTAGCTTCCGATTTCGATTCCAACAATCCGGCATAGTCCACAACCAAATCCAGCAGCTTGAGGTCTTGGATAGCGGATGCGGGAACGGTTGGACAGTCTAATTCATCAGCAACTGCTTGCAGGGTTTCAGCACTTTGGAGTTGAAGCTCTTCGTACTTCATCCCGAAAAGAATCTGAGTCATTTTCTTGGCCATTTCTAATGCAGCTACACCATGAACTCTGTTTGTGATATCCTCAGCAAGCGTTTTTTGTAGCAAACGCTCATGAGGAGCTGATTCATGTTGCTCAATGATTGAAGTAATTTCTTCTTTACTTCTGGTGCTGAATATTTTAAAGTATTTGCCAGCATCTGCGTCAGCCGCATTCAACCAGAATTGATAAAACTGATAGGGACTGGTTTTGGCAGGATCTAACCAAACATTCCCACTTTCGGTTTTACCAAATTTCGAACCATCGGCTTTAGTGATCAAAGGAGTAGTCAGTGCGAAAGCCTGTCCACCTTCCAGTCGCCTAATAAGTTCAGTGCCAGTAGTGATATTCCCCCATTGATCTGAACCACCCATTTGTAACTTACAGTTGAAGTTCTTCCAAAGGTGAACAAAATCGTATCCTTGAATGAGTTGGTAAGAAAATTCTGTAAACGATAATCCGCTGTCTAATCTACTCTTGACTGAATCTTTAGACATCATATAGTTTACAGTGATATGTTTACCTACATCCCTAATAAAACCAAGGAAGTCAAAACTTTTGAACCAATCGTGATTATTGACCATGATGGCGCCATTGGGGGCATCCGAAAAGTCAAGAAACTTTTCCAGCTGCGCTTTTACGCAAGCTAGGTTGTGAGCAAGCGTATTTTCATCTAACAAGTTTCGTTCTGCGTTTTTAAAACTAGGATCGCCCACCATGCCTGTAGCGCCTCCTACCAATACCACAGGTTTATGTCCGCATTTTTGAAAATGAAGCAATGTCATGATTTGAACGAGGTTCCCAACACCAAGCGAGTCAGAAGTGGGGTCGAATCCGATATATCCAATTGCCATTCCCTGATTGAGGTAATCTTCTGTTCCCGGCATGAAGTCATGTAACATGCCTCTCCAGCGCAATTCTTCAACAAAATCCATAGCAATTGTTAATTAGTTCGCGAAAATAATAGCTTAAGTGTAGAGGCAATAATAATTGCCGCTTACGTTTGTATTCATTCATGAAAATCATTTCAAGATTGCTGCTGCCGGTCATGCTTTTGTTGGCCAAAGAAGGAGTAGCACAAACCGCTAAATACAGCAACGACTTTCTGGCTATTGGAGCAGATGCCAGAGCTATGGCCATGGGACAAGCCGGAATTAGTCAGGGGAATCAAGCATTTAGCATATTCTATAATCCTGGCCTCGCCGCTGATTCTTCCTCCATGTATCGCGCAAACGCACTGCACGCCGAGTATTTTGCCGGAGCAGCCGTTTATGACGCACTTGCTTTTAGCTTGCAAAGACCCCAAGAGACTTTTTCGATAGCCTTAATTAGGTTAGGAATCGATGATATTCCCAATACCTTAAATCTTTATGACCCAAACGGGAATATTAACTATAACAACATCAGTACGTTTTCTGCAGCTGATTATGCCCTGTTTCTGGGTTATTCTAAACGCATTAAAAAGTGGTCGGTAGGATTAGCCACTAAATTGATATACCGGCAAATAGGTCCTTTTGCTCAAGCCTTTGGTTTAGGCTTTGATTTAGGTGCGGTTCGAAATCTTGGTAAATACCGCGTTGGATTGGCAATTAGGAACGCCACCAGCACTTTCACTTTGTGGACCTTTAGCAGAAATGCGCTTCAATCCGGCTTAGAGCAAGCCGGTAACTTGTTTCCGCAAGGAAGCATGGAAATTGCGCTTCCTTCGATACATGGAGGCATTAGCCGACTTTTCAACTTAAACAATACTTGGTCGTTACAAGCTGAAATGGCTTTAGCCATTTTCACTGATGGACGAAGAAACGAATTGCTTACTACCAATGCAGGAAGTTTAGTTCCTTCCTTGGGTCTTGAAATAGGCTACGAAAAGCGTTTTTTTGCTCGGGCAGGAATCTCTCGAATTGGTAGAGATCCAATCGCCAATCAAGTTGAAATAACTCCTTCCCTAGGAGCAGGAATTCGACTTGGTGCTTTTCAGGTTGATTATGCCATGACTCAAATTGGAGATAGAACGGCTGGTATGTTCTCCAATGTCCTCTCCCTTGGATGGAGGATGTAAGGGGTTACGCCCACAACCAAGTTCTCAATTCCTCAAATTGTTCGATGCTAAGCTGTTCTGCTCGTTTGTCGTGGTAAGGCATTTCAGCACCACTTTTACCATTTAACATAGGTTTCAAGGCATTACTTAACATTTTTCTACGTTGATTGAACGCCGTTTTCACCACTCTAGCAAAACCGGAATAATCTTGAGTTAAAGGAACCTCTCTTCGTTTTAACCGAATCACCCCACTTTTCACTTTAGGAGGAGGATTGAACGCCCCTTCATTGACGGTAAACAAATACTCTGCTTCGTAAAAGGCTTGAGTAATAACTCCGGTAATGCCATATTCCTTAGATCCAGGACCTTCGCACAAACGCTTGGCAACTTCTTTCTGAAACATACCCGCCATTTCTGGAATTAGGTGCCGGAATTCCAACATTCTGAATACGATTTCAGTGCTGATGTTATAGGGATAATTGCCTATTAAACCGAACTGTTGGCCCTTTGAAAACGCATTCAGATCCATTTTTAGAAAGTCGCCTACATGGGGGAGATGCTTGAATTTTTCGTCAGCGAGCAGGAAATGAATCGATTCTTCATCGATTTCACTGAGAAAAAGTTGCCATGGTTTGACCAATAAATGCTCAGTAAGTTTTCCGGTTCCAGGACCTATCTCAAGTATTTGTTGATAATTACCGAAGCCGGTTAAAGCATCGGCAATTTTTTCTGCGATGCTTCGGTCAATTAAAAAGTGTTGCCCAAGGGCTTTTTTCGGTTTTACTGGTCCTTTCACACCACAAGAATACTACTTTCCTGACAGGAGGTTGGTAACTTCGCGCTGATATGTACCCAAAACTCAAATACCACAATACGATACCTGAAAAGGCTGACCGGATTTTTGTAACCGACGCAGCCACAAGTTTGCCAGCCGGTTGGTTTACCCCAGAAGAGCTTGACTGGATATCCGGTAAATTTGAAAAGGATGAAAATGTAATCAGCGTCAATCGCTTTGCTTACCACCTGCATGTGGTAAGGCCAATGGAGAAAAAAACTCCAGGAGCAAGCCTTGAAGCAGCTCGAAATGTAGGCCATCAATTATCGAGAAAACTCAACCAAGCAAAAGCGCAGGAGGTTGGATTTATTTGCTCCAATGCCCAGCCTGGTTTGTTTCTTGCGGTGATAGAGGGATTTATGCTTAGCGCCTATCAGTTTCTGAAGTATAAATCGGATGCCGAAAAATTGCGTAATTCTGTTGAAAAGGTGTGGGTAGAAGCCCATAATGCAGTGAGTGAACAGGAAGTTCAGGATCTTAAGCAAGTGATAAAAGCGGTAGGCTATGCAAGAGATTTAGTGAATGAACCTCAATCCTTCCTTAATGCAACTCAGTTTGCGGATGAAATGAAGCGACTGGGAAAAGAAGCTGGGTTTTCTGTAGAAACGCTCAATAAAGCGAAAATTGAAGCACTCAAAATGGGTGGATTGTTAGCAGTCAATAAAGGAAGTGTTCAGCCACCTACCTTCAATATTTTGGAATGGAAGCCTGAAAATCCGATTAATGAAAAGCCTTATGTGCTGGTTGGAAAAGGTTTGGTTTATGATACCGGCGGGTTGAGTTTAAAACCTACACCCGGTAGCATGGATTCCATGAAATGCGACATGGCAGGCGGAGCCGCTGTGGTTGGAACCCTCTATGCCTTGGCCAAGAACGAGGTGCCTGTGCATGTAATCGGTTTAGTTCCCAGTACCGATAACCGACCCGGTCTCGATGCATATACCCCTGGAGATGTCATAACCATGGGCTCTGGACTTACTGTAGAGGTATTAAATACTGACGCAGAAGGTCGCCTCATATTAGGAGATGCGCTCCATTATGCCAAACGCTATGAACCCGAGTTGGTAATTGATTTGGCTACTCTCACCGGCGCCGCAGTAATGGCCATTGGAACCAATGCCACTGTGTGCATGGGTACCGCCGATGAAACCAATATGCTTAACCTTAAGCGAGCAGGAGATATCGTTCACGAACGTCTCGCTGAATTGCCATTTTGGGATGATTACGCAGACCTCATCAAATCAGATATTGCGGATATGAAAAACATTGGTGGCAGGTATGCAGGCGCTATAACTGCCGGGAAGTTTTTAGAGAGATTCACAGAATATCCTTGGATTCATTTGGATATTGCCGGTCCAGCCTTTCTTGAATCAGATGGTGGCTATCGTGGCAAAGGAGGCACCGGAGTGGGAGTGAGGCTGCTTTATCAATTCTTCAAAAACATAGCTGGATGAGCGCCGGTATTCAAAAGGTTAGAGTAGGTATTTCTGTAGGAGATCTGAATGGCATTGGAATGGAAATCATTCTCAAGTCACTTCAGGATTCCAGAATATTTAACCAATTGTGTCCGGTGGTGTACGGAAGCTCCAAGCTTTCCTCCTTTTATAGGAAACATAGCGGTTTGCATGATTTTCAATTTCATTTGATTAAAGATGCTGCCGAAGCCCATCCTAAGAGGCCTAATTTGGTTCAAGTTTGGGAGGAAGAAGTTACGATTACACCAGGAAAAGCTTCCGAACAAGGAGGAATTTATGCTTTCAAAAGTCTTGAAGCTGCTGTTAGTGATTTAAAAGCAGGGAAAATAGATGTCTTGGTAACGGCTCCTATTGATAAGCATAGCATACAAAGTGAGCAGTTTCCCTATCCTGGTCATACAGAATATTTAGCCCAAGCATTTGACGCCAATGCCCTTATGTTGATGGTAAGCGATACCCTCAAAGTGGCCTTAGTAACTGGTCATTTACCAGTTCATCAGGTCGCTGGAGCCTTAGAAACATCAAAAATTGCTCAAGTAATCGAGGCGTTAAACCAAACTTTGATTCAAGACTTTGCTACTCCAAAACCAAAGATTGCAGTGTTAGGGTTAAACCCACATGCTGGAGATCAAGGTTTACTAGGGAAAGAAGAGCAAGAAGTGATCATGCCTGCTATTCAGCAAGCTCAAGAGTCTGGGATTCTGGCCTATGGACCTTTTCCCGCAGACGGTTTTTTTGGAAGTGGCAGCTACGTTCGTTTTGATGCAGTTGTGGCCATGTACCATGACCAAGGGTTGATTCCATTCAAAGCCTTGGTCATGGACGAAGGCGTTAATTTTACAGCAGGCTTGCCTTATGTTAGAACGTCACCGGATCACGGAACAGGCTACGACATAGCTGGTCACGGCAAAGCAAGGCCAGATTCCTTTCTAAACGCGCTTTATAAAGCAGTTGATATCTATAGAAGGCGAAGCCTATTTACACAACTAAGTGCGAATGCACTTCAACCGCAGATGAAGAAATCAAGGGATTACAAGTCGAAAAATGAAGAATAGTAAATTAATTCATTTCAGTTTTTCACAATCCTTTAGTTTCACTACTTTTGCGCACTTGATTAAGGGCTGAAGGAGATGAAAGACCCGCTTAAAGATTACGACATTCGCTTTGTCGGCCTCAAAGCAGGCGTTCACGAATTCAGTTATGAAATCGGTTCATCGTTCTTTGCTCTTTTTGAAAACGCCCTGATAGGAGAAGGAAAACTCCAAGCAGAAGCTAAACTAGATAAATCGGAAACGGAAATGACGGTAGATTTAACCCTAAAGGGTGATATCAGCATGTCTTGTGACCGATGTTTGGAACAGCTACAAATGCCCATCCACGTTACGGAAACGTTGCTGATTAAGTTCGGTGAACCTGATAACAGCACGGATGAGATTATTTATCTGCCAGAATCTTCCATCTCTTTTAATATGGCTCAATTCATTTACGAATTAGCCAGCCTTCAAGTGCCACTTCGAGTGGTTTGTGGAGAAAATTCTATCCCTGATTGTGGTCAACAGTTTGAACACTTTGTAGAAGAAGAATCTACTCCCGAACAAGAAGAAGAGGAACCTGAATTCATAGATCCCCGTTGGGAAGCATTAAAAAAACTAAAATCTTAATTCGACTTGTACCATGCCGAATCCTAAACACCGCCATTCCAAGGCACGTAAGCGTAAGCGCAGAACACATTACACCACTACTGCTCCAACAGTAGCCATTTGTCCTACTACCGGACAGCCACATCTTTACCACAGAGCTCATTGGTTCGAAGGTAAAATGTACTACAAAGGAAAAGTCGTTATCGACAAGGCAGTAACTGCCTGATAAACAAAGGGAAGTAGTGAACATCGGCCTAGATATCATGGGGGGAGATTTTGCCCCATCGGAAACCCTGGCCGGAATTACCCTCGCCCTCAACGAACTGCCGGAATCGGTGAACTTCACCCTTTTCGGCAGTTTGCCTGTTATGGAAGGGGCATTTCCGGAAGGACATCCAAACAGGAACCGCCTAACATTGGTGGATTGCCCGGAAACCATTCCAATGGGCGAGCATCCTACCAAAGCCATTACGCAGTATAAGCAATCTTCCATAGTCAGAGGGTTTCTTGCCTTAAAAGAAGGGCAAATCGACTCATTTGCTGGAGCTGGTAATACCGGTGCTATGCTAGTAGGCGGAATGTACACCGTGAAAACGATTCCCGGAGTAATCAGACCTTGTATTGCCTCTATGGTCCCCAAGGAAAATGGTGGCTATGGATTGTTGTTAGACGTTGGTGCCAATGCCGATTGCCGCGCGGATGTACTGATGCAGTTCGGAATCCTTGGAAGCCTTTATGCTGAGTATCTTATGAATATTCCAGATCCTAAAGTGGGATTGATGAATATTGGGGAAGAAGAGGAGAAGGGGAATCTGCTTACCATGGCTGCTCACAAAATGTTGAGAGAGCTGGGTACGCTAAATTTTATAGGCAATTTGGAAGGGCGCGACCTTTTTAACGACAAAGCTGATGTCATCGTAACTGATGGATTCACCGGCAATGTGTTGTTGAAAATGGCGGAGTCCTTTTATGTGCTGATTAAAAGAAGAAGGATAGAAGATGAATTCTTCAATCTGTTCAATTACGAAGACTACGGAGGTAGTCCTATTCTAGGACTGAATAAACCGGTCCTAATCGGTCATGGTATTTCGAATGCCAAGGCTATCAAAAACATGCTTAAACACGCTATGGCGCTTTGCCAATCCGACATTTCGGAGCGCATTCGCACTGCTTTTTCATAAATCATCTCATGAGTTCTAAAATTACGGCGGCAATTACCGGCATACATGCCTGGGCACCAGATGAGGTAATGACCAATCACGATCTCGAAAAGTTTGTAGAAACTTCAGACGAGTGGATTACTTCCAGAACCGGAATCAAAGAGCGCCGCATTTGGACTAAGCCCGGAATGGCTACCTCTGATATTGCTGTAGAAGCAGTGCGAAGGTTGCTCGAGGAAACCGGCACCAAACCAGAAGAAATTGAATTGGTGATTTGTGCTACTGCAACACCAGATCACATTTTCCCTTCTACAGCCAATGTGATTTCTGATAAACTAGGCATGTCGAATGCTGCTGGTTATGACATCAGCGCAGCATGTTCAGGATTCATCTTTGCATTAACTACCGGTGCTAAGTTTATTGAGGCGGGTATGTACAAGAAGGTGCTCATTGTGGGTGCCGACAAAATGTCTTCAATTCTAAACTTTCAAGACCGAAATACCTGTATCATCTTTGGTGATGGAGGTGGAGCTGTATTGCTTGAACCTAATTATGAGGGTTTAGGTGTAGTTGATGCCATCATGAGATCTAATGGAGAAGGCCGTCATTATCTGTATCAAACAGCGGGTGGCTCATTCAAGCCAGCCTCTCATGAAACAGTAGATGCTCGTGAGCATTTCGTGACCCAAGACGGGAAAACGGTATTCAAGTTTGCCGTGACCAATATGGCAGAAACCGCTGCTGAGCTAATGGAAAGAAATCAACTAACGCCTGACAATGTGGCTTGGTTGGTTCCACACCAAGCCAATAAACGAATTATTGACGCAACCCGGGAAAGAACCGGTATTGCAGAAGAAAAGACCATGGTTAATATCCATAAATATGGAAATACAACCAATGGCACTATTCCACTTTGCCTTTTTGAGTGGAGAGATAAACTTAAAAAAGGAGATAATTTGGTGCTTTGTGCCTTCGGTGGTGGATTCACCTGGGGAGCTGTTTACGTCAAATGGGCGTACTGATTTTTCAACATTTGATAATTCTCAATTCGATAGTCCTTAATTTGCAAAAGCATGGCAACTACTGCTGATATTAAAAACGGAATGTGCATTGATTTCAACCATGATCTTTTTAGCATCATTGAATTCCAGCACGTTAAACCCGGTAAAGGAGCTGCATTCGTAAGAACTAGGCTAAAAAGTCTTACCACTGGAAGAGTTTTGGAAAACACCTTTCCTTCAGGTGCAAAAATTAATCCAGTAAGAGTTGAAACCAGACCTTATCAGTTTCTCTACAAAGATGAACTAGGTTACAACTTTATGGACATGAACACTTTTGAACAAATTACAGTTGAAAAGCACATTATCAATGCTCCTCAGTTTCTGATGGATGGTGCTGAAGTAGAGGTAATGGTTCATACTCAAGAAGAGCGCCCGTTACAAGTAAAATTGAAATCAACGGTGGTTATGAAAGTTACTTATACCGAACATGGCATTAAAGGCGATACCGCTTCCGGTAATACGCTCAAGCCAGCAACGGTAGAAAGTGGTGCCACTGTGATGGTTCCATTGTTTGTCAACGTTGATGAAAAAATCAAAATTGACACAGAATCAGGCGATTACGTTGAACGAGTTAAATAATCCTACTATGGATATTAAAGAAATACAAGACCTCATTCGCTTTGTTGCCAAATCAGGCGTAACCGAAGTTGAACTAGAAAAAGAAGGCTTCAAGCTGGTTATCAAAGCAGAACGTGCTGTTGAACAGCAAGTTGTAACCGTTCCGGCTGTTATGCCTCAAACTGTGCAGGTTGCGGCAGCTCCGGCTCCTGTTGCGGCAGCTCCGGTTCCCGCAGCACCAGTGGCCGAATCTCCCAAATCTTCTACCCATGCTGATGAAGCGAGGTACATAGCGATTAAAAGTCCTATGATTGGTACTTTTTACCGTACTCCAGGACCAGATAAAGATCCATTTGTGAAGGTAGGAGATGAAATTCAGAAAGGTCAAGTAGTTTGTATCATTGAGGCTATGAAGCTTTTCAACGAAATCGAATCTGAAATTTCGGGAAAAATCGTCAAGATTTTAGTTGATAATGCTTCTCCGGTAGAATACGATCAACCACTTTTCTTAATAGATCCAGCATAATTATAAAATCCAAAAAGGCCGGTCAGAACCTCGTTCTGCCGGCTTTTCTGTTTTAAGCCCGTACACAAACCTTAAAGAGGAATCCTGTGTTTAAAAAAATACTTATCGCTAATCGTGGCGAAATTGCATTACGGGTCATCCGTACATGCCGAGAAATGGGAATCAAAACGGTAGCTGTTTATTCTACTGCTGATCGTGAAAGCCTCCATGTTCGATTTGCAGACGAAGCAGTTTGCATTGGTCCTCCGAAGAGTTCGGAGTCTTACCTCAACATTCCGAGAATCTTATCAGCTGCCGAAATCACCAATGCCGATGCCATTCACCCTGGCTATGGATTTCTTTCTGAAAATGCCAAGTTTTCAGAGTTATGTCAGGAATACGGCATCAAATTCATTGGTCCTTCTCCAGAATCTATCAGATCTATGGGCGATAAAGCCACTGCTAAGGATACGATGAAAAAGGCAGGTGTTCCGGTAATTCCAGGTTCTGAAGGTCTTTTGGATTCGGTGGAAGAAGCGAAAGTGTGCGCTAAAGAAATCGGATATCCGGTGATTATTAAGGCTACGGCAGGTGGCGGTGGTAAAGGCATGCGCATCATTTGGAAAGAAGAAGATCTGGAAGGTCTTTGGGATAGTGCCCGCATGGAAGCTATGGCTTCTTTTGGTAATGATGGTATTTACATGGAAAAATACATCGAAGAACCACGCCATATTGAAATTCAAATTGTTGGAGATCAGCATGGTAGGGCCTGTCACTTAAGTGAACGCGATTGCTCTATTCAGCGCCGTCATCAAAAGCTTATCGAAGAATCTCCTTCTCCATTCATGACCGATGACCTTCGTCAAAGAATGGGGGATGCTGCCATCAAAGGTGCTCTTGCGGTGAATTATGAAGGAGCTGGTACTATCGAGTTTTTGGTGGATAAATACCGCAACTTCTATTTCATGGAAATGAATACCCGTATTCAGGTTGAGCATCCGGTTACTGAAGAAGTCATTGACTATGATTTGATTAAAGAACAAATCAAAGTGGCGGCAGGCGTACCTATTACAGGAAAAAACTATATCCCGAACATGGTTGCGATTGAATGCCGTATCAATGCGGAAGATCCCTATAACGACTTTCG
The DNA here is from genome assembly GCA_027484125.1 of Bacteroidota bacterium. Classification (GTDB taxonomy): domain Bacteria; phylum Bacteroidota; class Bacteroidia; order UBA7662; family JAIXUI01; genus JAIXUI01. The sequence continues at coordinate 6,408 of JAIXUI010000010.1, read as the reverse complement.
TCCTAGTCCAGGTAAGATTACAACGCTACATCTTCCTGGAGGGCATGGCGTTCGGGTAGATACCCACATTTACAGTGGTTACACCATTCCTCCATTTTATGATTCCATGATTGCTAAGCTGATTGCTGTTGCACAAACTCGTCAAGAAGCTATTGCAACCATGGAACGTGCACTTAGTGAGTTTGTCATTGAAGGCATTCAAACCACCATACCGTTCCACCTTCAGATGATGAAAGACCCTAATTTCATCGCCGGCGACTTTCATACCGGTTACCTGAACGATTGGAAAATGAAATAAAATGAGGTCTAAACCTTATATCGTAGGGATAACAGGTGGCAGCGCCAGTGGAAAAACCTCGTTTTTGCATGAACTCGCTGCCGCCTTTTCTCCTGAATCCATTACGGTTGTTTCTCAAGACCATTATTATCATCCGAGAGAAATGCAGCTTAAGGATGACAATGGAGAAACCAATTTTGACTTACCTACCTCTATCGACCGTCAGCTCTTCTACGATGACATTCATGCGTTGATTCAAGGAGTTGAGGTTAAAAAGAAGGAATACACCTTCAACAATCCCAATAAAGAACCTGGAATCATTACGCTAAAACCTGCTCCCATTATGGTTTTAGAGGGATTGTTTGTCTTTCATTACGATGAAATCTGCGATTTATGCGATTTAAGACTGTTTATTGAAACTGACGAGGAAATTGCATTCAAAAGAAGGTTGCATCGAGACTATCATGAAAGAGGGTACAGTCCGGAAAGTGTTACTTATCAATGGAAAGAGCATGTGATGCCCTCTTATAAAAAGTATCTCCTTCCATTAAGATCCAAGGCCGATATCATAGTGGTGAATAATATTCACTATAAAAATGGACTTGAGGTGGTGTTGAACCATCTACACGCCAAGGTACTTGTCTAAGACATCAATTCGCCTATATTTGCGCCGAATGAAAATGAAAGCATTAAAAAAATGGACAAGCTGGTTATTGATGGCCATCATGTTGTTCATGGCTTTTTCTTTTAATCTTTCCGGATTTGAAGAAAAATCTAACGCTTTTATTAAAAAGGAAGTTAAAATCAAGAATCAGGCTGAGGAAAATCAAGAAAGAGAATCTTTTCCTCTTAAGCCAACAGAGTGGTATGTATCTGCTTCACACGGTGCCAATGTTCTTCTTCCCACCTTCCACATTAAGTTTCTGACACTTGTTTCTTTACAAGCTATTCCTGAATTTTCTATTTCACAAATTGGACCGGTAAAATCCATTAACCGTTTCAGATTCAGGGATTTGATGCTTTCCACCATAAGCGTCAGTACACGCCCATTCAGGGCTCCGTGATGAACTAATCTTTTAGTTCGACGTTCCAGGCTTTCGGTCAAAAGCCTGATTTCCAATAGTTTAAACTTTAATTCAACCCATGAAAGCAAAAGGACTAGTTAAATTCTTCCTTTATGCGCTCGTGGTGGCCTGTTTGTACCAATTGTCGTACACCTTCATGGCCTCCATGGTAGAATCTGATGCACGCGAGTACGCCAATGGCGACGCGGCAAAAGAAGAGCGCTATCTTGATTCAGTAGCCGATAAAAGCATCTTCGATGTTGGCTTCTGGAAAGTGAGCTACAAAGAAGCTCGTGAAAAACAACTCAACTTAGGTCTTGACCTTAAGGGCGGTATGAACGTAGTGATGGAGGTTTCTGTCTCTGACGTAATCCGCGCATTGTCAGGCTATAGCACTGATTCCACATTCAATGAGGCTATGGCGCTTGCAGTGAAAGCTCAAGAAAGCAGTCAGGCAGACTTTGTTACGTTGTTTGTTCAATCCTTTAAAAAGGTTGATCCCAATGCCAAGCTTGCTTCTGTTTTCGCTACCCGCGAAAATGCAGGCAAGATTGAGTTCAACACCCCGGACGCTGAAGTAGAGAAAGTGCTTCGTCAGGAAAGTGAACGCGCCATCGATCGTTCCTTTGAGATTCTTCGTACCCGTATCGATAAGTTCGGAGTAACTCAGCCAAACATTCAGCGCCAGCAAGGTACCGGAAGAATTATCATTGAACTTCCAGGTGTTAAAGACCCACGTCGTGTTCGTAAGCTCCTCCAAGGAACCGCAAGTTTGGAATTCTGGGAAACTTATGACGCAGGTGAAGTGCTTGCAAGAATTGGTGATGTAAACAAATACCTCGGACAGCGCAATGAGCTGGAGAAGAAAACCGGAAAAATCAGCTCCACCGATACAACCGCAGTTGCGGCATCAGATTCCGGACAAGACAGTGCGAAAGCTGGCTCAAGTTTGATGTCTAAAATTGGGAAAGGTGGTGCGAAAACCGGTAAGGATTCCGCAAGTCTTAGCCAAGAAGAAGCCATCCGTCAAAATCCGTTGTTTGCTAAACTTCAGCCCAACGTTGATCCACAAAAAGGTACCGTTCCTGATGGACCGGTCATTGGTTATGCCATGGCGATTGATACAGCAGACATCAATGCCATGTTTGCACGCGAAGATGTGCGCATGATGTTGCCTAAAAACCTTCGTTTGCTGTGGACTGCTAAGGGAGTTGGTGATGGTGAACGTTTCTTCCAGTTAATAGCAATTAAGAAAAAAGGCAATTCTGATCGTGCTCCACTTGAAGGCGACGTGATTACCAATGCTCGTGAGAACATCGATAACTTCGGACAAATCGAAGTGACCATGACTATGAACCCGGAAGGGTCTAAAGTTTGGCGCCGTTTAACAGCAGACAACATCGGAAAAAGCGTTGCTATCGTTCTTGATAACTACGTTTATTCTTTCCCTAATGTAAATAGCGAAATTTCAGGTGGTGTATCTTCTATTTCCGGAAACTTCACTGTAGATGAAGCAAAAGACTTAGCCAACATCCTCGAAGCTGGTAAACTTCCTGCCCCTGCAAAAATTGTTGAAGAAGCAGTAGTAGGTCCAACCCTTGGTAAAGAAGCCATCAACTCCGGTTTAATTGCATCCATCGCAGGCCTACTGGTAGTCATTCTGTATATGGCTATGTATTATTCAACCGCGGGTAACATTGCTAGTATTGCTATCCTTGCCAACTTGTTCTTCACTTTTGGCGTACTTGCTTCGCTTCAGGCAGTTCTAACCCTTCCAGGTATCGCCGGTATCGTGCTCTCTATGGGTATGTCGGTGGATGCTAACGTACTTATTTATGAGCGTATCAAAGAAGAACTCGAAAACGGAAAATCACTTCGAATGGCCATCATCGAAGGATTTACCCACGCTTATTCTGCGATTATCGACTCTAACTTAACGACTCTGCTTACCGCGATTATCCTGTTTACCTTCGGTACCGGACCTATCCAAGGCTTTGCTACTACTTTGATCATCGGTATTTTCAGCTCCATGTTCTCAGCGATATTCATCACTCGCTTGATCATAGACGCTCGAGTTGCAAAAGAGAAACCAATCAATTTCGATACCCCACTAAGCCGCAACCTTTTCAAGGTTGAGAAAATTCAGTTCATTAAAAACCGCAAGATTTTCTACATCACCTCCAGTGTGATTATTCTTGCCGGTATCGGTTCTATGTTCTTGAATGGCTTCAACTTAGGCGTTGACTTCAAAGGAGGCCGTTCTTACGTGGTTCAATTGGATAAAGACATTAGCTCTTCTGAAGTACGCGAAATGCTGGGTGAATCCATGGGTTCACGTCCAGAGGTGAAAACCTTTGGCGGCGATAACAAATTCAGAATCACTACTGCTTATCTCATCAATGATAAATCTGATGAGGCTGACCTTAAAGCGGAAACAAAGCTTTACGAAGGTCTAAAATCGCTTATTCCTGCCAACATGTCTTATGAAGACTTCGCTTCTAAAGTCGTACTAAGTTCTCAGAAAGTTGGACCAACCATCGTGGATGATATTAAGATTTCCGCAGTTTACTCTATCATTTTCGGTATTGTTGGAATCTGTATCTACATTCTCATTCGTTTCCGCAAACTTGAATATTCCATTGGAGCAGCAGCCGCGTTAATTCACGACGTTTTGGTGATGTTGGCGTTTGTTTCACTATTATGGAAGATTATGCCTTTCTCCTTGGAGATTGACCAGCATTTGATAGCTGCTATTCTTACCATCATCGGTTACTCCATCAACGATACCGTAGTAGTTTATGACCGCTTGCGTGAGTACTTCTCCTTACACCATGGAGCAAAAGATGATGCAGAAGTGATCAACGATGCCTTGAACGCTACATTGAGCCGAACCATCAATACTGCATTGGCCACCATGTTGACCGTGGTGATTCTATTGTTCTTTGGAGGCGAGGTAATCCGTGGATTTAGCTTCTCGCTCTTAATCGGTCTTATTGTTGGTACGTACTCCTCTATTTTCGTTGCTGCATCTGTAGTACTCGATTTTGGTAATTGGAGAAACCGAAACAAAAAGGCGTAACCAAAGCCTCACTACATCAATACAAAAGCCGACCTTTCTTTTGAAGGGTCGGCTTTTTTTGTGGTTTGTGGAATGGAAGTCGGAACGACTTCGTGAAGTGTCGAATCGATTATGTGAAGCGTCGGAACGACTTCGTGAAGTGTCGAATCGATTATGCGAAGCGTCGGAACGACTTCGTGAAGTGTCGAATCGATGATGCGGAGCGTCGGAACGACTTCGTGAAGCGTCGGAAATCCTCGGTTTGGAATAGAGGGGAGGCCTCCAAAAATCAAGGGAAGGATAGGGGAGTGTAATTTAAAGGATAGCCCTCCCTAAGTGGGTTTTTAGCAAAAAAAATTGATAAAAAACCCTCAAACGACGATTTAGGCCGCTAAACATTAGAATTTGACCCAAAAAGTGTATGATATATCCACCTTTTAATCTCGATAAGTTATCTTGAAATCGCTTCGGTCTTTTTCGCCCTTCACCTATTGGAAAGCCGAAGCATTAAACATTTTATTATATCATGCAGCGAATTGACAATGCCCGTTTAGAAGCGTTACAGCGGGCGCTAGAAGCTTTGAATGGAAACTTGAGCACCATTCAGTCGTACAAACCTCTCAAAGCCCGACACCTCAAGCTCAAGGCTAAGGTGGAAAGCTTGGAGACCCTCAGAAACAGTTTGAGTTATGGCACGTCCGGTACTACCGCCGAAAAGCGGCAGGCGTTCCAGAGCATGCGCGACCAAGCCGTAGCACTCTCGAAAATCGGTTGGGTATGGGCCAAAGAGCAGCAAGACCATGAGCTCATGCAAGTACTCGACCTGGTGGCCTCCGATTTCAACGAAGCCACAGCTTTAGATGCGCTGGAGTTTGCAAGAAATGTAGAACAAGCACTCCGTAGCAACCTGGAAGCCTTGGAAGACTATGAAATCACCGCCGCAGAAGTCAACGCCTTAAAAACGGCCATAGACCAGTCGCGCGATCTCATGCCCAGGCCCAGACTTAGCGTATCAGAGCGTAAAAGTTTGAATGAAAGCTACCGAAGCGAATTGTCGGAAGCCATGCAGCTAGAAAGCGACATCGAAAACCTGTTGATTGGTCGCTTTATGGTCAGCCATCCGGACATGGTGAACCAATACCTGGCTGCCAGTCGCATCTTCGACCCCCACACACGCAGCACCCAAGTGAAAATAGAAGTGACCAACACCCAAGGGGAACCCATGCAAGAAGTGCTTTGCGACCTCCTCGAATTAACCGGAGAGGAACAAACCACCGACGCGCAAGGCATTGCCGAAATCACGGGCATCCGTTCCGGAACCTACACCCTTGAAATCAAGAAAGAAGGCTACCAACCCATCAAAACCACCGTTCAAATCAAAAGAGGCCAGAAAGTTCAACTTAAACTTCAATTAGTCTCCTAACCTAAAAACCAACCCACCACCCTCCACGCCGGCAATAGGAAAAGGGCCCCAGCCGGAGGGGATTATGGGGGTATACCAAAAAAGCTGTTCAACTAAAGTCAAACAGCTCCTTACTAATAGGATCAAACCAATTTTATGCTTGGTTCTCAACTAATCTGCGATATACCGTAAATGAAAATTAGTACTCATTTATCGGATAAAATTAAAGACGATATTTTATTTAATGTCTGAAATAAACTTAATGCTTTATCAACTCTCCCCGAAACGCCTTTTGGCTTAAACTGCCATACAATTGCTCCAATTCCTTTAAGCTTTGTTGGTATTGGCTTTTAAGAGCTTCTGTTTTCTCTACGATTTGAGCAAATTGGGTTTGGAGAGAGATGGGAGGAACTATTATTGGTAATGTTTTAATATCATTAAAAGTTAAACCTGATTTTACCGCTGATTTATTTTTCTTTTGAATTGCTGAATATCCAAAAGGCATAAAAAAATAAAATGCAGCATAAGTTGGGTTAACAGATTTCTTTAGTCTAACAAGAGCAATGTGTTGATTGATATAAGCTTCACCAAAGTTATTTGGAACTAC
>JAIXUI010000003.1 GCA_027484125.1 Bacteroidota bacterium | reverse complement strand
ATCATGCTAGCGGCCGCCGCCTACAACTTCAAGAGGGCGATGCGAAAGCATTCGTCTTTTATTTTGCCCCAATTGGAATGGATTTATTTCTGCATTTCCAACCTCCTAAAACAACTCTTTGGCTGGAAAGTGGCTTTTTAAGGCTCGACGAGCTATGATAAAAAAGCTGAGAAGTATGGCATGGTTAACTTTCAAAATGTCCAGTTTTTTTACTAATAAACTGGACATATCAACTATCTTTGCACTACAATAAAAAGAATGAAAACAGCTGAATACATATCATTTACCATAGACAGGCTACCCAAAGGCTATGTGTTCACCTATGCTGATTTTACTACAGAGGTGAATCAAAAGGAAGCGGTAATAAAAGCCCTAAACCGTATGGTAGCTTCGGGCAAAATTGCCAAACTATCCAAAGGCAAATACTACAAACCCGAAAATACCCCTTTTGGCAATCTTCAACCCAATCAGGCACAAGTAGTAAAAGACTTATTGGAAGAAAACGGAAAAATAGCAGGCTATCTCACGGGTTATAGTATTTACAATCAGTTGGGCTTAACCACACAGGTAAGCAATACCATACAAATCGGGAAAAGTCAAATTCGCCCCAATTTTAAAAGAGAACGCTATACGATTGCTTTTGTAAAGCAAAAAAACACCATCACCAAAGAGAATATTCCTTTGTTGCAGCTATTGGATGCCATCCGATACATCAAAAAAATACCTGATGCTAGTATAGAAGCATCCTGCAAACGGATCTTAGCCATAATAAAAAACTTTACAGACAAAGAAACAAACACCTTGGTCCGCTTGGCATTAAAATATCCACCTGCTACAAGGGCTTTATTAGGTGCGTTGTTAGAACAATTACAACAGGGCAATACAGCTGAACCACTTTTTAAATCATTGAACCCGATTACCAAGTATAAACTAACTGGTGCAGCGAAAGCATTATCCAACACCGAAAAATGGAATATTGTATGAACCTACACGAGAATAAAACCTTATTCAGACAAGCTGTTCAGTTTACGGCTGACCAAATGAAAATCCCTGCAATTTATGTAGAAAAAGACTATTGGGTTACCTATGCTTTGTTTACCATTTTCAATAATGATATTGGCAAAGACACCGTGTTTAAGGGCGGAACAGCACTATCCAAGTGTTACAATATGATTGAACGATTTTCGGAAGATATTGACTTGGTAGTATTAAGGCGAGAAGGAGAAACAGACAGCAAGTTAAAATCAAAATTAAAATTAAAAGCAATAAGTACAGTTGTAGAAACCGTATTGTCCGAAGTAACTATTGAAGGTATTACCCATAAAAAGGGAATGAACCGAAAAACGGCACACTCTTACAACAAAGAATTTAAAGGTGATTACGGACAAGTAAGAGATGTGATAATTTTGGAATCAACTTGGCTTGGATACTACGAACCATACACTACCAAAAGCATTGTTTCATTTGTTGGTCAAATGATGCTGGATAATAAGCAGTTTGGTATTGCTAAAGAAAACGGACTACTCTCATTTGAATTGCTGGCTTTAGAACCCATAAGAACCATTTGTGAGAAAATAATGAGTTTGGTTCGTTTCTCTTATGGTGAAAATCCAATGGATGATTTAAAGAAAAAGATAAGGCACACCTACGATTTACATCAGTTATTAAAACAAAATGAGTTTTTAGGATTCTTGCATTCAAAGGCTTTTGATGATATGCTTTTAAAAGTAGCCAATGATGATGTCGCCAGTTTTAGAAACAACAATCAATGGCTTGTCTATCATCCAAATGAAGCACTTATATTCAAAGACTTGGAAAATGTGTGGAATGAGTTGAAAACGATTTACAACGGTGACTTTAAAAATTTGGTGTACGGAGAATTACCCAAAGAAGAAGCCGTTTTGGAAACTTTAAAAATGATTCAAGAAAGATTGAAAGCAATTTCTTGGACAATAATAATTGAACCCAAGGAAAAAAGTTTACGGAGGTAAGTTTAGAAAAAGCATTTACCAAGTTGTTGGAGCAAGAAGGATTTTGCAGAATAGTCAACGTAACAAGTTACCATAAACAATGGGCAACAGAGTAACAACAGAAAAGAACAACGAAGGCATAACAGCACCTACCCAAAAGTGTCGGTTCAGTGGTTAAATCAAGCATTGTGCTTCTATCAAAGTGTCTGCTTGGTTGACAGTGAAGCGCTTCGAAATCCGCCCATCGCCAAGCGCCAAAACGTCAGGCTGTGAAAAAACTCAACTTCTTTCGGTGGATGATTCAGAATAAAAAGAAGCTTTCGTATTTTGTATTTAAATAAAGCAGCAGAATTATGGCTTATCTGGCGGCAATGAATCGGTTTCAGACTCGGATTACTTCTTTAGACAAAGCGATATATAAAGACAATCCTGTCCGTTTCATTGATACACATGAGGATTGGCAAAACCAGGTAGATTCCACAAAAAATAGCCGCTAAAAAAATGAACTTTGATATCCAATGCCCATTAGAAAACGAGCAGGTAATTCTTTATCCATTGCAAGAGCAGGATTTTGAAGACTTATACGCCATCTCTGCTGACCCTAAAATTTGGGAACAACACCCCAATAAAGACCGTTGGAAAAAAGAAGTATTCAAAACTTTCTTTGACGGCGCCATGCTCAGCCAAGGTGCATTCAAAATTATTGACAAAGACAAAGGGACTATAATAGGAAGCAGCCGATTTTATGATTACAACGAGGCTGAAAGCAGCATACTGATTGGATATACTTTTTTCGCCACAACCTATTGGGGAAAGGGTATAAATCATGCGGTCAAAGCACTAATGCTCAACTATATTTTTCAACATGTTTCAATAGTTTACTTTCATATTGGGGCAGAAAATGTTCGTTCTCAAATAGCGATTAGCCGATTAGGAGCAACTAAAATAAGGGAACAAGAAGTAACCTATTTTGGAGAACGACCTAAATTGAATTTTGTATATAGAATAACAAAAGAAGAATGGCTATTCAACAACTCCATGACTACTTAATCTACAACAGGATATACGTGGTTGGATAATGCCATATCATGGCCACCACCTAAGCATTCTAATCTGCACTATTTCAGAAAATTTATGCTGATTGTGATTCAAATCTGAGTTCATCTGTGTTATATTCTGCAACAACATGCGGAATATCCGTTACTAACAAGGGCTTTAACCCTTGCGCCTATTTGACTCAATAAATTGAGGTTTAAACGTCAAAAAATGCTGACACTAACCTCCCGTCCAAGTAGTCTTTACCTCCCAACCTTTAAGCTCTAACCAAAACATTTTGTCTGAGGATTTAGCCCTTGCTTAGGAGACTTTATTCGGTGATAAAAACAAAAATCTACCCTTACGGAGAATTTGAATTCAATGAAGGGAAAGCCGAAAATGAAGTAGTTACAGAGTAGCTTTCTTTCAACAAAAGACACTCCTTCCAACCAACTCCCCTATCTTATTTATTCGAATCAAGCCAGAAGCTGCAATCCTTCCTCCATGATACTTGCGAACTGCCACACATCTTCGAAACTGTTGTACAAGGGTACCGGTGCAATGCGTATTACATTCGGCTCACGCCAATCTGCAACAACTCCCTTGTTTTCCAAATGCTGAAACAGCGCTTTCCCATTGCTTCCGCATAAAATAGACAATTGGCATCCACGCGCTTGTGGATCTTGAGGCGTAATAAGCCTAAAACCAGCCTGAGGATATCGCGTATTCAACTCCATCAAAGCGGCTTCCGCTGCCGCAGTGAGCTTCAACGATTTGGCTCTTAACTGTTCCATGCCCACTGCATCAAAAATCTCCAGCGAAGCCAAGTGAGCAGCCATGCTGAGAACTTGTGCATTGCTCAATTGCCAGCCTGCTGCGCCAGGCATTGGTTTAAAGCCTTTTTTCATTAAAAAACGTTCGCCTTCATGGTGGCCCCACCATCCCGCCAAGCGGAAAGTGTTCGGATTATCGCCATGCTTACTGTGCACAAACACCCCGGAAGTACCGCCAGGGCCGGAATTGAGGTATTTGTAAGTGCACCAACAAGCGAAATCGACTTCCCAGTTGTGCAAATACAAAGGCACATTACCGGCAGCATGAGCCAAGTCGAACCCAGCAAGCGCCCCCACTGCATGAGCCGCATGGGTAATCGCTTCCAGGTCAAAGAATTGCCCGGTGTAATAATTCACACCACCCATCATCACCAACGCCAAACGGTCACTCAGTTCAGCGATTTTAGTGAGAATATCCTCCGTACGCAGCGTATGCTCACCTGCACGAGGCACCAACTCAACCACTACCTCATCCGGATTCAACTGATGCCAACGTGCCTGGGTTTCCAACGCATATTGATCAGAAGGAAATGCCCCACCTTCGCACAGGATGATATTTCTTTTTCCCTCCGGACGATAAAAACTTGCCATCAATAAATGCAGGTTCACCGTAAGGTTGTTCATCACCACCACTTCACCCGGCTCAGCGCCTACCAGACGAGCCGCAGCATGGGTAAACAAATGGTGGTAATCCTTCCACGGATGTTCCCCCTTAAAATGACCTTCCACCCCATAAGTTTGCCAAGCATGGAGCTCCGTTTCGAGGTAAGCACGAACTTTCTTAGGCATCGCGCCCAAGGAGTTTCCGGTGAAATAAACCGACTCCCGGCCTTCATGAAGGGGGAGATGAAATTCCTTGCGCCAAGCTGCAAGAGGATCTGCGGCGTCAAGTTGGCGGGCGTGGTCGAGTGATTCAATGCGCATACACAAAGAAAATTCGAAAATCCTCCGCCGCATACAACATGCGCCCCGCTGAGTCGTTAACATTTGACAAAAAGTTCAACCCGCCTATGCGAAAAACCTCTACCCCCAAGCTGCTGATCGCTTATCTGATGAATGAGATGAAAGAAGCAGAAAAAAATGAATTCGAAAATCTGGCCATTGGAAACCGACCGCTGATGCGGGAATGGGCCAACCATCAAGCCTTGCTTGAAGCCCTTGATCCTACACCAGATCCGGATATCGTTGACCGACTAATTCAATACGCCCGCGAACGTACGGTTTGCTAATTTCAAGCTAAAGCCCTAACTTCCAGCTATGAAGTTCTGGTGGTGCGTAGGACTATGCTGTCTGCTGAGTCCATTTTCGCAGGCCCAGTACATGACCTTGCTAAAAAACAAAGCCTCGGCCAGCGTTTATGCCAATAAGTTTAACGGCAGAAGAACCGCTAATGGAGATCGCTTTAGTCAAGATAGCTTGACTTGTGCACACAAAAGGCTTCCTTTTGGGCAATTGGTTATGGTACAAAACCTGGAAAACGACTGCACTGTGGTAGTGCGAGTGAACGATCGCATGTCACGGCGCTCCAGGCATTCGATAGACCTATCCCGAGCCGCAGCAAGAAAGATAGGAATTGACAAAAACGGGGTTGGTCGAGTGCGGATTTGGCACTATTTTCCGCCTCCGGTTCAGGAAGAGCCGGCTCCAGAAAAATGACTCGTTATTTGGTTCAATCGGCGCAGAACAAGCCCGGTTATCTTGAAGTTGTTTCTACGTTTGATACACGTAGGCACAAGCGCTTAATCGTTCAATTGCCATTTTGGCGACCCGGTCGCTACGAGGCAGCCCGTTATAACCGCCAGGTTTTCGGGGTTGCAGCCTTCTCTCAAGATGGGCTTCGCCCACTGCCAGTACACAAAACTGGCTATTGTACCTGGGAAGTAGATGCAAGCGGAGAATCTTACATCGACTTCTGGTTGCTATTCAAGGCTCGCCAACTCGATGCTGGAAGCAGCTTCTCCGGCCCTTCACTCTTCTACCTCAACCCCATCAACTTCCTCCCTTTCAATACCCAACGGGTTGACGACCCCTGTGAGATGATTGTCAGGCTGCCCGCCCATTACAAGGTTGCTTCAGGCGCTAACTTTACCACCCTCGATCGTGGTGATGAACAGGAAGT
>JAIXUI010000081.1 GCA_027484125.1 Bacteroidota bacterium | reverse complement strand
TAGCCACAATCCAGTTTTACCTCTTCAAAAACCAATGGCAAAGGTTTTTCTTTCTCAACTTTCAAACCTTCTTTTTTAAAATATAGCTCTTAACCCACAAAAAACAATTTGAAGAACAAATGCCCCACCTTCTGCACCAAGATATTCGCTCTTTGTTGTCCTAAACGCGAGGTCATGAACGCTAACAACTCCGGCAAGGCTGTGCTGGTGGTATTGGCGGTGGCCAGTGCCATTGCTTGGGTAAAGAAACTGCTGCCGGTGGCTTGCGACATCGCGTGGGGGCTTGCGTGCTTTAAAATTAGGGAATTATGATAATCGTATAAAGCTATTCAATGGCGTAGTTCCAAGCTTTTTTACATGGCACTTTTTCCGGCGATTTGCGCTGATTGATATGATGATTCGCTCTGATCTGCGTTGGAATCTACGCTAACAGCCGTCTTGAAGTTTGCGTCAATCTACTGGTAAACTTCTCAATCTAAAGGGCTTTTACGATTGTGGATGTTCATTTAGAAATCGCGGGGTTGTGGTAAATAAAAGTGTGGTGAGTGTAAACTTAAATTGTTAAATTGTAATAACATATCGCAAGAGAGTAAATGTATCAGGCTCGAGAGTAACAAAAAATGTCGTGAGGGTAACTTTTCAAGGGGTGAGAGTAACGAAAAATGTCGCGAGGGTAACTTTTCAAGGGGTGAGGGTAACGAAAAATGTCGTGAGGGTAACGATTAATTGGAATAGTGCAAACTTCAAGGGTTAGCGTGTATCGTTCAACGGCTTGAGGGTAACTTTATACAACGAAAGTATAAACTTCTATCCCGAAAGTATAGGGTGTTGCACTCCCGTTTTCGCTTCGAATTATTCGTAGTGAGCAATGGTTTTTCCTTCAATCAACCTTTATTCAAACCAAAATCCCGTTACAGCCTAATGTTTGGTGCAACGGGATTGGGTTTGAAATCGTGGTTAGGGAAAACGATTCCGAGGGGTTTTACATTTTGGTTTCCGCTTGGGCGATGATGCGTGCTTCAGCTTCCAACGCTCCCTGCATCAGCGATGCTGCTTCTTGCAGGATGGCTTCCGCAATGGTTCGGTCTTTTAATCCGGAGGCGTTTATCTTCACGTTCAATAAAGCACCTTGAATGGCTGTTCTTGCGCATAGTGCGCCAACCGCAGCGTCGGTAACCGAGTTCGGATTGCCTTCGGCTACCATAAGTTCGGCTAATGGAAGCACCTGATAGGCCGTTTTCATCACTTGCAAAGGAACCTGGGTAGCGTACAGCGTTGCAGCTTGAATAGCAGCCGTGCGGGCTTTCTTCTCTTCATCGGTATTTTTAGGCAACGCAAAGGCGGCCATCACTCCATCAAAAGACCGGGTATCTTCGTCCACGTCTTTCAACAACTGGTCTTTCAGCGCTTGACTTTTTTCCGCAATCGCCGACATCTGCTCCAGTTTGTCTTCCCAGCCGCGTTTGCCGGCGCTCAGGTTTGCCACCATGCCGGTTAATGCCGCTCCCAAACTTCCTACATAAGCAGAAATACTTCCTCCTCCGGGAGCAGGACTTTCTGATGCGGTTTCATTGGCAAATTCCCTCAAGGTCATGTTCACCAATCGGCTGTCCGCTGGTTGACGGAGGAAATACTCAATGATTTTTTTATTGGGATCGAAGGGCCCTAATTCTGAAAGTCCGAGCGATTGAACCGCGGTACTTATCAATTCTTCTTCCGACACCCCAGCGGAACGTCCTTGCAATTTTAAATAGTGACGACCTGCTTCAAGTAAGCAGTTTAGAGGCACCAAGCCCACCAATTCGGAGCCGGTAACCCGCACGCCTCGCTCGGTTGCTTTTTTCACCACTTCATCAAAAGCCACGTGAACAGGCGTAACGTGGATGTTGGTGAGGTTCATGGAAATCTGGGCACGCTCGTATTCCGGAATATACCAACCAACGGCCTTCACCGACTTTAAGGTGCCGGGAATACGCACTGGTTCGCCATTTTCATCCTTCACTACTTCGCCCAAAACCGGATGACCAATTCTTTTCACACGGCCTGCTTCACGAACATCAAACGCGATGGCGTTGGCAAGACGGGTTGAGCGGGTATTCAGGTTGATGTTGTAAGCAACCAAAAAGTCGCGAGCGCCGATGACACTTGCGCCTGCTTGAGCATTGAACGTTTCCGGACCAAAGTCAGGCTTCCAGTCGGGGTGTTGCATTTTCTGCGCTAATCCTTCGTACTCACCGGCACGAATGGTAGCCAAGTTGCGACGCTCCGGACGAGTAGCCGCATATTCATAGAGATAAACCGGAATTCCGGCCTTCCCTACTCTTTCGCCTAACAGCTTAGCATAGTGAACGGCATCGTCCATGGTCATGCCGGAAACCGGAATCAACGGACAAACGTCGGTAGCACCCATGCGGGCATGCTCACCGGAATGCTGACGCATGTCAATGACTTCAGCCGCTTTCACGATGGCCTGATAGGCTGCTTCAATCACTGCTTCCGGCTCACCAACAAAAGTGACTACGGTTCTATTCGTAGCGAAACCCGGATCTACGTCTAGCAGACGAACTCCAGGAGTCGCTTCAATAACATCCGTGATGGATTTAATCACCTCCGGACGACGTCCTTCGGAGAAATTAGGAACACATTCTAACAGCATAGTCGATTATTTAAGGCGATCACGGATATCTAAACGGTGTTTGCGAGCAGTATCCTGCGCGATGTCGTAGCCGGCATCCATGTGACGAATCACGCCCATGGCCGGGTCATTGTGGAGTACCCGCTTCAAACGACGGGCTGCATCCTCTGTGCCATCGGCTACGATGACCATTCCGGCGTGGATACTGTAACCCATTCCTACCCCACCACCGTGGTGAAGGCTCACCCAAGAAGCGCCACCGGCGGTATTAATTAATGCATTCAAGATTGGCCAATCAGCAACAGCATCGGAACCGTCGAGCATGGCTTCCGTTTCCCTATTGGGAGAAGCTACTGAACCCGTATCGAGGTGGTCGCGGCCGATTACAATAGGCGCTTTCACCTTGCCGGTTCTCACCAACTCATTGAAGGCCAGACCTGCCTTTTCGCGATCGCCTTGACCAATCCAGCAAATACGCGCTGGAAGTCCCTGGAATGCAATACGCTCCTGGGCCATGTCGAGCCAACGATGAAGGCCTTTATCCTCCGGGAAAAG
>JAIXUI010000140.1 GCA_027484125.1 Bacteroidota bacterium | reverse complement strand
TAAAGCTTAGGCATAAATGCTACACTAATTTATCACATCCAGTAGAAATAACCTTTAAATGAACATGATTCCTTAGGTTTAATAATTATTTTAAAAATCTAGTAAGGTTAAAAGAATCGATTGGTTCCTAAGCTTCCACAGTTGCGCGAATTAACGTTATTAAGAATCATTCCGCGAAACAATAGGCAATAGGGGGTGTTTTAATGGTACTATCTCGCTCATGCGAGAGATGTATTGGATAATGAATAAACAAGTTGTTGTAGTAGGAGCAGGGTTTTCAGGTATGGCTGCCGCTACCAGCCTTGCTGACTTAGGCTACCAGGTAACCCTCGTAGAACGTCATGAACAAGCTGGAGGCCGTGCCCGTTTATGGAAAACTTCTGGTTTTACTTTTGACATGGGCCCTTCCTGGTACTGGATGCCCGACATCTTCGAACGTTATTTCGAGCGATTCGGGAAAAAAGTGAGCGACTACTACACGCTTAAACGACTTGACCCTTCCTACAAGGTGGTATTCCCCGGTCATGAAGAATGGGACATTCCCGCATCGGTGGAAGAACTCGCCACTATGCTTGAGCAATATGAACCTGGTGCCGGAAAGGCCCTCCATCAATTTCTAAAGGAAGCGGCGTATAAATACCAAGTCGGCATTCATGACCTCGTTTATAAACCGGGCCTTTCCATCATGGAATTCGCCTCTTTTCAGCTCATGAAGGATGTCTTCAAACTCGACGTCTTCACTTCTATGAGCAATCACTTGAGGAAGTTTTTCAAAGACTCGAGAATTCTTCAGTTGATGGAATTTCCGGTGCTCTTCCTGGGTGCAGTTCCGGAAAAAACACCTGCCTTGTATAGCCTCATGAATTACGCTGACATCGCCTTAGGAACTTGGTATCCGGAAGGTGGGATGCACGAAATTGTGAAAGGCATGCAACGACTTGCCGAGGAAAAAGGAGTGAAGTTTCAATTCAATACCACGGTGAACGAAATTCAAGTTGAGCAAGGAAAAACCATTGGATTAACAACCAGTCAAGGTTTTATACCAGCCGACATCGTGGTGAGTGGAGCCGATTATCACCACACCGAAACCCAGTGGCTGAAGCCTATTCATCGCAACTACAACGAGACTTATTGGGAAAGCCGAGTAATGGCGCCCTCCAGTTTGATTTTTTACTTAGGAATAGAAGGAGAGATGAAACGTTTGCTGCATCATAACCTCTTCTTTGATGCTGACTTCAAGCTTCATGCACAGGAGATTTACACCGATCCGGCTTGGCCAACCATGCCGCTCTTCTACGCATCCTGTCCTTCTAAAACCGACCCAACAGTAGCACCAGAAGGCCATGAAAACATGTTCTTACTCATGCCGGTAGCGCCTGGACTTTCCAACGACGACGAACAAACCCGGGAACGCTATTACCACATGATGATGGATAGGCTGGAAGCCTTTTGCGGACATGAAGTTCGAAGCAAAGTGGTGGTAAAACGGTCTTACGCCCACCGTGATTTTATCAACGATTACGGGGCGTTTAAAGGCAACGCATACGGATTAGCCAATACGTTAACCCAAACTGCTATACTAAAGCCATCCTTAAAAAACAAAAACGTTTCGAATTTGTACTATACAGGTCAGTTAACTGTGCCAGGTCCTGGAGTTCCCCCCTCCCTCATATCAGGACAGGTAGTTGCTGAACTCATCGCTAAAGAACACCCACATACCCAACTTATTTCAGTATGATGTCCCTCTATCATCAAACCAATCTGGACTGTAGCAGGCTCATCACCCGCGCCTACAGCACCTCATTTTCCATGGGCATTATGGCGTTTGATAAAAAACTACGCTCGCCTATCTACGGAATTTATGGGTTTGTAAGGTATGCAGATGAAATTGTGGACACGTTCCATGATTACGACAAACAAGCGCTCTTGGAAGAGTTTAAAACCGAAACGTGGAAAGCCATCGATCGAAAAATCAGTCTCAACCCGGTTTTAGATTCATTTCAACAAGTGGTGAATGCTTTTAACATCGATAGGAGCCTGATTGAAGCTTTTCTGCACTCGATGGAAATGGATTTAAGCGAAACGGCTTACAATTCTGAAATGTATCAGGAATACATTTACGGCTCTGCTGAGGTAGTGGGTTTGATGTGTTTGAAGGTGTTTTGCGAAGGAAAAGAAGAACCTTATCAGAAGCTTAAAGGCGCTGCCAGGGCATTAGGTGCTGCCTTTCAGAAGGTAAACTTCCTCCGCGACATTCGCGACGATTACCAAACCCGTGGTCGTACGTATTTCCCCGAACTCAACCTCGGAATGAAGTTCGATGCGGAGTCGAAAGTCCTAATTGAGAAAGATATCGAAGCCGATTTTCAAGCAGCTTATGAAGGCATCCTTCAGCTTCCTAACAGCAGTAAATTTGGTGTACTTACGGCCTATTGGTTCTACAAAAATCTGTTTTCCAAAATCAGAAAGACCAGAGCCGACGAAATTCTAAACAAGCGCATTCGCATCAACAACTTCGAAAAAGCCGCAGTGCTTGCCGGAGTGATGGTTCGGTATCGATTAAATCTTATCTAAGGTCATGCTGCTCTTGCTGATCTTGTCGTTTTTCTTACCGGCAGAACAGGTCAGAGAACGCTATTACCAGAGCATCAAAAGCGAGAAACAAGCAGAAGCGCTCTATCAATCGCTAAGTGAATTAGCTGAAAAAGAGGTATTCTTCCTTGCGTACAAAGGAGCCACTGAATCATTACTGGCGAAACATGCCTTCAACCCGGTCAACAAAATGAAATGGTTGAAGAAAGCCGATGCCACCCTTCGCAAAGCCATTCAAACCAAGCCCCATGAATTGGAGTTTCGCTTCCTTCGCTTTTCTTACCAACATTATGTACCCGCATTTTTGGGCTATAGCAAAGAGGTGGAAGAAGATTTGGCGGTCATGATTCAATTGATTCAGTCTAAAAAATATGGCGATGCGCCACCAGCTTTGGTGAAAAATGCCATACAGTTCATGAAAGAAACTAAGCGAGGAACCCCGGAACAGAAGAAACAGCTTGAATTACTCATTGCGCCATGAGTTTATATGGCCAGTTGTTGCTGGCTTCTATCGCCGGCCCGCTTTTTCTTTCTTTCGACAAAAAGGTGGCATATTTCAAAAACTGGAAACATTTGTTTCCTGCCATCCTGTTTTCAGCCGTAATCTTTATTGTCAAAGACATTCTTTTCGCCCAAAACAACGTTTGGTCGTTTAATCCCATCTACACCGGAACCCTTTATTGGTACGGTTTGCCTTTGGAAGAATGGTTGTTTTTTATCGTCATTCCGTATTGCTGCATTTTCATTTACGAGGTACTCAACGCCTATTTTCCAACCAACCGACTAATTTCTACCGCTCCTTTGTTAGCCGATGGACTAGGTTTATTATTAGTGTTTTCAGGGATTTTTTTCCTCCCAAAATGGTACACAGGAGGCTATTTCATTTTTACCGGATTGAGTTTATTGGTCATCAATCGCTGGAAAAAACCGGGCTTCATGGCTAATTTCTTCCGGGCTTATGCAGTGGCCTTAATTCCTTTTCTAATTGTCAACGGCGTTTTGACAGCCATGCCGGTGGTCGAATACAATTCCAATCACATCCTCAATCTGCGTATTTACACCATTCCCGTGGAAGACACGGTGTATTGCCTTTCTATGTTGCTCATCCCTTCCGCTATTTTCGAATACCTCAAATCGCGTTCAGCATGAAAAACCATAACCGGGTGATTGTTGTAGGCGGTGGAATTGCCGGGCTCGCCATAGCAGCACGTTGTGCGGCTCAAGGCAAGCAGGTAACATTGCTTGAAGCAGCGCCACAATTTGGAGGAAAAGTGGGAGAGTGGCGGATTGATGGATTCCGCTTCGACCTCGGCCCTTCGCTTTTTACTTTGCCTCAGTTGTTGGACGAACTGTTCCACGACTGTGGTTTCAATCCGCAAGACTTTTATCAATACCGTAAACTGGAGGTAGTCACGCGGTATTTTTGGGAAGATGGCAGCCAAATGGACGCTTGGTCGGACCACCAAAAGTTGGAAAAGGAACTTCTTCGCTTTTCACCAGATTCCTTGACCTCTGTGAAGGAGCATTTAAAAGAAGCCCAAGCCGTTTACCAATTAACAGAGCCTCTGTTTCTGAGGCGTTCTCTGCATAAATGGTCCACCTGGTTCAATTGGCAAGCCTTCCGAGGCATGTTAAAGGCCGGAAGTCTGCGTTCCTTCACTTCTATGAATGAGGTGAATGCTGCCAGATTCAAGGACCCTCGGCTTGCTCAGCTTTTCAACCGATACGCCACCTACAACGGCTCCGATCCTTATCGCGCACCTGCCACACTCAATCTCATCGCGCACCTTGAGCACGACGAAGGCGCCTACTACCCTGTTGGCGGCATTCGCATGATTGCCGAAGCATTGATTAGCCTTTGCCAACGATTGGGTGTAACGATGAAAGCCAATGCGCCAGTCAGTCAAATACTGACTTCCGGGAATCGGGTAACCGGTGTTTCAGTGGGCGAACAGGTGTTGGAAGCGGACGAAGTGGTTTGCAATGCCGACATCCGTACGGCCTACGAAAAACTGTTGCCCCAGTTGCCGAAACCTGCCAGCTTAATCAAGCAGGAGCCTTCTTCTTCTGCCCTCATTTTTTATTGGGGAGTGAAAGGTCATTTTCCTGAATTAGACTTACACAATCTCTTCTTCAGCGACGCTTATCAAGAAGAGTTTCAGGCTTTGCAAGAAGGCAGGTTGTTCCTCGACCCTTCGGTTTATGTATATGTGAGTCAGCGTCTCAACCCAACCGACGCTCCTGAAGGCTGTGAAAACTGGTTTGTGATGGTGAATGCGCCTTTTTTACGCCCGGGGCAAGATTGGGAAAGAATGAAAGAGCAAACCCGCCTGAACATCTTGGCGAAGCTGGAGCACCGTTTGGGCCAGCGCATCCGCGATAAAATAGTGGTGGAGCAAGTGCTGGATCCCGCCGGAATCGAGCAACTCACCGCTTCCTGGAGGGGTGCGCTTTATGGAAGCAGTTCCAATAGTCCCTGGTCGGCTTTTCTTCGGCAAGCTAATTTTCACCCCAAGGTGAAAGGGCTCTTTTTCTGTGGTGGAAGTGTGCATCCCGGTGGCGGAATTCCACTCTGCTTGTTGAGCGCTTCTATCACCAGTAAACTGATGCATTAGCGTGATTCGAGCTGCTCACCATCCTGCCTATGAATGGTTCTTCGGTAAATATTTCCGATGGATCATGCGTCGCCATTTTCGGGCGGTTTACCAGGAACCTCTCGAATGGACGCAGCAGCCTACCCTCTGGATCGCCAATCATACCAGTTGGTGGGACGGTATTGTGATGCAAGTGATTCATCCCAAGACCGGAAGAAAGTTTCATGCGATGATGCTGGAAACGGAACTGAAAAAGAATCCATTTTTGGCCCGTCTCGGTGCTTTTTCCATTCAACCCGGAAGCCGTAGCATGGTAGAAAGCCTGAGATACGCCACCAACTTGCTCCAAAAGCCGGAAAATACCGTTCTGTTTTTCCCCCAAGGCCGCATTCATTCCTTGCTCAACTTAGATCCTCCTTGGATGCCCGGTTTGCAAAAAGTGATCGGGCAGATGCCGGAAAACGGACAGGTGCTGTTCACCCTGATGGTGCCTGAGTATGGCAGCTACGCCAAACCTACGCTTTGTATTTACCACGAACGTTTTAGGTTGAAGGAAGTGACCGATGTTCAGGCTGCATTTCGGCAATTTCAGGCTGCGGCCCTTGAAAGACACCAAGCGCGCATGGGCGATGGTCATTTTAAAGGATGGAAATGACGGTGCTGGTTGTTTTAGCGATTTTGGTTGCTTGGAATCTGCTTCGTTTGAGCGTGGCTTGGTCCAACTTAAAGTCAAGCAATCATTTACAGACCGCTGGTTCTATGGATGCTTCTACCTTGGCCATCTGCATTCCGGCTCGAAATGAAGCGCATAACTTGCCGTTGTTGCTGGAAGATTTAGCTCAACAATCGCTGCTTCCTCAACAGATCATCATCGTGGACGATCACAGCGAAGATGAAACTTCCGAAATAGTTCAGGCTTGGTCAGCACGTTGGCCGGTGGTGCAATTGGTGAAAGGAGCGTCGTTGCCGGAGGGCTGGTTAGGGAAACATTGGGCTTGTTGGCAAGCGAGCAATTTGGTAAAGGCAGACAGGGTCTTGTTCCTCGACGCTGATTTACGGCTCCACCCGGAGGCCATCAAAGCAGCCATGGCGTATGCCGGCCAGCATCAACTTGCACTGCTTTCTTTGTTTCCAACTCAGATGATGCAAACCAAGGGCGAACAGCTTACCGTGCCTTTGGTGCATCGTATTCTATTAGAACTTTTACCCTTATCGGTAGCCAATCGTACGCAATGGGAAAGCATGTCGGCAGGAAACGGACAGTTTATGCTGTTCAGTACCGCCGATTACCGAAAGCTTGGTGGGCATGAATCTGTGAAACAGGAGCGTGCCGAAGACATTGCTTTGGTTCGCCTGTTTCGAGAAAACCGTTTGAAAACCCACACTTTACTGGGTAATAAGCTGGTGAATTGCAGAATGTATGCATCGTACCACCAAGCCCAGCAAGGATTTGCCAAGAACATCCGAGCCATGATGCTGAATAGCGATGTTTTTCAATTGATTTATTGGGCTTTAGGGCTCTTGGCTTATACTTGGTTGGGGTTTGAAAATCCGTTATTGATGTTGATTCCGCTTGGATTGTCCTGGTTGACGCATGCTTGCTCCGCCAAGGCAGCCAAGGAACCACAACCCTGGAATCCACTCCGACAGGGCTTGATTACCCTCAATTTTTTCTGGCTTAGTTTGTACGCCGTTTACACCCGTTTCACGGGCACTACTCAATGGAAAGGACGTCGTTTATCATGAAAAATATCCCGGTAAAATGGGCCATTAGTTGGCTGATATTCAGTCATTTTTGTGGCATCGTGTTTTTGTTCATTCCTAGCTTAAGGGATTGGGCACTCTCTTTTTCAGGGCTTAATTTGTTGCTGGCGTTTTTAGTAACGCTTTCCCAAACCCGTCATCATTCCCGCCCTTTCATGCAATTGGCATCGGTAGTCTTGGGCATTGCGGTGCTTGGATTTATTGCAGAAGCGGTAGGAGTGGCCACCGGTTTCCCCTTTGGGGCTTATCAGTATGGTACTCGACTTGGTTGGAAAATACTCGAAGTGCCTCCAGTCATTGGGTTGAATTGGGCTGGGTTGGTGCTTTCGTTTGTGGTGCTGTTTGAGCAGGGCAGTCTTCAATACAACCTCACCACCAACAAATGGATGCGGGCGCTGTATGTAGGCTTGGCGATGATGGTGTTCGACTTTTTCCTGGAGCCGGTGGCCATTAAACTGGCCTATTGGAATTGGGAACAAGTGGCAGTGCCCCCGCAGAACTATGCCAGTTGGGCCATCCTTTCCGCCGTTTTCAGCTTGCTTATTCCTTCCGGCGTGGAGAATAAGGTGGCCTTTATGTATGTAGCGGTTCAGTGGATGTTCTTTATGGTGGTAAGTTTTCTGGCGCCGTAAGTGCGTTTTTAGTATGGAATAGGCTATTTCCTTCGCCATAGCTCATAAAAAAAGCCCGCTGTTTGGCGGGCTTTGGCTTTTTGGTGTGTTGGTTATGGACGGTCGTTGGCCATTTTGTCCATTTCCTCGTTGAAGATTTTCTCAAACTTCATCTTGTCATAGTCGATGTTGAGTTTGGTTTTGTCTCCGAGACGGTTGTTGAGGTCGTTTTTAAGGCCTTCACGGTTTACTTCTACGGCGATGTAAGTGGTGAATTTGCCATCTTTCTCACGAGCGGTTTTCTCGCAAAGGATGGTGACATCACGAAGTTTCTCGTTAACCACTTCGCGGGTCATGTTCTCAAATTTGCCTTTTAGCTCCATGTTTTGTCCATCCTGATATTCGTTCATATAACGGTCAGTTACAGACTTCACGGTGGTGTTAATCAAACTTGCGAGGCGTTGCTTGGCAAGGGTAAGCGCTTTTTCGCGAGAGAAAGAAAGGTCGTTACTAGATTGAGACTGAGAGGCTCTGAAAGCTTCTTTGGTAGAAGTTTTGAACTCATCACAAGGAAGCGTTACAATTTCGAAAGTTTGTTCAACTACCTTTTCCTTTACTCCGTTATCCTTTTTCTTAGACTTACAAGAGGTAAGACCGGCGGTTGTGAAGAGCAGAACAGCAAGAATTAGATTCTTTTTCATGGTTTAATTTGTTTGGAAAGTTAATCTTTTGGCTTGCTCTTTGCAAATCAGTAATCATGCCAAAAATCAAATTCATGAAACAGCTCATCTTCGTTTTGTTGATGG
>JAIXUI010000022.1 GCA_027484125.1 Bacteroidota bacterium | reverse complement strand
TCAAGTAACTAATCCGATTTTTCAGAATTACACGTCAGTAGCTAACGATGGACAACTTTCGCCTTATAGCTCAACTTCATTGACTTGGGAAAAAAAATGGCCTGTAAAACCCGATGTAGTTTTTGAAGGGGGAAATCTTTTGAAAGATCCGGATAACAGGATTTTTGGTCACGAAGATTTAGAGTTATTGTCCACTTCAAGGCAATTTAACTCAAGCCGGTACTTCGATACTATTTGGGCAACAAGTGCGGCGGCAGCTCAAGCATCCTGGTTTGCCGCTAAAATTGCCTTTAAGTATCCAAATGCATGGGCAGAAACCATACGGGGCTTAATGATCCATGCTGCAAATTGGCATCCTGCTATGCTAACTCAGTGTCAAGTTCAACAAGGCAAAAGAAATACTTACCACAATTTACTTCGAACCTTTGGTTATGGCATTCCAGATTTAAGGCGCGCCTTGTATAGTCAGGAAAGCGCATTAACCTACATTGCTCAAGAAACTATCCAACCATTTTCATTTAAGAACAAAAAAGAAAGAAGAAGCAGAGAACCTGAAACCAATGAAGTTCATTTTTTTAGTTTACCGTGGCCGACTGATTTATTATTGAATTTAGGAGCAATACCAGTAAAACTAAAAATCACTCTTTCCTATTTCATTGAACCCGGAGCTGGCGAAATCGGATGGAAAGATAGATATCGTTATCAATCTCATGGTTTACGTTTTGAGGTAAACAATTTTAACGAAAGCGAAGAAGATTTTAAAAAACGCGTAAACAAAGCAGCAAGGGAGGAAAACGAGGAAGTTAATGGAAATGCGGGTAGTACACGTTGGGTTATTGGAAGTAAAAATCAAAATCGCTCAACTGGCTCTATTCACTCGGATTTTATGGAAATGACTGCGGCAGAACTTGCAGAATGCAATCACATTGCGGTTTATCCAGTTATTGGTTGGTGGAGAGAACGTAAGCACCTGGGTAATGTAGAAAATCGAACTCGGTATGCTTTGATAGTTTCACTTGAGACACCTGCGCAAGAAATTGATTTATACTCTACCGTTCAAAATAGAATAAACGTTCCAATTGAAATAAGTACTTCGCTAGCCTAGAAAAACACAGTTCTTCCAATAAGTCAATTTCGCTTTTATCCTCATAGCACAACACAAAAAACCCCGCAATTCGCGGGGTCGGTTTAGGGAAACCATGTGGAATGCCCTTTTCAATCATTCCACATGGCTAGAATTAGTCGTTTTGGGTTAATTGAAGGTTGAAGGAGAGTTTCTGTCCTCGTTTTATTTCAACAGAGGTGCGTTGGGGCTCAAAGCCTTCTTTCCTTACTTCTAGGGTATAACTTCCCGAACGTAGGCCGCTTATCTCTGCAAAACCTGCCGGATTGGTATGCTGCTCTTCTCCCTCCAGCTCCAATACGTCGCAAACAGCGTCCGCTATTGGTTGGCCGGTCTCGTCTAATACCACCAGCTTCAGCGCTGTTGATCTGGTTGCCGGGTCGTAAATACGCATGGCTGCGAGAAGGTTGTCAACAAACAATTGCTCACTATCCTGATACTCCCCAATCACCAAGCATTCAATTTCTTCCGCTAACGCCATCGCTGCTTTAATGTCTTTGGCTAATTGGCGATTTTGAACTTTAGCCTCGTTGATGTGCTGGCGGGGCATGAGTTTCAAACTTCGGAAATAGGCAATGCTATGCTTTAAATTGTTGAGCTTGGCAGCCGTGATGTTGTACGAGGTCAAGTCTTCTGCATGTATCCGCAAGTTCTCCTCTATCCGCTCGGCCATGGCAATGGCTTCGGCTTCGGTGGCGCGGCTAAAGTCAGTAACTTCCACATCAAACACTTCCATAAGCAAGGGGTCTTTTTGTCCCTTGGCCCAAACCCACCCAACTTTGGCTAAGGATACTGCCTGCCTCGTAAGTGTTTCAAAGTTCTGCGATTTCTCCGCGGAAATTCCGGCACTGGAGTAACCTAACTGAGTTCGAAGCGCTTGCAGCTCCTGAACGGTGTTGGACAATTCCGTATAACGGTCTTTCAGTGGTTGAAAGGCTTTAAATAGCTCCTGATTCTTTCGGAGCGTGTCGATGACCCTACCAAGGGTATCTAATCGTGCGCTATCTTTTTTACGCATAGGTTAAAATAGTAGTTAAAGGTCTCTCGCGAATGATAGAAAAGGGTGCTTAGCAACGAGATTGGTTTCAATTAAATACAGACGCTGTGAACCACCATATCTCTTTGAAAAAAATAAGAAAAAAGGGGCCTTTACTAGCTAAAATCGCACTTTTTCTTCAACCTAATCGACGAGTTTTTACAACTTCTAAAATTCACCATGCGCCATTAAAAGGCAATATCATTCCGGATAGCGACATAAAAATCCGTTATAGAGGCAGATATGCGACTGCCTAAACTCAATGCTCGACCGTCCCACCTCGATGTTTGATCGTCCCACCTCAATGATTGACCGTCCCACTTCAATGTTCGACCGTCCCACCTCGATGTTCGACCCTCCCACCTCGATGCTTAACTGTCCCAGTTCAATGCTTGAGCGTCCCACCTCAATGTTCGACTGTCCCACCTCAATGCTCGACGGTCCCACCTCCATGTTCGACTGTCCCACCTCCATGTTTGATCGTCCCACCTCGATGTTTAACCGCCCCACCTCAATGCTTGACCGTCCCACTTCAATGTTCGACTGTCCCACCTCAATGTTCGACTGTCCCACCTCCATGTTTGACCGTCTCACCTCAATGTTCGACTGTCCCAGTTCAATGTTTGATCGTCCCACTTCAATGCTTATCGACTCTGTCCCATTTTATGTTGTTCAAGGAGAGAGGCTTGGAGGGAATGAAAAAGAAGTTGATTCCCGCTACTTCACCCGGTATCTAATGCCTAAATAGAACTCCCGGCCGCGGGTT
>JAIXUI010000154.1 GCA_027484125.1 Bacteroidota bacterium | reverse complement strand
GTTTTTAATGAATGGCTTTGCGACTTGGCGTCTTTGCGAGAGATTCAAGGGGTTTCACGCAAAGGGCGCAATGGTTTTGCAAAGAGCGCGGCGTTTTTAATGAATGGCTTTGCGACTTGGCGTCTTTGCGAGAGATTGAAGGGGTTTCACGCAAAGGGCGCAATGGTTTCGAAAAGTGCGCGGCGTTTTTAATGAATGGCTTTGCGACTTTGGAAGAAAACTAATTGAGCTTTCTTATAAAAAAAGAAAACCCCTGATTGCTCAGGGGTTTCTTGCTAATTGAGAGAACGCTACTGCTTACTTACTTTCCACTGAGTTGCAGCTCCGCTTGGATCGGTTAGGCGCATCAGGTAAAGTCCGGAAGACAAGTCTTGGGTTGGAATCTCTAGTCGCTGACTTCCGCGAATGAGGCTGCGGGTTTCAGTGGATACTTTTTGACCAGAGAGGTTGTACACTTCCAGCATATAGACACCATCGTTGGTGAGATTGAGCTCTACAAACAATTGGTCACGTACTGGGTTAGGATAAATTTTATCAACATTGCCAGAGAAAACCTCTTGTGTGGCGGTTACAATGCTGCCACGGTTCATGGTAAAGTTGATGCCATTGACGTTATTCTGGCTAGCCATGAGGGTTACCGGAATGGGGGTACAAGGGCGACCTGGCCAATCAATATGAATATTGTAGGTGCCCATAGGAAGATCAGAGAAGTTGAATTGACCTTGAGCATCGGTTCTTGAGGTCATGATTGGCAATAATGAAGGATCAAGTAGTTGAACCGTTACGTTTGGCATATTTCCAGATGCAACTCTTAAGTTACCACGCAACACATTTCCGGAGATGCTGCCCGTGCCGGATGGCAGGGAAAGGAAACTCACCATGTTTATATTCCAAGGAATCATGGAAGTTTGATTGTTAAGGAAAACCAAGACCGCATTGTTCCAGCTTACAGTATTGCCTATATAGGTAGCGAAAAACATAGAACCCTGTGGTGAATTCGGAGTTAGCTCTGCCAATACGGCATAAGTAGCTGTTGGGATAGAAGAGAAGTTGTAGTACAAGAAACCTGCGGTATCGATGGCGGTTACGGTGTCAGTTGGAATCCATGCTCCATTGCTTTGAACTTCGAAGAGATAAACGTTCACAACGTTGCCAACTCCAGCGGTTGGGCCGTTAATAGCACCTCCGAGTGAGAATGTGTTAACTGTTTGACCGATAGTCACGGTAGTACAGTAAGTGTCGGTACAGTTGGGAGAATTTATGGTGAGGCAAACGTTGTAGGTTCCTGGATTTGTGTAAGTGTGAGTTGGATTTGCAAGTGCTACAATCGGGCTACCGTCTCCAAAATTCCACTGATACCACACTCCGGTACTTACGTTGGAAGTAGATTGATTGTTAAAGGTTACTTGGGTAGGATTGGAAGGGTTGCTATTAATGGTGTAAAACGCTTGACAATTTTGTGGAGCAGTACCAACAACAATGGTATCAACAAAGACAGAGTGGCAAGACTGAGAAGTATCAAACATGCTTAGGGTAACCATGTAGGTGCCATTGGCTGAGTAAATATGATTTTGCCAGAAGCCTACCCCGGTTGTACCGTCACCAAAGTCCCAGTGGTACATGGTATTGACTGCAGCTCCTGTAGAGGTATTGGTGAAGTTAACCGTAACAGGGGCATTTCCTGAAGGTACTGTTGAAGTGAAGGAAGCCTGGCAGTTAGAGGTGTTATTTCCTACGAAAACTGAATCACAGTAGGTTGCGGTACAACCGTTGGATAGCGATACGATGGTAAAGCAAACACGATATGCACCATTGGGCAAGAAGGTTACAGGATGATCTTGATTGACGATTTGTCCATTTCCAAAATCCCAAGAATAATGATGCGGCCCGGGAGCATTGGTTTGATGAATAAAGCTGACGATTGCACCTCCTTGTTGTTGATGAACTGTATGGACAAAGGAGGCAGCACAGTTGAGGTTAGAAGATCCGATGTAAATGGTATGACCGTAGGAATTGGTACAGTTATTTAAAGAATCAAAAATGGTAAGAGTAACCTGATAAACCCCATTAGCTGTATAAACGTGGGTAGGATTGGCGATAGAAGAGAAAGTGCCATCACCAAAACTCCATTGACTGGAGAATCCAAATGGGACTCCGTTAGAGCCGGATGATTGATTGTGGAAGGTTACAGAAACAGGTGCATTTCCAGGAGTATAGGTAGGAAGAAAAGAGGCATGGCAGTTTCCTTGACCGGTTGAATTCACAATTAAGGTGTCACAATGGGTAGAATTACATTGTATTGACGTGTCAATAATTGAAATGCAGGGCACATAAACTCCTGGCGTAGCATAAACGTGATCCGCAAAAGGAATACTGCCTACTTGTCCGGTGATAAAAGTTCCGTCACCAAAGTCCAAACGCATGATTCCGTTAGGGGAGGAGAATGAGTTAATGTGGAAACGAATATTATGAAAAGCGTTAGGGAGTGGAAACTGACCTGCATTAAAGGTTGCATGACAAAGTGAACCTCCACCTTGCATCCATACTCTTACAGAATCCGAGAAAATGGCACTACAACCATGGAGTGAGTCTATCATGAGAACCGATACCCGGTAATTGCCAGCATTGCCATAAGCATGTGAAATTACTGGGCTGCCTACAGTTGTTTGGCTATTTCCATCCCCAAAAGACCATATAAGGGTAGTGGTGGGTGAAACTGCTCCTTGGTTGAGAAGGAAGCTTACAAGGAATGGATTTGCCGGATTAGTTTGCGCAGTAAAGGCTGGGTTGCACCCAAAAGTCTGGGTGGCGCAGTAATTACTGAAATCAACAGTTGCAACTGGAACGTTTGGAAGGACCACTCTTTGCTGGGTAAGATAAGAGCCGTTACAATCCATTACTTTCACTTTCAAAAGGCCATTTGGAATACCAGGAATGGTGTCAGAGTAAAAACCATTGGCATTGGTATGGGTGAAAAATGGTCCGGGGAAAATGGCGCCGGGAACAGAGTCATAGTATATTTCAACCAATACACCGGCCACTGAGGCTGTGCTGTTGTTGGTGCTCACGGTTCCTTGAACAGCTAGGCTGAACTGTGCCTTAGCT
The DNA here is from genome assembly GCA_027484125.1 of Bacteroidota bacterium. Taxonomy (GTDB): domain Bacteria; phylum Bacteroidota; class Bacteroidia; order UBA7662; family JAIXUI01; genus JAIXUI01. The sequence continues at coordinate 10,045 of JAIXUI010000154.1, read as the reverse complement.
CCAATGGAAAGGATGATGAGCAGGAGGAGTGGTATTATTCGTTTCATGAGTAGGATTTATTGGTAGGACGCATTGCTCAGGCAAGTAGTTGGGTTACATCTTTTATTTAACTTATGGCCATTTTCTGCACTTCATGTGTATTAAAATTCTTTCATACTTAAATGAAAGTGTAGATAATGGAAAAATGGCCAAATTCTAAAAGCAATAAAAAGGTCTGATAGTAATAATGAAGCTAGCCATGAACATTAAGAAATACTTTAGTTAAATTTAATCCTGAAGTAGTTTTTATGTGAATCAATGGGAGCAATAAGCGGTCAGCATAAAATCAAATAATTATTCATACTTGCTTAACTTGTTCGCCGCAGTACGGACAAACCACCCACATTTTCTCTAATTGGCTATAGCACCGAATACAGGTAATAATTTTCTCTTCAACAGCATCAAACGCTTGAGCCGTTCTTACAGTGAAGGCTGCTGGTATTTCTTTTAAAAAGCTAGATTCTTTCCCTTTTTCTGTAATTAAGAAGAGCTTTTCCTTTGCTCTGGTAATCGCTACATAAAACAACCTTCGCTCTTCTTCTAAAAGTAAATCGTGGTTTGCTCTTTTAATTATTTGAAAGATTCTGTCTTCCAGCCAAACATCCGGAAAACCACCGCTTCCTTCTGTTAATCCAACAATAAACACGACTTTCGATTCAAGACCCTTGGAAGCGTGAATGGTTTTCCCTTGAATTTTTATGCGTTCATTTTTAAACTTGGAGAAATAAGGGACAAACATTTTACTTCTTCTGTATAAAAATAAAATCTCATCCGGACGGATTCCTTCATCTAATAACTGGTTTACTTTTTCGAAACAGAATTGAACATTGTCTCCTTCATTATTTCCAGAGTAAACTACAATCTTATGTTCAGACCTTTTCGATGCGTGAACTTCTTTGTCAATTTTGAATTTATTGTTTTTAATTACTTCATTGCTTGCTCCTACTATGTTTTGAGTGCTTCTGTAATTTAAATTCAGTTTAATGGTTTTGGAATTGGTGAAATGTTTTTCAAACTCAATGATGTAGCTAACATTAGACCCTCTAAATCCATAGATGCTTTGCCAGTCGTCGCCTACGCAGAATAGCTGTGTTTTGTCAGTTAACAGTAGTTTAAGTAATTCAATTTGTAAGCTGTTTACATCCTGAAACTCGTCAACCAATAGGTATTTGTATTTGTTTTGATATTTATGGGCGATATCTGAATGGTTTTTTAGAAGTGCAATACTTTTTAAGATTAAATCATTAAAATCTAAATAGGACTTATCTGTGCAGTAATGATGATAGTTTTTTACAATCGGAATGGCAAGTTCATAGAAGCCTCTGATTCTTTCATGCTGATCTTTGGAAGCGTTGACTTGTACTGTTTCCACCTCCATGTTATCCACTTTCATCATATCTGTAATCCGCATGATTTGTTGAATAAATTCTTTAACCTCTTCTTGGTATCCAAAGAATTCTTCTTTGAAGTCAAGGTTTTTTGTGGTAAGGTAAGTATAAGGTAATCTATTTTTAATAATCCGATCTAAAGCTGAGTTAAAAACATGGGTGTCTTGAGACATGGCTTCGAATGTTTTTACCAATAAAAGATTTCCTTTTTCGAATTGCTCTTCTTTGTCTTTGGTATTAAAGCTTTTATCGCTGATGTGTTCTAAATATAAATTGGCATCCGGGATATAAAAATCAGGATGAAATACAAAGTCTTTGACTTTTAATGATGGCTCATATTCATACTTAATGTGATGCCGGTACAACCAATCGGCGATGTACTGTTCTGATTTGGATCGCACTCTGGTGCCATCTAGCGAGGTGTAGTATTTGCCGTCGTGAGGAATAAACTTAGGGTCAATTTTTTTGACATGAATTTTATCTACAAAATAGTCTAGCAAATACCGCTTGAGTTGTAAAAGATAATGAGGGTCATGGCATTGCTCGATAAGCAATTTATGCATCACCTCGAAAACGGTCTCTGGCGCTACAAATTTCCCTCCATCTTCGTCTTCTCCCTTTTTATCGTCACTAATAATTTTAAACTTATTGTCGAATTCATTAACGCCATAATGCTTTAAAATGCTGTAGCAAAAGGAGTGAAATGTCTTAATGGTTAACCCATCTATCCATGCAAACTTTTTCTGGTAATAAAAACGCGCGCGCTCTTTCTCACTGTGCGGAAGCTTTTTATTAGCGAGCAGTTTGGCATAAGCTCCTGACTTGTCAGCACCGATGAGGAGCCGGTCTATCATTTCGTTCGCGGCGTTTTTAGTGAAGGTGATGGCCACTATGCTGCTAGGACTAACGCCCTTTTCTTCTACGAGGTAAGCAATCTTTTGTAATAAAGTTTTGGTCGTTCCAGAACCTGCTCCCGCTAATATCAAAAGTCGTAAGTCTTGGCTGATGACAGCTTCATGCTGTAAATCATTCAGACTGCCTAACGAAGATGAGGGTGGAATATCCATGTTGTGAAATAGTTGTTAAGCCGAAGTAGAACCCAAGCAGTCTTTTCAATGAGTATTTAATTCTTAATTGAATAGGCTGATTTCGGATGCTTATTGGCTCATATGCGAAGAAAAGCAGATATAATCAGAATAGAAACTATAAACTGCGCATGAGCTGAATCGCCTCAAACGAAAAATCCCCCGATTGCTCGGGGGATTCTTGTTTATGAAAGGTGCTTTTATTGCTTACTTACTTTCCATTGTGTTGCGGCTCCTTGGGGGTCGGTTAGTCGCATGAGATAAAGTCCGGAAGATAAGTCTTGGGTGGGAATCTCCAAGCGTTGATTGCCTCGCAATAGGTTGCGGGTTTCGGTCATCACACGTTTTCCGGAGAGGCTGTAGATTTCTAACTGATAGGCGCCATCGTTCATGAGGTTGATTTCTGCATAAAGTTGGTCGCGTACAGGGTTAGGATATACTTTATCAATACTGCCGGCGAATGCTTCTTGTACCGAAGTGAGGATGTTTCCGCGGTTCATGGTGAAGTTGATTCCGTTTGCAGTGGTTTGTCCTGCCATCAAATTTACTGCTACTGGCGTACAAGGGCGTCCGGGATAGTCGATATGTACGAAATAGGAGCCCATGGGCAAGTCTAGGAAGTTGAACTGGCCTTGCGCATCGGTGCGGGAAGTGCGGATAGGGCTCAAGTTTGCATTCAATAGTTGAACGGTAACGTTAGGCATGTTGCCAGATGCTACTCTCAGGTTACCGCGCAAAACATTTCCGTTGATGGTTCCACCACCACCTGCCGGTAAGGTGAGAAAATCAACCATGTTAATGTTCCATGGGATGTTGGCGGTGAGGCTGTTGAGGTAGATGAGTATTGCACTATTCCAGCTTACGGTGTTTCCTACATAGGTTGGGAAGAAGAGGGTTCCTTGAGGAGAATTGGTGGTGAGTTCAGCTAATACTGCGTAAGTTGCCGATGGTTTATTGCTGAAAGTATAGTAGAAGAATCCGGCGGTATCGATGGCAGTAACGGTATCAGTGGGTATCCATCCGCCATTGCTTTGTACCTCAAAGAGATACGCTTTAATTACGTTACCAATGCCGGAGGTTGGTCCGCTGATGATTCCACCCAAACTATAGGTGTTACTCACTTGGCCAACAGTTAACGCCATACAATAAGTATCGGTGCAGTTAGGACTGTTGACGGTGAGGCAAACGGTATAAGTGCCGGGAGCCGCATACGTATGGGTAGGATTAGCATGCGCTACAATAGGGCTGCCGTCACCAAAGTTCCATTGGTACCAAACTCCAGCAGGGGCATTGGATGTAGAAAGGTTGTTGAAACTTACCGAATTGGGATTAGCCGAACTTGGAGTGGTAGAGAAAAAGGCCTGACAACCTTGTGGGATATTTCCAATCACTACGCTGTCGTGATAGGCAGCTTGGCAATGTCCGAGAGAGTCAAACATTACAAGGGTTACTAAATAACCACCATTAGAGGTGTAAGTATGCGAGCCTTGGAAGTTGAAGGACTGGGTTCCATCTCCAAAATCCCAGAAATATTGAGTAGCCGAATTACCACCTGTTGAGGTATTTACAAAGGAAACACTAACAGGGGCATTCCCGGAAGGAACAGCTTTTGTGAAACTAGGATTACAATTAACTAAAGGCGTGTTGATGATCAGAGAGTCGCAATAAGTAGCAACACAGCCGGTAGAGGTGGAGGTAACAGTTAAGCAAACACGATAGGCGCCATTTGAAAGATGAATAACCGGATTGTCTTGGTGTACAATCATTCCGTTGCCGAAATCCCAAACGTAGGAAAGAGCGCCTTGAGCGTTGGTGGAATTAATGAAAGCAACGTTTGCACCTGCCGAGTTGTGGAATACTTGGTATATGAAACTAGCTTGGCAGTTGTTGGTTGCTGGCCCTACATAAATGGTGTCGCGGAAGGTGTCGGTACATTGTAAGTTGGAGTCGGTCATGGTGAGTGAAACTACATAAGTGCCATTGGCTGCGTAAGTGTGCGCAGGACTCATGACGGTGGAGGTAGTTCCATCACCAAACTGCCAAAGATAACCGGGTGAAGAAGGAAGGCTGGTGTTAGAGGCGTTGGTAAACTGAACAGCACGTGCTGCGGAGGTTGATACATACTGAGCTGTGAAGTTTGCATGGCAGGTTCCCACTTGTGGAGGATGAACAAACACCACGTCGCAGTAGGTATTGCTGCAATTGTTGGCGGTATCAGTGATGGTTATACAAGCATGAAATACTCCTGCATGCAAGTATTGGTGGTCAATAAAGGATAAAGTATTTATAGGGCCTGAGTACGAGGTGCTATCACCAAAATCTAAAAATACCCGTGCAGTTGGCGAACCTTGAGCAGACATGTGAAAACGGTGTATGCCAAACTGGGTAGTGGGGTTAGGAATATTGGTGACTTGAAAGCCTGCAAAACAATTATGAGAAATAGGCGGAAAAGCCTGTACAGAGTCAATGTAAGTTGTGTTACAATTTCTGCTGGAATCAACCATCGAAACGGTTACAGTATAAATTCCGGGGTTGGTGTAAGTATGAGAAGCAATAGGAGAGCCCATAGCCGTAAAACTGTTACCATCGCCGAAGGACCAAACTAACCGAGTTGAAGGAGGCACTGAGCCTTGATTGAGGATAAAGCCATACTGCATAGGATTGGCAGCATTCGGGGTGCTGGAGAAATCTGCAGCACATAAATGTTGTTGGCTTGCACAATAATTATTGAAAGAAAACATCAAAAAAGGAAAGCTGTTGACTACCGGATGTGCCTGCATCAAGGTAGCTCCGTTACAATCTTGAAGTTTAACTCTTAAAAGTCTTCCATTAATACTTTGAATGGTATCAGTGAAGAATCCATTTACATCAGTTTGTGCGTAAATGGTTGGAAAAAACACACCTCCTGGAAGGCTGTCGTAGGCAATCTCCAATGGAATGCTGGCAACTGAAGCGCCAGTAGGACTATGAACCTGTATAACAACAGGTACCTGTAGTTGGGCTTTTGCGCAAAAGGCTGTTAGCAACAACAGCATTAAGCTGTATAGTCTTTTCATGGTTTCTGATTTGGAGGTTATCACGCCCGAGTCTTGGTTTACGTTGGGTGTGAATGTTGCTTTTAACTCATTCATAGTTGAGTTATTTGTTTATTTGAATCTGTTTTTTCAAAGGGTATTTCTGTGAAAAACAGCCCAAACTCCTTGGCAGGCGCTTTTTCACGCTGGCTATGGTGAATCCAATGTGCTTTGCGAAGGTGCAGCAGCCAGCGATTTTTGCTTCTAAAGGGTTGGTATCTTCCATGAATAAACCAATCGTGCAGGATAAAGTACAGCAGCCCATAAAGGCTGATGCCACAACCGGTAAAGAAAGCCCAGTTGAAGGTGTCGATGCCGTCAAGCATCAGACCTATGGCTATAGAAGCGAAGAAAAATGAGAACACATCATTGAGCTCCCAGCGGCGATGTCCGGGCGCATGATGCGTTTTATGAATGAACCAAAGCGGTCCATGGAAAAGGTAGCGGTGCATTAGCAACGACACCACTTCCATCCCTATGAAGGCGAGTGGTAAGAAGAGTACGTCCATATCTGGCGACTGTGGATTAACCCACAATCACCACTTTCAACGTATCAGGCGACAAATAGGTTTGCGCTAAATGCATCAACCTCAGCGGCTCCGCCCTTCTTAGCAAGTGGAAGAAGTCGCGGTAATAGTCGAAGTCTAGCCCGAAGAGAAAGGCGTCGCGGTAGCGGTCGGCTAACGCGAAAGGGCCGTCAAACTCGCTCAATAACACGCCGGAAAGGTATTGAGCTACGCGGTTGAGTTCGTCGGTAGGCACAGGCTCAGTACACAAGCGTCCGGTTTCTTTAAGAATTTCTTTTACGGTTGCTTCGCTGTAGGCCGCACCCACTTCAGTGCCAACCACGAATACCGCATCGTGGCGGTAGGTGGTCACCGATGAGTTGATGCCGTAAGTGTAGCCTTTGTCTTCGCGGATATTGGCCATCAATCGTGAGCCAAAATATCCGCCCAGCAGGGTGTTGATGAGCTTAAGTTCCTGATAGTCCGGGTGTGTTTTTCCGATGGTGGTTTTTCCCACTCGGATGGCGTGTTGAATTGCCCCCGGATGTGGAATCATCAGCCTCTGTTCACCAGTTCCTTTGGGGGTGAAGAAGGCGGCAGTTTGCGGATTATCCGAAACTTCCCAGTCCTCACAGAGGGTCATCAGACGGTCGCAGGTTCCTTCGGTATCTTTCCCGGAAATCATCACACACAAAGGCGCTTGTTTGTAATGTGTTTCGAAGAAGGCCTTTAGCAAATCAGCTCTTTCAGTGATGAAGTCAAAGTCTTCTGCATCAGCTGAGGCTCCATAAGGATGGTCTTGACCGAAAAGTAAGCGGTTGAAGTGCCTTCTGGCTTGGAAGCTCACTTTCTCGCGATTCACCATGTAGGCTTGCTTCTCTCTTCCTGCCAACCTGCTCAGCTCGCGCTCCGGAAATACCGGATCTTGCATCAAACTGAGGAAAACGGGGAGAATATCGTCTAGGTGTTTGTTGAGGCAGTAAAGGCTCAACGAGGCGTAATCGGCAGAGCAATCTAATTGTAAATAAGCACCATGGTAGTCTAATCGGTCGGCAATTTGTGCGGGTGTTAAGGCGGTTGTGCCTTCTTGCAACATTTTATTGGTAAAAGAAGCCACCAGGGGCCTACTTTGGTGCCAGCTTCCTGCGTCGAAGACGAAATCTATCCTCGATACTTCCTGATTTCCCGCTTCGAACATGAAAATCGGAGCTCCGCAAGCTAAGGCTGCCTGTTCCGGATTGCGCAACTCCAAGGTGTCCGGGGTGGTGATAAGCGGTGCTTGTCTGCGATTGATCATGCGTTTTTGCTTTTCGAGAAGTAATACAAGGTGTTGGTTCTGTGGCTAGCCAGGATACGTTTTGCTGCTAACTGTAGGTCCTGAGGTGTGATGGCCTGGTAATACTGGATTTCGGTATTGACAAGCTGTGGGTTTCCTAGTAAAGCGGCAAATCCCAAGTTCATGGCAATGTTTAGCACGCTTGTTTCTCCAAAAACTTTTTGTGCTTCCAACTGATTGCGGATTTTGTTCAGTTCTTTCTCTGTAATCAATTCATCCTGAAGCTTTTTGAGTTCTTGATGGATGGCTTGCTCCGCGAAACCCATGTTGATTTCAGGCAGTAATGTTCCTTGAATTACCAGCAATCCGGTGTCGATATCGCCGGTTACATAAGCGTGGATGTTACTGAATATGGCTTGTTCTTTTACCAAAGCTTGTGTCAACCGGGCTGATTTGCCTCTTCCAAGCAAATCGCTGAGCAGGTCGGCTACGTAATAGCCCTGATGTACGCGTGGTGGTACGTGCCAAGCCATCACAATCATGTCAGCCGGAACTTCAGCATAGTGATAATGGGTGCGTGCGCGGGTTTGCTCGCTCTCTTTCGGGAAGCTCTTTACAACCGGCTCGCCGGGTTCAATATCAGAAAACCATCGTTCTACCAGATTGAGCACCTGATAGGTTTTTACATTGCCGGCTACAGTGAGCACTGCATTATTGGGTCGGTAATAGGTGTCGAAGAAATGCTGCACGTCTTCTAGCGTAGCATCTTCAATATGCTTGATGTTTTTACCGATGGTTGGCCATTGGTAAGGATGTTCTTTATAACAAAGCTCCCTCAACAAGTGCCAAACATTGCCGTAAGGCTGATTGAGGTAGCGTTGTTTAAATTCTTCTATCACCACACTGCGTTGCACTTCGAGGCTGCGGCTGTTGAGGGTGAGCGCTTTCATGCGGTCACTTTCTAACCATAAGGCCGATTCCAGGTTGTAAGCAGGGAAGCTGAGGTAATAGTTGGTGATGTCGTTGTTGGTGAACGCATTGTTTTCGGCGCCCATCGCCTGAGCTATGGCATCGTAATCCGGAATATGCTCAGAACCCCCAAACATGAGGTGCTCGAATAGGTGCGCAAAACCGGTTTTGTCCTGCTCTTCATCGCGGGCGCCAACGTTGTAAACCAAGTTGACTGCTGCAAGCTGGGTGCTTTCGTCTTCATGTATAAGCACCCGAAGGCCGTTAGGCAGTGTTTTGTCCGTAAACTGGATCATGGGGCAAATTTGAGAAATATCATCTGCCTTTCTTAGGCTGATGGATGTTTTTGGCCGCACCAACTCAAAAATGCGGCTTGTTGTTCTAGGCTAGGCGTTTCTTCTGCAACTAATTGATAGGTCGCATACCAGTGTTGTCCATCACCGGCAAGGGTCATCTTCACCTCGGGGCCATGTGGTTCGTGAAGCAATAATTGGAGCTGACCTTCCTCTGAATGTGAAACCTCAGAAACCGAGCTGCCAGCATGTATGCCTGCTGTACAAGCCGGACTGCGTGGGATAACATCCAATACTCTGCAGCGTCCTTGTTCATCTTTTTCAGAAAGCTTGAATCCAAAGGTTCGGGCAATTGGGTCATCTTCCTGTGTTTGTTTCATTTCAAGGCCAAGGTGTGGCAGGAGAGCAGCTATGGTATCCAATGGGCTGCTGGGTTGATGGAAGTATTCTTGCATACGGGCTCGCCAAGGGGATTCCGGCACCAAATCTTCCATAATAAAAAGGATGTCGTCCTCGGTATATCCTCCGGAAAGGATGTCTTCACGCTGGTAAAGCTGCTGAAGCACATCGTCAAAGCTGAATTTTCCTTCGCTTTCTATTCTTAAATGCAAGTCGAGTAACCAGATGTTGAGCGCACCTTCCACATAAATAGAAACCCTGCGGTGTGGAATAGGGTCGTAGCCATCTACCCAAGTGTCAACAGAGGCATCGCCGAGGCTCATTCGTACATGGCCATATTGCAGTGCATGCCGCTTGAGCAGCACATTGAGTTCTTCTAACAACCTGCTTCCAGACCAATTGCCGCCACGAGCGAGCATCACATCGCCATAGAGGGTGGTAGCTCCTTCATACATATATCCTAAGCGTGAGTAGTTCTCATGTAGGTAGTTATAAGGCATCATGTCTGCCGGCCTCAACGATTTTACGTTCCAGATGTGGAACAATTCATGGGAGCAAAGTCCCAACAAATCATCGTAGCGGGCTTCAAGGGCATCGGCAGAAGGACCAAGCACACAAACGGTGCTATGTAGATGTTCTACTCCGTGGTAGTGGGTATAAGGAGGGAAGAGTAAGAGAAAATGAAAATGGGAGACAGGATTTTTGCCGAATAAAGCTTGTTGAGGTAAGGCAAACAGGCTTACATCGTGACCTAACTTTTCAAGTAAGCCATTAGGAGCATTCCAAGCATGAAGGCTGATGGTCATGGCGCCGGCTGTTACCGTATGGCTTTCCAAATCAGGCGAAGCCAGCAGTGGTTGATCAACGATGTAGTGAAAGTCTGGACATAAAATGTGAACTTCCTGTTCATCACCACGATCGAGGGTGGTAAAGTTAGCGCCTGAAGCAACCTTGTAATGGGCGGGCAGCCTGACAATCATCTCACAGGGGTCGTCAACCCGTTGGGTATTGAAAGG
>JAIXUI010000062.1 GCA_027484125.1 Bacteroidota bacterium | reverse complement strand
TGTGAACCAGCCTACCGCTTCTAGCATCAGCGCAACCATCTGTGCAGGAGCCGTTTACAACTTCAACGGAACGCCGCTTACCACAGCCGGAACTTATTCCGACACCTTGATTAATGCAGCAGGTTGTGATTCTATCATTACCCTGACGCTGAACGTGAACCAGCCTACCGCTTCCAGCATCAGCGCAACCATCTGTGCAGGAGCCGTTTACGACTTCAACGGAACGCCGCTTACCAACGCCGGAACTTATTCCGATACGCTTGTTAATGCAGCAGGTTGTGATTCCATCATTACCCTGACGCTGAATGTGAACCAGCCTACCGCTTCCAGCATCAGCGCAACCATCTGTGCAGGAGCCGTTTACAACTTCAACGGAACACCGCTTACTTCCGCCGGAACTTATTCCGATACGCTTGTTAATGCAGCAGGTTGTGATTCTATCATTACCCTGACGCTGAATGTAACACCAGTACTTCAATCAAGTCAGCAAGCCAGTATTTGTGCAGGGAACAGCTTTAACTTTAATGGAATGATGTTGACAACTGCCGGGACCTACCGTGACACCCTACAAAACACAGCAGGTTGCGACTCACTCATCATCACCCTCACACTGAATGTGAATGCTGTAACTAATGGAAATATTTCCGCCTCAATATGCCAAGGACAAACCTATCCGTTCAACAACCTACAACTAACCAGCACAGGAACCTATCGCGATACCCTGGTGAATGTAAACGGTTGCGACTCCATCCTCACGCTTACCCTGACCGTAAATCCAGTACCTGCTAAACCAGTAATTACCAGAAACGGCAATGACCTGAGCTCCAGCGCTTCAACCGGAAACCAGTGGTATTTAGTAGGAACCGGCGCTATTGCTGGTGCTACCGGACAAGTTTACACGCCCAATCAGGCGAATGGAGGACGTTTCTATGTGATTAGCACCGTGAATGGTTGTAGCTCACCATCTTCTGATACGTTAGATTTTATTGGTACAGGCTTGGCTGAGCAGAACTTCCTCAACTGGCAATACTTCCCGAATCCAGCAAGTCAGTTTGTGAACGTGCGACTAGAGTTAGTAAAAGCCGATCAAATCCGCATCGACATCACCGACCTCAGCGGACGAATTGTACGCAGCGTTTATGAAGGCGAGCGCACCCCAGGACTCCTTAATTTGGAAGTGCCTACTGCCGATCTCTCTCAAGGCATGTACTTAATTCGCTTGAGTGGCAAAAACGAACAAAGAAGCGGACGACTGCTGATTCAGCGGTAAGTCTTCCCAATCGCCAAAAAAGCCCGAGTGTATGCTCGGGCTTTTTTTGTTGAAGGAGATTAATTTGTCGGAGTGTTAAAGATACTCAATGGTCCTTCCTCCTCATTTTCTAACTTCATCCTATGCGAAGCTGGCTTGTTTTACTTTTTATCATTTTCAATTTTTCGGCAGTTGGATGGGCTCAGTCGCCTACGGCCAAGGAAATTCTTTCCAACCCTAAACGCTACCCTGCTATTTCTTTTGGCGGTTACCGGGCGCTTAGCCGCGATACGCAGCCTTCAGTGGCGGAGTTGAAGGAAGATTTACGGTTGCTATATGCCCTCAATATCCGGCTGCTGCGCACTTACAACACTCGCTATGCGGAGGCGTCCCGATTGTTGCAAGCCATCAGGGAGTTGAAGAAAGAACAGCAAGGTTTTGAGATGTACGTGATGCTGGGTGCCTGGATTCAGTGCAAAAATGCCTTCACGCCCAATCCTGACCATAAAATCGAGGATTTAGCCGGAAATAAAGCAGAAGTAAATCGCGCGGTGAAGCTCTGCCTCCAATACCCCGATATCGTAAAAATCATCGCCGTGGGAAATGAATCGATGGTGCACTGGGCGGCAACTTACTTTGTGAAGCCTGGCGTAGTGCTGAAGTATGTGAACAAGCTGCAAGCCATGAAGAAGCGGCGCCAGCTTCCTGCCAATTTGTGGATCACCAGTTCCGACAATTTCGCGTCCTGGGGTGGAGGAGAAAAAGACTATCACCTGCCGGAATTGAAGCAACTGATTAGAGCCGTGGACTTTATCTCCATGCACACTTATCCCATGCACGATACCCACTACAATCCCGCCTTTTGGGGTGTCTTGAAAGAAGAAATTGCACTCAGCGATACCGCGAAAATCAGGCTGGCGATGAACCGAGCTGTTGCTTATGCCCAGCGCCAATACCGAAGCGTGGTGCAATACATGCGCTCATTGGGGGTAGAAAAGCCCGTCCATATAGGAGAAACCGGCTGGGCCACCTTCTGCAATGGATTCTACGGACCCGCCGGATCCCAAGCCACCGACGAATACAAACAAAGCCTCTATTACCAGGCCATGCGTAGCTGGACAGAATCCGAGGGCATTTCCTGCTTCTTCTTTGAAGCCTTTGACGAAATCTGGAAAGACGCGGCCAACCCAGGAGGTTCCGAGAATCACTTTGGACTATTTACCGTGGACGGGCAAGCCAAATATGTGTTGTGGAAACAAGTGGACGAAGGAGGCTTTGACCAATTAAAACGAGGAGGAAAGTTCATTCATAAAACATACCAAGGCAACTTCGACCACCTTTATCGGGAACTTAAAGCCCCAAATAAGGTGATCGAATAGCCCTATTAAATCCTCGTTTTAGTTAAATAAAATCCATTAACTATTCCAGACTGCGGCAAATTCCTGCGCAAAAGCCTCTATTGAGGTTGTAGTTCTACTATTCTCATCAGGTTGGAAGTCGCTTTGCAACCTACCCTCATTCATGGCCTTACAAAACTCAATGTATAAACCAGCTAAACTTGCAGTTAATCCTGCTTGCTTCATTCCTTCCAAAGCTTGGTCATAAGGAAAGCACACCCAAGGTAAATCCGGCTTTCCGATGGCATTTCCTAAAACAGTTGTGGCCTCCTGCAAGGTTAAAACTCGTTCACCGGTTAGGTTCTGGTAGCTAAAGCCACTAAAATCCAAGGACAGCAAGCGCTGAGCTGCATAATCCCCTATATCATTCACGTGAATCATACCAAAAGGTAGGTCGCCTTGAATAGGAAAACCGCCATGAATATTCATCGCTCGAATCAAGCCAATGTTTCCCAAGAAGTTTTGCATAAAGAAACCGGCTCTTAACGCCAGAACATCTAGTCCTTCTATCAACTTTAGTGATTGTTCAAAGTAATGTAACCCTAAAATAACCCCGGAGTCTTCGGCAAGATGAGCACCTACTGAACTGAGAATCACTACTTTTTTAAGCCCACTAGCCTTTACTGCTGAAGTAAGTGCATCAGCGGTTCGCAACTGATAATCCCTAAAATCTTCTGAAGCAAAATTGGGGGGAATTAGTAGATAAGCCGCTTCTGCCCCTTTTAAAATTTCAGTCATGAATGTGACATCCTGCAAATCTCCCGCAGCCATTTTAGCCCCGGTATTGGCCCAGGTTTGCAGCTTTTCTACTGATCTACCTACTACAGTGACCTCTTTACCCGCAGCCAAAAGGTTGCTTGCTATTCTTCCACCGGTGTTTCCTGTGGCTCCTGCGATTACGTACATATTGTTGTTATTTGAGCGTTCAAATATACATACTAGTTGGTATTTTTTAGGATAAAAAAATTATTTCATTTGGCTCACCCAATTCACTAGTACACCAATAGCTTGATCAAAAGCCCCCTTGCTCTTCAATGCCTTGGCAATCGCAAAAGCGCCTTGAACCGACGCAAGAATAAACAAAGCGACATCGTCGGCCTCTAAATGGGCAGATAAACGCCCTGATTGGATGCCTTTTTGCAAAGCCTGACGTAACATTCTGCGCTCCTCGGCTACGATAAACTGCAACCTATTGTGAAAACCTTCATCGAGCGGTGCCATTTCCTGAATAAGATTGTTTAGTGGACAACCCAACGAAGCACGCTCATCATTGGTGCAAACGGATTGAGAGAAATAAGCAAGCACCTCTAAAAGACCTTCTTTGACCCCTTGGGGATGTTGCTCAACTTTCTTCCAGATATTAAGATATTGTGGCTTAAGCAATTCATCCACAATGGCATAACCCAAACTCAGCTTGTCGGGAAAATAGTGATAAAATGCTCCTTTGGTAATCTCCAGCGATTGAATCACCTTATCGGTGCGCATACCTTGAAAGCCATGAAGATGCATGGCTTTAAGATGTGCTTTCAATAAAACTTCTCTCGTGGGCTTCATACAACAAAGATACACCTACCAACTAGTAGGTGTATCCATTTTTCTATTAGACTTTTAACCTACACCTCTTTAAAAGTGGTAATGGTCATGGTTTGATTATGAAGTTCAGCATAATGGTTATTCAAGGTAGGGCACAATTCACCATAAGAATAAAAACCTGCGAGTGAGGTATTCTCGCCCAGTATTTCACGTACGGCCTCGAGTTCTTCTTCAGTTCTTTGCCCTAAAACCAATTTACGACCAACACAACTTACCAGAATAGCGAGGTCTGGCTTCTTCTCCTCTACCCGATCAAGGGCATATTCAGCAGCGATAGAAGCGCCATCAATCAACTTATCGAAGTTGGCTTTCATGAATTGGGCTTTTGCTCCTTGCGGAATATCACCTGCGAAAATCATGCTCTTATCTTTCTCATTAACGTTCAGAATCGTTCTCACGAGCGGTTCCGGCTTCCCATCTACAATAATTTGAAGTGGAAACAACAAGGCTGAGCCGGGCAAATCCTTTGCTTTATCTCCTAGATAAATTTTATATAAATCCAACGCATTCTCTCCATCTAGTTCATAGAGAATATTTCCTGAAGCTTTGGTAATATGCCTTTCTGGACCAAAACTATCCCAGCCTCCCATAGAGCCTAAACCAATCTGAATATGGTTACCGTAAAAGCCTATTCCTATAATATTTCCTTCTCTAAGGTCTTCATCCAAACCTACTAAGGTAGATTGAAAACGTGTATCGTCTCCTGCAAGGCCTCCGGAAACCGTAACGGTGGAGGGCAAATGATCGTGCATGCCTTTGGCTAAATCAGAACCATTAACAATTTGTCCATCTGAAATCAGGAAAATATGTTTGAGTCCTTCTTGTTTGAATCCCTGGGCCAATGTTTTTCCTGCTTCATAACTACTTCCATAATCATGATAGTTGATAGGTAAAACCGCGATTGGTGTATCTTTAAAGCCTACTGCTGTAATGCTTAACTCCCCTGCATCCAGGCTTGTACCTACAATATCGCCTGAAGAAGAGGAACTAATGATTCGGGCACCAGGATAGTGATTGTTTAAAGTCTTCCTGATTTCAGGCTGATTAAGCAACATCCGATCACCGAAAATCAACACAAATGAAACCTTATCTCCTTCGGAAATAGTTTGCCGAGTAAAAGTCAGCTTACCGGCTTTAACAACTGCTTGATCAACTTTCATATTCGTTTTTCCTAAATTAACGCTTTCCAAGTATTTAATAATTGTCAAAAGGTCGAATTTTCACAGTTTTTCTGTTACTTATTATCACTTCATGCCGCAGGGTAACGCATGACGAAACGCCACCGTTAGTCAAAATCACAAATCCAACCGGCGGGGTGCAAGCCGGTATTCCATCTGTTATTCGAATACAAGCAGAAGCCTCAGACAATGTCATGATTAGAAGCATGACCATTGCAATCAGCAGAAATGGCCAACGATTTACCGAACCTTTGGTCATTCCGGCGAGTGCGAAGCAGGTGTTGATAGATACCTTTTATCCTATCAACGACCGCTATCTGGAAGGCGGTAGTTATAGCCTTACCGTAACCGCCGACGACGGCACTCAAACTACTTCAGACTTTAGCCCGATTCAAATCGCGCCGTATCCGGATAGCACCTTAGGCATTTGGGTTGCTATCTCTAACGGCAATAGCCACCAATTGCTGCTGCTTAATGACTCCTTTCAACCGAAACTAAATCTCAGTTTACCAGATATTCCAGCCGGAATGGCTTATCAGCATCGGCACGACAACCTCTGGTTAGCCTTCAGGAATTTAAATTCAATAAAAGGAATCCGTGCGGATGGTGGTCAAAATTGGGAAATCACCTCGGGGCTACAAGCATTAGCTCAATTTCACCCTTGGGCGGGAAGATTGGAGCAAAATTTTTACACTTGCGATCGCAATGGTTTTGTAAGAAGCCGTGATGCCTTTGGGCAAATTAATTGGGCATGGACCAGTCCGGAAACACAATCTCTTCCATACTTCCTTTACCGCGATCAAACTCGGCTATTCGTTGGCATTCAACCCAATGGCAATGGCGAGCCCCGGTTTAAAATAATTCATGCCCTCTTTAGCGGACAATTGCTGGAAAGAACCCTACAAATGACCCTCAACAGCATTCAAAAACAAGATGCTGACCGTTATTGGCTCTTCGGATGGCAAGGAAACGATGGAATTCTGGGGAGGTATCAATATTCAACCAACTCTTGGTCCGTAGTAAGAAGGTTGGTAAATGAAAAAGTGACCGCCAGCTTCACCCTCAACGCCGGTGAAGTTATAGTGGCCACCTCAAATGGAATACGGCGTTGGCTTACCGGGAGCGAATCGCTCACAACCGCTATTCCTCCACAAGGTGTGAAACAAATACTTCCTTTGGTGAACCAGCAGTTGCTGTTGGTTAACGACCAATCCATCTTCCGATTAAATGGCCAACTTCTATGGACTGCTCCTAGCGGCTACCGCATTGAAACCATCTGCGAGCTGGCGAATAAGTAAATAGCTGTCAAAATCGAGTAGGAAGGTAGGGATTATTTCCCTACCTGTCCTCTCACACCACCGTGCGTACCGTTCGGTACACGGCGGTTTGCTAGAATAATTGGAGCTGGTGAAGTACACCAGCTCTTGC
>JAIXUI010000117.1 GCA_027484125.1 Bacteroidota bacterium | reverse complement strand
TTTACATAATCAATCCTGCGATGGTGGCGGAGAGGTAAGAAGCCAGTGTTCCGCAGAGTAAGGCTCTCATGCCAAGTTTGGCTAAATCGGCACGGCGGCTTGGGGCTAACTCTCCGATGCCTCCGATTTGCATCCCCACGCTGGAGAAGTTGGCAAATCCACAGATGGCAATAGAAACAATCAGGAGCCCTTTCTCAGTGATTACCGGGGTGGTTTTGTTGGCGAGGCTTTGGAAAGCTACAAATTCGTTGATGGTGAGTTTTTGACCAAGTAAAGTAGCCACATTGGCAACATCTTGAGATGGCACTCCCATGGCCCAAGCAATGGGATAGAAGAGTTTGCCGAAGAGGTAGTTGAGGGTAAGGTCGAAATTGGGGTTGAACCAATGGGCGATAGAGGTAAGGCACCAATCGACCATGGTGATTAAGGCGATAAAGCCAATGAGCATAGCGATAACGTTCATCGCGATTTTGAACCCATCACTGGCACCGTGTGATACGGCATCTACCACATTCACGTAGTGGCTCTTTACCTCGAGTTTCACCTCGCCCATGGTTTGGCTTTCTTCGGTTTCGGGAATGATGATTTTGGCGATGACCAAAGCACCTGGAGCCGCCATTAAACTGGCAGCAATGAGTTTAGGGGCCAGATCAAGTCCGGCTTGTGCGCCCATATTCACATAAACTACCAAAATACCACCGGCGATACAGGCTAAGCTTCCACTCATGCTGGCGAGTAGTTCGCTGGTAGTCATGCCTGCGAGGTAGGGACGTATCATCACTTGGGCTTCTACTTGTCCAACGAACGCGCTGGCTACGTTGGAGAGTGCCTCTGCACCGCTCACCCGCATGATAAAGTTCATGCCTTTCGCGATTACCGCAACTACCCGCTGCATGATACCGAAGTGATAAAGCACGGCGACTAACACACAAACGAGGATGATGGTGGCGGTTACGTTGAAGGCAAAGACAAATCCACCGGACGCAAAACCTTTCACCGTGCCGTCAAACTGATTTACCGCAATGGGGCCATAAACAAACTCTGCCCCTTTTCGTGCGAACAGTTCTATTTTCTCCATACCATGTCCTATGGTTTGAAAGAAGGCCGTTACAGGAGGGATTTTCAATACCAGAATGGCGATGATAAACTGTAATCCAATACCGCTGAAAATCAGTCGGTAGTTAATCGCTTTACGGTTGCTGGAAAACAGCAAGGCGATGCCTAGAATAAGTGCGATACCCAGTAGTCCTGTGAAACGTTCCATGTTTAGAATTAGCACTGCAAAGTAGGGCATTCCGCCGCTTATTCAAACAATTGGATGCGGCTATCTCTTTCAGTGGCTCACACAGATATGTGATTGATGGGGGATATTAGAATTTAGACCTTCGTATTAGCTAAATTTTAATAGCATGGCCGAATTAATACGTTTAAGGATTCAAAAAAGATATGTTTTGCTGCTGCTTCCGGTCATGTTGTGCTTGTCCCTTTCAGGATGGGGGCAGGCTCAGGATTCTATTTCGAAGCCCAAAAAGTTTGGTTTATTCGGCTCTATAGGATTTGGAACGCAGTTTTACTCCAATCTTGAAGGGGCAGCACGAAATAGACCCGGCACTTGGATGATAAGTGGCAGCCCGGTGGTGCGAATGTTTGGGTATGATGCTCCCTTAAGTTTTACTTTATCAGAGCAAGACCGTAGCTTTCAACAACCTTTCAATTTGATGGGGTTTAGCCCACGTTTCAAATGGGCAACCATTCATCTCGGATTTCGAAGTCTTCATTTGTCAAACTATACCTTGAGCGGAATACCGGTTTTGGGGGTCGGAGTGGAGTTGAATCCCGGCAAACTTCGGCTGGCTGCTCAATATGGTCGCTTTAACCGGGCGGTGAGTAAACTGGATTCGTTGGGGGCCTTTGGCATTGGAAATCGCCTCAGTTTTGCCCGTTGGGGCTACGCCGCTAAGGTGGGATTTGGTAGTCGCAGTTCGTACTTCGATTTAATTTTTTTGAAAGCTTGGGACGATTCTTCTTCCATTACCCGCTCATTATCAGATAGTGTACGTTTGAATCCGGCTGAAAATGTGGTCATAGGTTTCAATACCCGTTGGCAATTTTCGCCCACTTTAGCTCTTGAGGCTGATGCTGCTTATAGTGCCTATACCGGAGATGTGAGGGAAGCGGTTAATGAGGAATCGGGTTGGAATCAGAATGCCGGTTTTTTACTGAAACAACGTTTGTCCACGTCTCTTACGGGTGCAGGTAGAGTTGCGCTGAGTTATTCGCATCCCATTTTTGGGTTGCAACTAGAATATCGGCAAGTAGCACCGGATTATCGGAGTATGGGAATATTCTTTGTTCAATCTGATATTGAGCAATACTTGGTTTCTCCAAGTATCGGCTTGTTTCGGCAACGCCTTAGATTAAGTGGAAGTGTGGGGCTACAAGCTGATAACATCCAACGAAATAGGGCTGCAACTACACAAACACTGATTAGTTCTGCCATGCTTTCCTTGAGTCCTGGTAATGGTGCTTACGGAATTGACTTGGCTTATTCCAATTTCGGCATCAACCAGCGTCCGGGTTTACAGCGCCTCAGCGACACCATTCGTCTGGCACAGAACAATCATTCGGTTAACCTCACACAAAGGTTGAGCAGCAGAGGGGGGAGGTTTAACCGAAATTGGTTTTTGATTGCAGGCTACCAGGAGTTGCAGGATTTAAACCGGTTCACCGCAGAAGCAAGTCAAAACAAAAACCTCAACTTAAGTTTAAGCTACCAGCAGTCGCCTTCGAAAGGACGTGGATTTAGCTGGCAGATGGCGCTGGTTTACAACGCTTTCGAAACTATCCAACTTCAATACAGCCTTGCGGGTTTGAGTGGCAATGTTTCAAAAGCCTTCTTTAAGAATACCTTAAGCACATCACTGAATAGTTCCTATCAAGTCAATAATACCAATGGACAACAAGCAGGTGGCGTATGGAATGCAGGTTGCGCAATACGCTACAGTCCATCACGCCGACACAGTTTTTCCTTCAACGGTACCTACATCAACTCCACCAATAACCAGGTAAAAGGGCAGGATTTCGCAGAAATCTTCGGGTCACTCGATTACCGATTCACATTTTAACCATGAGATTTTCTAAGATTCTACTCAGGCTTTTCGGTTTTTTACTTTTAACCTTGAGTACTCAGGCGCAGCCTTATCCCCTCACGGTTACGGTAAATATTGCGCCACCATACACCAATCGGTGGCAGGATTATACCGGAAACGGAAACCGCATTCAGGTGAGGGTTACCAACAATACGACTACCCCTTATACCTTTTATCTCGCGGGTGCATTTCTTAAAGTACCCGAACGTACCGTGGGAGTACAAGCATTGGCCATTCCGATTCCTAGTCAGCGGTTGAGTATTGCAGGGGGCTTCGGTTCGGTGAGTGTTTATTCAGGGACTCAGCTTGCGCAGTTTTTTGCCAATAGTGGCACCAATGTTCAGGCTGTAGGGCTATCAGACGAGGAGCTTTCGAGAGGGGTGATGCCTGAAGGTACCTATCAGCTTTGTCTGACGGCTTACGACAACCAAGGCCAGCCTTTATCCGACCCCTTAGAAGGCTGTAGTCAGCCCATCCAGATTTCATGGTTGTTGCCCCCTAGATTAACGCTCCCACTCTGTGAAAGCATCGTAAGAGCGAATCCGGTACAGCAAGTCACCTTCAACTGGACGCCTCCTAGTGGCGCAGGGTTGATAGCTTCCCAAATGGAGTATCGCTTTACCTTGGTGGAAGTACCTGATGGGATGGATCCCAACTATGCGTTGAACAATGCCACTTATCCCGTGCTCGATACGGTTGTACCGGTTACTTCACTGAATTACACCAATGCTAATCCGCCATTGATATCGGGCAGGACTTATGCCTGGCGGGTACAAGCCAGAGACAAGAGTGGTAACGTAGGAATGCTGAATAATGGATTAAGTCAGCCGTGTAGTTTTACCTATTCTGAAGGTTTTCAGGCGCAAATTGTCTATCCTCCCTTGAATGAATGGGTGCCGTTTACCGGTTTTCCGGTTATCGTTCAATTTGGCCCATACAGCAGTACTTACAAAAGATTTGAATCATCACTTACGTTCAGCAATGCTGATTTATCCGGAACCAGGAACAGAACATTAAGATGGCCCAATGGCCCCTTAAGTTCTCAGCAAGATGCCGGAGTGCCGGTAGTAAATACGCAGCAGGCGAGCCAGATAACGGTTTTTCCAACTTCTGAGGAGCCTAATTATTTGAGTCGCTTTCGACGGGGAGATAATTACAATTTCAGTGGAACTGTTAGGTTAGGCTATCAACTCGACCATGCTCCTTTAACAGCCGCTATTCGTGGGCAATTCAAAATTGGCATGTCGCCGTCTTCATTGTCACTTCCTGCCAACAACGATACAGTAGCACCAGGAAAAATTCGTTTTGCATTTAAAACGGCTGACCGCCCTTCTAAACTTATCCCGGATTTTCTCATTCAACAGCGCCAGCGCGGAGAAGCATCTCCAAGTTATTACGATGGAGAGGTGTTAGAGAAGTGGGTGTTAGAGGTTTGTCAGAATTCCAACTTTACCAGCAAGGTAGATACGGTACAAGGAAGTGTAGGAGGAAGAAAGCGTTTGTTGGGTATCGCCAATCCTGAAGCACTGGCAGCCGAACTCTACCGTGATATGGAAAGGGAAATTCAAATTGATTCTTCAGGCAAGTATTTCTGGCGAGTAAAATGGGTAAATAAACCCGACAGCGAGACAGATACTTCGGCGTATCAGTATTCTTCCACTTACCTGTTTTATGTGAAGGAGCGCAACAATACCCGTATTGACACAACCCAAGAGAATCCTACGCCTTCCTCCTGTGTAGCCAACTGTGATGAACCGGTTCCAACCAATCGGGTTACATCCACCAATGCCGCTGTGGGGCAAATTGTCCAGATTGGAAAGTTCGCGTTGACTATTCAAGAAATTGAATGGGTAGAAGGCCGTGCGATAGGCAAAGGCGCCATTGCGATTCCCTTTATGAATGCCCGTGTTTTGGTGAGCTTCAACAACCTTCAAATCAATACGGACAATCGGGTGATAGATGGAGAAGTGAATGCGGATTATGAAACGCAGCAAGCGCCCAACCTAGGCAATGGCGCAACCTTTCTCAGCAATTTGGGCGGAATGTCGGAAGCGCAGTTGAATACACTAACCGGATTTATCGCTCAGGGAGGCCGGTTAATCAGTCAATTGAGTGGCTCTAACCCGATGCGGCTTCCGCTCGGAATCGACAACCGGGTTGGCGACCAGCATTACATCATTGGCGTAGTGGGGATGAAGTTTACGCCACAGCGAGCCACGCTCAATGCCATGGTTCGTTTAGACATAGAAGGAACATATGGCTGGCTTTCACTTGGAGCTTCTGACCTTTGTTTTCACCCCAGAGGATTGGCAGGTACCGGACGAGGATTTCTATACAATCCTGCGGATAAAACCATTCCGTTTGGTTCTACACGGCTGGTATTTAAGCAAACCCAGTTTGCACCTGGCGGCTACCAAACCATTTTGGATTCCGGAACTTATGTACGATGGGATTGCGAAGGATTTAAAGCGCTTCAAATCAAAGGAGAAATCATTTTCGGAACTGATATAGCGCTTAAGGAGCTTCCTGATGGCAGCATTGCTCCGGATTCTGTGGTTAAAAGCCCGTTCAGAGCAACCTTGCGTCAAGCGAAGAATTTCGTCTTCACTTTTACCATGGACCGGTTTCAGTCGCCGTTTGCGAGAGGTTATGGGTTTGAAGTGCAGGAAGCTGTGTTGGATTTGAGCGATTTTGAAACACCTGAAGGAGTTCGTTTTCCAGCCAATTATCCTGTTACGCAGGCTAAATCTCTTTGGAGAGGGTTTTATTTAGGTAGAATGGCTATGCATTTCCCACCTGATTTTCAAGGAAATGGAGGAAGAAGACTGTCTATGTCGGTAGGAGGAATTTTGATTGACCGCAACGGCTTAAGCTGCGATTTAAAACTACGCAATGTGGTGAGCCCCGACAATTGTACGGTAGATGGCTGGGCATTTGGAATTGATAGCGTTAACTTCCGGATGGTGGCGAATAATTTCAACGATGCCGGCATGTTTAGCAGATTTAAGCTGCCTATCAGCCCGCAAATGCTGACTTATGCTTGTGTGATTTCCTCTTTTCAAACCCCTTACCGAGGAACCCAATACAGCTTTCGGGTAGGAAGCGCGGATACTTTGGATGTTCCACTTTGGCTGGCTAAGTTGAAGTTAAGTCCCGGAACTACTTTCGGAATCAACTACACTTCGGTTGCGGCTGGAGGAAGCAATAGACCTGGCGCGCCCCAAAGTGGCTTTGCTTTGGAAGCTGATTTACATGGAGCGCTTAGCATAAAAGGATATCAACAACCGGTTGGCGAAATCGACTTTCCTTTGGTACGCTTTCAGAACTTACGAGTTCAAACCCGTGAGCCTTACATTGGATGCGGTCCTGGCGGTGGAACTGATTGTGTGAAGTTGGCTTTTGGTCAGGCGAGTCCTGCGAAAAATGCCGGTGGATTTCCTGTTAGCCTCGATTCTGTATTCTTAGATGTCAATCAAAGCATCCATCCGCTGGAAATTGATAAAACGCCGGGAGCACGAGTAGGCATAGGTGCGAAAATTAGCATCATCACCGAGCAAAACAAAAACGCAGCAACACCCTCTAACAGAGGTTCGTCTTTTCAATGCACCAGTGTACTGCGTTTCAGAGGTCGTTTGGCTACCAGCCCATTAGGATGGACGCCAACGGGCTTGGTTGCTGATTCTGTGATTGTAAAAGGGAGAAGCGCAGCGGTAGATGTGGATGGCCGTTTGGTGTTTTATGCGGATGATGCCGTTTATGGAAGCGGCTTCAAAGGGGAGGTGCAGGCCGAAATAAAACCTGGTTTTAGGTTGCGTGCTTTTGCACAGTTCGGTACCAAAGAGACCACCGATTACTGGTTTGTTGATGGCATGTTTGCGGCTCCTCAAGGCATTCCTTTAGGCGCTTCAGGGATTGCTTTCTATGGTTTTGGTGGTGGAGCTTACCGCAACATGCGCATGGATGGGGTCGCCACTTTGCCTACTTCTACTACTGCTGATTCTTCCAGACTTACAAGAAGCCAATATCGTTATGTGCCTGATTTAACTGCATCTACCATCGGAATTCGTGCTTCTATTGCATTAGGTGCTATCAAGAAAGAGATGTTTTATGGAGAAGGCACTATAGACGTGGCTGTAAGCCCTACGGAAGGACTCCAATCGCTCTCCTTACAAGGCAATTGCTGGTTCTTCAAGAATAATTCCGGTACGGATAATACCGTAAGAGGGAACTTCAACTTTACCTATTTACATCCGGTTCGCACGTTTGATGGCCGCATTGCGGTGTATGTGAATGTATTGGGCGGTAAACTCAAGGGATTAGGTGAAAATGACCTCGCTGGAAGGATGAGTTTGCATTTTTCTCCTGAAACTTGGTACATCAAGTTGGGTGAGCCGGTAGCGGATGTTTCACAACGTGTTGGTTTGCAATTTGAAGTAAGCTCCAGCATCAAGCCTCGCTTTAGTGCTTATTTAGCAGCAGGCCGTCAACTTCCTCCCATACCGGAACCAGCTACTCCGGTACTTCGTCAGTTAGCAGCCAGTATTCCTGCTTCCAATGTGGCCTTGGCTACTGAAAGCGATGGCTTTATGTTCGGTGCCTCCGCTTCACTCAGTACGGGACCACAAACCATTGCCGATATGTTCCGATACAGCTTTGGGGTAGAATTAGGATTCGACTTCGCTTTGAAAGATTTAAATCGTGTTCGATGTGCCAACGCCAGCGGAAATGGAAGTTTCACTCCCGGAATGAATGGCTGGTATGCCCAAGGGCAGCTTTATGCGGGTGTAAGCGGCGCTCTAGGAATCAAGCTGCCGGTTTTGATGTCAGATTATGTGAATGTGGTGGATTTTGGGGCCAATTTCATCATGCGTGGTGGTTTTGTCAACCCAACTTACCTCGATGGGGTGATTCAGGCCCGCTTGAATATTCTGGGTGGTTTAATCAACATTCCTGATGCACGTTTGCCGTTTCAATTGGGTGAAAGGTGTAGTGTAGTGCAAGAATCACCCTTGGCGGATGTTGAACTAATTGCCGATTTAACCCCTCCTCATGATCCTCAGGGAAGAAATAAGGTAGATGTAAATACCAATCCGCAACTGATGGCCAATTTTCCTTTGGGCAGACCTTTCGCGCTCGAAACCGTGGACGAAAACGGAGCCATACGGGCAAAATACTTCCGGGTTGTAATCAACCAATTAAGTCTCAGCAATTTGGATTCAAATACCCAACATCCTTTTGTTCAAATACCAAGTCCAACTACTCCTGAGCTAGTCACTTTGGCCATCAGCCGTGCCATGCAAGCCAACAGCCGATATCGGGTGGAAGCGAGTTTGCAGGCTCAGTTCGCTTCTGTCGCTTATCCATATTCCAACTATTACATATGGGAAGCTGCCAGAAAAGCAGACAATTCCCTCGTTACAGAATCGCGTCGCAACGATTTTATGACGGGCTCCTTTCCGGTTCGTTTGAGAGATGATCAAGTTTTTCATTCTTATCCTCTACGAAACCAGCGTTATCTGCTGCAAGCGGAATGTCCTAAGGGTTATGTGGCCTTAAGTCAGGAATCCAATTCAGTGGTGTTTCGCCCGGATGACCGTCCCGGAACAACTACCAGATTCTTGGTGAGGTTTATCGCGCTGGATGGAAGTCAGGCTCCTATTGAGGTGCCCATCACCCGATCTTCTTCTTTCTACACGCCGCCACCACCTCCTGCGCCGAATCCTCTTCCGGAAAATTATTTTCCACCGGTGATGCCGAGGATGAGTGTGCCTATCGTACAGTTCGATATTCCAAATCTGAGAAATGCCAAGGTGTATGCCTTACAAATCATCAGAAAAGTGGAGATGCCCGCTGGACTGGCTTCTTCTGCACCCCAATTCAACACTTCTGTTATCAACAATCCTCAACTTCAGATGATTATTCGCCGCAAAGTGCTAGGCCCTTTAGCCACTGCATCCGGTGAAACGGTGGTATATCAGTATTTCTTCCGTACCAGCATGTTCAATACGTTAAATCAGAAGGTCAATGGATTTACCGTAACACAAGCAAGAAGAGAAACTCAATGGATTCTGAGGGATTTGGTGAACGTTCGAATGAGTCATCAAGAACCTTGGGAAGAATACGATGTGATGGAAACTACAGTCACCACTCCGCTTGGACTCACTTTCGTGTATAAACCTTTGATTCGGATGGCTACCAACTTTAGTGCTCCTTGGAGTAGTCAGTTTGTGATGCCCAATATCTACAACCTCGCGGACCGACTTTCCGCTATAGGAGGAAGTGCCAGAAGATCCATGCAGCAAATATTCCGCAGGCTTCCGCAAGGTGATCCTGGCATTCCACCATGGAAAGCGGTTTATCTCAGTTTCGACCAATCCACTGTGGCAGGTACGCTGAAACCAAACGAAACTTCCGTGGTGAGTCCGCTGGTAAGAAGTCAACTGGCTTCAACCAACCTTTTTGGAGACTTTAGACTGCCTAACGGCCTAAACGCCAACTACTTCGCTTTTCCTTCAGGATACAGCAGCCAAACTACTTTGAGTTATTATCTGCCCAACCAAACCCAATTCGATTGGGCCTCACTTAGAAGTTATGCGCAGAGGCTGGTCGCTATTTACGGGCAGCCCGAAACGTCTGAGTTTTATCCCTACGACCTACGTCCTGCCATTCGGAGGCTGCTCAACAACCAGTATGAATACATGCGTCCGGGTAATTATGACGTCATCTTCCGTTTCAATCCACCCTTCGGACAATGCGCCACTACCGATGAAAGTGCCAATCAAACCGGGGCAATAAAATCTATTCCAGTACAATGAGCCGGATTCTTTCTTTTCTATTTGCCTTGCTTTTATGCGGAGTTTCTTTCGCACAAACCGGCAAGAAGATGCCCTCCAAGCCACTCCAAGCTACTTCTAAACCAGCCAACGGGTCACCCACGGAAGACCGTCAGCCGCTTTTTCTCACTGCTCGATTCCAGGCCGATAGTGTGGTCCTTCGTTGGGCTCCCGGAAATGCACCTTCCTGGAGAGCTGCTATCGCAACAGGTTATGTGGTAGAAAAAGCCATTATTGAGAATGGGGTTCCTCGTTACCAGATAATCGCTGAAACAAAAGCGTTAGATAAAGAGGCCTTAGTCGCTTTGTATCAGTCAAATCCTACGAGAAGTGCAGCACTGGCTTTAGCCACTTTGTACAATGAAACTGCGGTAAAGCCTGAAACGCTCAATTTCAATCAAATGAAAACCAAAGCGGAATCGTTTCAACTGGTCTTTGGCTATAATTTGCTCTCTGCTGACCTCGACCCGACGGTAGCTACTTGGTCTGGATTGCGTTTGGTGGATCGCGGTGTTAAGAAAGGCCAACAACTGGGCTACAGGGTTTCCTTTAGAAAACCGATTTATGGCAAGTCCGATACAGCTTATGTCTTGGTGGACACCCGCTTTCCGGATACCTTGCCCGAACCTCCTGCTATGAAGGCTTTTGAAACAGGAAGCGCGGTTAAATTAGAGTGGACTTTCGCCCCACAACAGTTCTCTGCTTGGTGGATAGAGAAATCGAAGCCTGGAAATGAGGCATTCTTTCCGCTTCACCAATATCCTTACACTTATTCCGATGAAGCTTATCAAGGGCCTATGTTACGCTCCAGCTTTTCAGATACCGGCCTAAAAGCCTATGAAATGTGGGAGTATAGACTTGTGGGAATTACCGCATTTGGGGAACGGGTGGAAGGGAAACAGCGCTTATTGGCCCAAGCAAAAGATGTAACTCCACCGGCGGTTCCGGAATGGGAAACTATTCAAAACTTGGGGATCAATACTCGATTAAATTGGTCTTTTTCCGGAAATTCTGCCGATTTAAAGGGTTTCATTGTGTTGAAATCTGAGCAGGCTGCCGCAGGTTTTGTCCCAGTTTCTGCTCCATTAAGTCCATCAACGAGAACCTGGACTGATACTGTAGCGCCTCCATCTACCGGGGTTTATTACCAGATTATGGCCTTTGATACCGCAGGAAATTCTGTTTCATCGGCTTCTCAATTGGTTTTTGGGAAAGATTCTGTTGCTCCAGAAATTCCGGAATGGATTTCAGGGGTTGCAGATACCAATGGCATTGTTCGATTATCTTGGAAAGCCTCTGCTTCTTCTGATTTACAAGGTTATCGTTTGTACAGAGCCTACGCTGCAGACCATGCTTTTGCTTTGGTAACGCCCCGAGCCATGGTGGATACTTTTTTTCAAGATACTCTGATGAAGAAAAGTCTAACTACTAAGGTGTTTTACCGCCTCACCACGGTGGATTTATCGGATAATGTTTCTGATTTAGGCCCTTTGCTTTTTGTTAAACGTCCCGACTTAGTCGCCCCGGAGCCTCCGGTTATTGTCAATATCAAAACACTGGGTGAAGCGATTCAGCTTTCCATTTTGCCTAGTCAAAGTGAAGATGTGAAGCTGCATAGAATTGAGCGAAAGTTGAATGAGTCTAATTGGGAAGTCATTCCCATGATGGAGATTTCGGGCCATGAGGTTGTGGACTTCCTTGATTCTACTTTTAGTGCTCACGCCTCAATTACTTATCGCTTGGTGGCAGTGGATAGCACCGGAAATGAATCCGATTACTCAAGGTGGGCCACCATCAAAGCGCCATTGAGAAAGAAAGATTTCTTTATTGGATTTACAGTCAAATGGTTATCTGAAAAAAACAAAGTGTTAGTTGAATGGGAATGCAAGCGTCGGGAAGACAATGGCTTTGTTGCACTCATTCGTCAGGTAGGTGATCAGCTTCCACGAACCATTCAAAACTTGAAGGAAGAAACCATGAAGTTTGAAGATTCAGGACTTAGTTCTGGACAAAAAGTGAAGTATTGGTTGCGGTATGCTGGCGCTCAATCCGAATATTTCTCAGAACCTCAAGAAGTAATGATTCCATAAATTTCATTTTAGCCAAAGTATTGGATGCATGTGGATAATGAAGAAGGAGTAAGGTGCATCAGAATGCAAAATTTCATGCCTAAAGCAATATTTTACCGCTATTTCTGATTGAAACCTATGAGATTTCTGTGTTCTACTTTACTTCTTTTATACCTAAGTCTGTGGCATTTGCCTTCTGCTTGGGCACAAGATCAAAAAGCACTTCAACTGAATGCTCAAGAAGCCTTGTTGTTGAAGTTGTTAAATGAAGAAAGAATCAAACTCAATTTACCGAAATTAACCATCATCCCCGGCTTACAACGAGTAGCTAGGGCACATGTGAAAGACCTTACCAATCATCCTCCAATTCCACCTTGTAACCTGCATTCTTGGTCTTCAAATGGGAACTGGAGCGCCTGTTGTTACACCTCCGACCATAAGCAAGCGGCTAAAATGTGGTCGAAGCCCAAAGAGGTAGCAGGTATGGATGAAAATGGCTTCGAAATAGCCTTTGCGCATTCCCAAAAAGCGACGCCGGAAGAGGCAATGAAGTCTTGGAAAGAAAGTCCTTCCCACTATCCATTAATCAGCAACCAAGGTGCATGGAGCGACAATCAATGGATAGGGGTGGGAGTGGCAATTGCAGGGCAATATGCCGTAATCTGGTTTGCAGAAAAAGCCTCCAATTAAGGCCTAGTTTTCCAGAGGATTTCTTCGTTATTATGCTCGTAACAGAGCTTGCGAGCAAGGGTGAAGAGGTAGTCGGAAAGGCGATTGATAAAGGAAAGGTACAGCAACTGAATAGGTTGATGCTCATGCAATTCTGTCATCAAACGCTCCGCACGCCTGCACACACATCTCGCAACATGGCAATAAGAGGCGGGGGTGTTTCCTCCGGGTAGAATGAAATTCTTTAACTCCGGCAAGCGCTCGTTCATCCAATCAATTTGGTTTTCAAGCATTTGTACGTCCTCTTGCTTCACATCCGGTAGCTTCATTTTACTGGCTTCCGGATCTGCTGCCAATTGAGAGCCTAGGCAGAAAATCGCATGCTGTAAATCCGTTAATACAATCTTATGGGTCTCGTTGATGTCTTGGTCGCGGATAAGTCCTAACCATGAGTTTAACTCGTCTAAGGTGCCGTAAGCCTCAATCCGTAGGTGATGCTTAGGGACTCTGGTACCTCCTATTAGAGAGGTTTGCCCTTGGTCACCTGTTTTGGTATAAATTTTCATGAATCTGCTTTTTTCGTGGTCGCAATAGCCTCGTTGGGCAGGTCTGATTCTACAAGACCATCGCGCAACCTGACTATTCGGTGAGCGTGACGTGCAATGTCTTCTTCGTGGGTTACGAGGATAATCGTGTTTCCTTGTTGGTGTATTTCCTCGAATAACCCCATGATCTCGTAAGAAGTTTTGGAGTCGAGGTTTCCGGTGGGCTCGTCGGCGAGGATGATAGAAGGATGATTCACCAACGCACGTGCTACTGCCACCCGTTGCCGTTGTCCACCTGACATCTCGTTGGGTTTGTGATTCATCCGATTACCCAAGCCCACTAACGCCAACACTTCTTCCGCACGCTTGAGTCGTTGCGCTTTGGGCATGCCAGCATACACCAGAGGTAGCGCAACATTTTCCAATGCACTTAATCGTGGAAGAAGGTTGAAGGTTTGGAAGACAAACCCGATTTCCTTATTTCTAACCTCGGCCAATTGATTGTCGTCCATGTTGCTCACATCCTGACCGTTAAGCACATATTGGCCTTTACTTGGCGTATCCAGGCAGCCAATCATGTTCATCAAGGTGGACTTTCCGGAGCCTGAAGGACCCATCATGGCCACATATTCGTTTTTTTTGATGTTGACTGTGACCGAACGCAGGGCGTGAATTTCCTCATCACCCATTCGGTACATTCTTCCGATATCAGTGAGCCGAATGATGTCGGCGTTGTGCTTCATTTTTCAATGACTTTCGGAACGCGGAAGAAGTCAGTATCTTTCTTAGGAGCGTTTTTCAGCGCCTCTTCATGCGTTATGGTATTGATGACTTCATCTTTACGCCAAACGTTTACATCTTCATTCATGTAAATCAAAGGTTCAACCTGACTTACATCTATGGCGTCTAGTTTGGCTACGAAGTCCAACATTCGGTTCATGTCGTTCACCATGGTTTCAGCAGAGTTTTCATCAAACTCCAACCGAGCCAGATGGGCAAGTTTACGTACGGTTTCTTTATCGATTTGCATGTTGCAGTACTGTTTGTGAGATGAGTAGATAAGTTTCCTGTGTCAACTTTTCAATGGTTTCAGGAGTTTCATCTTTCGCAAAAATAGGAGGATGAAAGACGACTTGGGTATGTCCACGTCGCATTTCAGGCAGGTCACCATTGCCTAACAAATAATCGTTCCCTAAAATGGATACAGGTAAGATAGGAATACCTGTTTCAGCAGCCAATTTGAAGGCTCCGTTTTTGAAACGAGATACATGAGGTGCGGTTTCTTTGATACCTCCTTCAGGGAAAATAACAATGGATTCGCCTTTTTTTAGGTATTCTGCGGCCAGCATCATGCTTTTGGATGCTTTTCTGGCATTTTGGCGTGAAACACTCAGGTCAAGGGTGCGAAAAAACATCCCGAAAAGGGGTATTTTCTCCAGCTCTTCTTTCGCCACAAACCTTAGAAACCCCGGATAAGTTAAAGCCAATGTTGGTATGTCTAAATATGAAAAGTGATTCGCGCAAATGATGTAAGCCTGGCCTTTTTCCGGTTCGAATTCATGGTGTACACGCCAGCTTATTCCCATGAATTTAAAAAGAAAAGCCGCCCATCTTACACGCAATTGGTGTGCTTGGCTATGCTTAGCGGGGTTCTTCAACCAAGGATAAAACCATGGAAGCAACACCAGAAAGCTTAAGGCAAAAAGCATCAAAAAGCGGAGGGCACGAAACTTTCGCCAGAGGGTTAGCAACTTGAACACAAGACGAATTTAGGAATATTCCCTATTTTCGGCCTTCATGTCTATCGTTGTCAGTGGTATTCGCGCCACAGGTCAGCTCCATATCGGCAATTACTTCGGGGCAGTTGCCAATTTTCTTCGGATGCAGGAGCAAGACCAATGTTATTTCTTCATCGCTGATTATCATGCCCTTACTACTCATCCGGATCCTGCCGCATTAAAGGCCAATTCCAGAACTGTTTTGGCAGAATATCTGGCTTGCGGCCTCGACCCGGAAAAGGTGACGCTTTACTACCAAAGCGATGTACCTGAAACTTCTGAGCTCTATATGCTTCTGAATATGCAGGCTTATGTAGGAGAATTGGAACGCTGTACCTCTTTCAAGGATAAAGTAAGAAAGCATCCTGAGAATGTAAATGCCGGATTGCTAACCTATCCCGTATTAATGGCTGCGGATATTCTTCTGCATAAAGGACAATTTGTTCCGGTAGGGAAGGACCAAGAGCAGCATTTGGAGATGGCGAGAAATTTCGCCAACCGCTTCAATCACTTCTATCAAACTGAAACCTTTCCAGAGCCTTATGCCTACAACTTCTCCGGTGCTTTGGTAAAAGTGCCCGGCTTAGATGGTACAGGTAAAATGGGTAAAAGTGAAGGAGCCGCCAATGCCATTTATCTGAATGAAGACCCTGCTGCTGTGAAAAAGAAAATCATGCGTGCAGTCACCGACTCAGGCCCAACCGAACCCAATAGTCCAGTTTCTGAACCGATTGCCAACATTTTTACCTTGATGGGACTGGTTTCCCAGCCTGAAACCTTGCAGCATTTTCAAAGCGCTTATGCCGATTGCAGCATTCGATATGGCGATTTGAAGAAGCAGTTGGCAGCAGATATGGAACAATTTCTCGGTCCGTTGAGAGAAAGAATCAAGGAGTTTAGTGCCAATCAGGCACTTTTAGACAAAACAGCCCTGATGGGAGCGGAGAAAGCCCGTGAAAGCGCCCGAAAAACTTTGACCGAAGTGCGTCAAGTGATGGGATTCCGTTGAAATTTGCAGACGTATGGTGAACCACATTGCGGTAGCCGGTAACATCGGCTCCGGTAAGACTACGCTTACAACCTTGCTCGGGAAGCATTATGGTTGGGAAACTCATTTTGAAGATGTAGATAACAATCCTTATCTCCACGATTTCTACCAAGATATGCAGCGTTGGTCATTCAATTTGCAAATCTTCTTCTTGCATAGCCGCTTCAAACAGATTCTGGATATCAGAAGGAATAACAGACCGGTTATTCAGGATAGAACTATCTACGAGGACGCCAACATCTTCGCTCCAAATCTTTATGAAATGGGATTGATGTCGGTAAGAGATTTTGAGAACTATTCTAACCTTTTCACTTCCATTACCAACCTCATTTCTCCACCTGACTTATTGATTTACCTCCGCGCTTCCGTACCCACTTTGGTACGCCAAATCCAGAAAAGAGGCCGTGATTACGAGGATAGTATCCGTTTGGATTATCTCAAACGATTAAATGATCGCTATGAAGATTGGATCAACAGCTATAAAGAAGGGCGTTTGCTTATCATTGATGCTGATAACATTGACTATTCAGATAATCCTGAAGATTTGGGAAAGGTTATCCAACTCATCGACAGTCAGTTACACGGTTTGTTCTAAAATTTCTTGAAAAAAATTGTGCAGAGGGTTTTTAAAGCTCAAATCGACACTTATCTTTGCATTCCCTTCGGGAGGGTTGCCTGAGTGGTTAAAGGAGCGGTTTGCTAAACCGTGACCGTGAGAGCGGTCCGTGGGTTCGAATCCCACACCCTCCGCCAGGGAAATCGGGGTGTAGCGCAGTCCGGCTAGCGCACCTGCTTTGGGAGCAGGGGGTCCCAGGTTCGAATCCTGGTACCCCGACATAATGGGAGGCTTCGGCCTCCCTTTTTTATTTATTCCCGCAACTATTCTATCCTTCTTCGTATTTAACTCAAACCTTTTCTCAAAGAGAAGGATATATTTGCAACTTAGTTGCATTAATGAGGCTCCTACTGTTTTTCTTGCTGAGTTGGTTTTCAACGGTCGCCTATGGCCAAGGGGCCAATCAGTACTCTATCCATATTACAGTAATGGATTCAGCCACACAACAGCCACTCGATCTGGTTTCCATTCGCTGCATGCCAGGCCATTTACAAGCCCTAACCAATAAGGCTGGTCAGGCTACTTTTTTTCCGCTTGAATTGGGCACCTATAAGCTAACTTTTTCTCATCTGGGTTGTCCTGACGTTGTTAAAACTGTGGAGTTGCTCCAATCTGCTTCAATTCGTGTGGTTATGTCGCATCAGATTTATCAACTCAGTGAAGTACAAATTCAGCCGCTGTTGCCTCAATCTCCGATTGTTAATCAACTGGATAGGAACAACATCAACAATCAATCGGGGAAAAGCTTGGGTGAATTACTGAGTACACTTCCCGGAATTACTTTACAACAAACAGGCGTAGGAATTCAAAAGCCTGTTATCAATGGTTTAACGGATAGCAGAATTATTTATGTAAACAGGGGCGCGAGGCTTGAGAGCCAGCAATGGGGACAAGACCACGCACCTGAAATAGATCCTGCACAGGCTGGAAGGATAAAATTGATGATCCCGGCTCGTTCCTTTCGCATGGGAGCTGATGCCATTGGGGCGATGGTAGAACTGCTTCCGGAGCCTCTCCCTCAGGAGGGAAAAAGGAAGGTCGAGGTAGGTTCTGCTTATATGTCCAACAACCGGTTGTGGAACGGCTTTTTAAGCATAGCCGGTGACGAAGCTGCTTTAGCCGGACTTCAATGGCGTTTGTCGTGGTCAGGTAGAAAGGCCGGAAATACTTCAACTCCTGGTTATTGGCTCTATAACACTGGTTTTCAGGATAATTCGTTGACAGTAGAAACCAAATTTCCGCTAAAAAAAGGCTGGATTGAAGCCGATGGAAGTTGGTTTCAATCTACCTCCGGCATTTTCTTGGGCAGCCAGATTGGCAACGTTACGGACCTATTGTTGGCCATTCAGCGTCCGAAGCCGTTGTTCAATAAGGACGAGTTTAGTTATGAAATAGACCGTCCAAGGCAGGAAGTTAACCACTGGACGGGCCGTTTCAGGTATTTGTCGGCGCAGGAAGACCAACGCCACTGGCAGGTTCAACTCACTGCCCAACAGAACCGTCGAAAAGAGTTTGACCTCGCCAGGATTTCTGAAAATCCTGAATTGGATTTAACGCTCACCTCTTTTCAATTGTATGGAGAATGGCATTCCGGTAAGCAGTTTTCAACCGGTTTGGCCGGCAATTTCAGGGAAAACACTTGGTCTGGTTCCCGTTTTTTTATCCCGAATTACCGACAGTTGAATCCAGGTTGGTATGCCAATTGGCGAAAGCAAAGGGGGAAATTCGTTTGGTATTCAGGAGTGCGTCTTGACTATCACTTTTTGGAGACATTTCGCAATCAGAATGGGCGACTTTTTTCAGACCAGCGAAATTGGTTCAGTGCAGCAGCAAGTATGCAGTTGGTCATGCAGGAGCAGCAAGGGAATAGCCAGCAGTTTGAATGGTCGATTTTGTGGCGCCCACCGCAGGTTAATGAATTGTTTGTAAACGGACTTCACCATGGAACCTCAAGTTTTGAACGAGGCGATGCCGGGTTGAAACAAGAAGGAGGGATTCGGGTTTCATGGAGGTTAGAACGGAGCTATTGGGCGAATCGAATCGGATTTCAACAGCAGATTTTTAGTCAGTTTTTACCGGGATTTATCTATGCACGCCCTGATGGAGTCCCCGTGCTGACCATTCGCGGTGCGTTTCCATCTTTTTCTTTCACCCAAACCAATGCTTGGTTAAATGGAGGAAACTGGATGTTTTTTGTAGAGCCTATTCGCAATTTTACTGTTGAAGCGCGCTTTCAAACCGTGTTAGCGTTTGATGTTTCTGCTCAAACATGGTTGGCACCTATGCCGGCTGATCGAGCTGAATTCAATTTTAAAAAGCGTTTTGAAATGAATTTTTGGAAAAAGTCTGGAGCTCAGTCCGGTTTTGTTTTGTTAGGCTTTGCGCGTCTGTTTAAACAAAATAGATTACCGGTGATCAATTCCGACTACTTGCTTCCTCCAGAAGCAGTTTTGCTTACCCGTTTCGAAGTTGGCGGGAATTGGAAGCTAAAAAATCAAAATCTGATTTTAAGCCTGTCTATCAATAATCTTTTCAACCAGGTTTATCGTGATTACTTGAACCGTTTTCGGTATTTCAGCGATGAAGCTGGGTTGAATATGGCCTTAAGAATACGTTACTTTTTAAATACATGATCATGAAATACCTGATTTTTTCCTTGATGCTGTTGCTAGTTTGGAGCTGTGAC